>CAZRGL010000216.1:0-15974 GCA_964599485.1 uncultured Polyangiaceae bacterium
GCTGCTACCACACCCTTGCCATAGCCGGCTGCAGAGACGTTGGGATAACCGGGCGGCACGTACAGCTCTGCTGCCGATTGCAGGGTAATGTTCGTGGGGTTGCCCTTGCTGTCGAAGGTGCAAAACGCGCCTGGGCTCCAGTTACCCACGATGATTCGCACACCGCTCGGATCGGTCTCGTCGCTAATCGTCGTCCAGCCGAGGGCGTCCAAGCTCATCGCCTTCAGCGCATCGGTGTCGAGCAAGTCGCGCGGGTTGTCGGCGACGCGCGGCTGACATTCCCATGGCAAGGCAGCTCCGTTTCCGCCGCTTCCATGGTTTCCGCCGACGTTCGTTTGGCCGCCGCCGCCCGCAGCGCCTCCTGTGCCAGTGCTGCCACTCGTGCTGGTCGAGGTAGTTGTAGTCTTCGCGATGGTTTCGGCGCTACTGCCTGTACAGCCAATCAAAACAGCTGGAGCAGCAACCGCCAGCACCAACCCGAGCACGTATCGTTGGTTCTTCATGGGCAGCACAGCTGCAGCCATCGTGCCGGTGGTTTCTCGCTCCGAGATCGGGCCCTTGGGCGCTGCCGAGCCCACTCTTCGAGGCGCGGGCGCGTCGCAGCGTTGCGTCCACGCCACGCCAGCCTGAGCGGCGGCGTGGCGGAGCGAACGTGGTGTTGTGGTCAGCCGCCTTGAATCGTCTCGACCGCGGATTGGTGTCGCTCGCGCACCATTTCTGCAGCCCCTGGCGGGACAGGTTGCGGCGCCGCGCTGGGCGCTGGAGCGCTAACGCGGTCGGGGCGCAGCACTGCTCGAGGAACCGGAACAGGTTGCGCCACCAAGGCCACGAGCGAGGCGCGCAGGGCCTCCATCTCTTTGGCCTTTTGGAGCAGCTCGTCATCGTCGAGCGCGGCAGCACGCTCTCGCGCCAATTTTTCGGCCGCATCGAGGATTTTGCGGGCACGCTCGAGCTTGCCGGCGCGCGCTACCGAGATCGCCTCGAGCGTCATCGCCGCAACTTTCACGCGCGCTGCAGAGCGCTCGACATCCGCTTGACGGCTTTCGTCGATCTTCTGTTGGTCATCGCTCGCCTTGACGGCCACAAAGGTACGCTCCCGCACGCCGCCTGCTCCAAGCACTGCGTCTTGGTAATCCAAGAACGCGTCGAGCAGCTCGACGACTGAGCCCACGTTGCGCGCCGGGAAGGTCACGCGCACTACGACGTCACGGCTCTCGCCTTCGCTGAGATCACCAACCTGTACATCCATGGCTCGACCGCGACGGGTCGCTTTGTTGCCGATGACCTCGGCGATGCTCACCCCAGGTCCGGGAGCGAGCGTCAACCTCGCTGCGCGCCCCACCGTTCGGTTGATTCGCAGCACCTCATCCTTGAATACGCTCGCCACCTTTTCGGCATCGCGAACAAAGTGGAACTTGCCGCCTGAGAGCTGCGCGATGGTGCTCATCATGGTTTCGTCGTAGTCGAGCCCGAGACCCAAGGTCGTGATCGAGACGCCTCTCTGGGCCGCGCTGCGTGCCAGTTGGTGCAAACCGGTCGAATTGTTGGGCACTCCATCACCAACGAGCACGACGCGATTGACACCTTGTTGGGTGTGGTGTTTCTGCAGCTGCGCCAAGCCACGACTGAGGCCACCTTTCATGTCGGTGGAGCCATTTGCCGTCATCGCCTCGAGCTTGCGACGTGCCTCCGCGACGCTCTTCTCGTTGAGCACCACGGCATCCAAGAGCACCTCCGTTGTGGAGCTGAAGGTAATGACGCTCAGACGATCGCCCATGGACAACGAGTCGAGCAACGTGAGGCTCGCTTTGCGCGCGTGAGCGATGGCTTCTCCTTGCATCGAGGCAGAGGTGTCCACCACCAAAGCGAGGTTCATCGGCGGACGTTTGACGTCCTCAATCGCCCCGACGGCAATGCGAACCCTGACGAGCAGCTCGCTCGATTGGCCCGCGTGCACCAACTTGCTCGCGGCAGCTGGGCTCAGCTCGACGAGCTCAGGCGCTTTGCTCGGCGCTTGGGCCACGACTTTCGTCTTGGACACGATGGTGTCCTTCGCCTTATCCGTCGAACCAGTACAAGCCATCAGTGCTAGCGCAAACACACCGCACAAAGTCATCTTTCGTCCACTCATGAGCGTCTCCCTTCGCGCTGAGCAATACGCGAGGAACATGGACCGGCTTACACCCTTTCGTACTCTTGCCACCGACGGCGGCTCACAACCGCAAACGATCGCGCAGTCGCGCTAGGTGATGCTCGAGCCGGTCTTTGCGCTCGAGCCACTCGTCGGCGAGGCGGCGGGCGTTGGCGGGCCAGTGCCGCCTCACCGACGCCACCCAGCGGCCGTCACGCACCACCTCACGCCAGACCCGCTGGACCGCGCGCGCCACGCGGCGCAATCGGGCGATGTCGTCCTCGAACGGAAAAGGCTCACGCTCCCACGCGCGACATTGCTGGTGAACACCGTGAGGATGATCGGTAATCCAATAGCGACCGCTGAGCGGCGCACCGCACACCACGCACCGGCAATCGGTGGGCGGCCCAACGGTCTGTCGATGGGTGTGCTGCCCCATTGCGATACTGTACATACGTTCAGTGGGCAGGGCAACTTCGTTTGTGGGCCGCTTGCGGCGCGCGGCTCGGACCGGTAGCCCTCGATGGGCGATGAACGAAGAGCTTCTGGTCGAGCCTGCTGACGTAGCCGATGGCCTCAACCGAATCGCCAAAGCGATCGCCGAGCGCAATCCCAAACCTGACGATGTTGCGCTGGTGGGCATCCGCCGAGGCGGCGAGCCGATTGCCCAACTTCTGGCCCGGCTGGTTGGACAGCGAACGGGCCAGATCATCCAACTCGGCTCGGTCGACATCACCCTGTACCGGGATGACGCGGCAACTGCTTTACCGAGCCCGCGGATCGGGCCGAGCCACATCCCCTTCGACATCGCCGGCAGGCGCATTGTCTTGGTCGACGACGTGCTCTACACCGGCCGCACCATACGCGCAGCGCTCGATGCAGTGCTCGACTACGGACGACCACGCCGCATCGAGCTCGCGGTGGTGGCCGACCGAGGCGGAAGAGAGCTGCCCATCCAACCCGACTACTGGGTAGCGCAAACCAGTGTCGCCGACGACTGTCGTGTCGAGGTGGTAGCTGTCGACGATTCGTTCAAGGTCGTCCAGACCGGAGGAAATGGGCAATGACGGGCCGGCGACACTTGCTCGACACCGAAGGACAGAGCGCCGAGGACATCGCGCGCATTCTCGATTCGGCTGAGACCTTCTTCGAGATCTCACGCCGCGCAGTCCGCAAAGTCCCCACGCTTCGCGGCAAGACCGTCTTGAACATGTTCTTCGAGCCCTCGACGCGTACGCGCACTTCCTTCGAGCTCGCCGGCAAGCGACTCAGCGCCGACGTCGTGAACTTCAGCGGCAGCACCTCCAGCACCACCAAGGGCGAGACGCTGCGCGACACCATCAAGACGATGGAGGCGATGCACCCGGACGTGATCGTCATTCGTCATCCAGCGTCCGGGGCACCCTGGCACGCGACCCGCTACACCAAGGCTGCGGTGGTCAACGCCGGCGACGGCATGCACGCCCACCCCACCCAAGCGCTACTCGACGCTTTCACCATCCGCCGGCACAAGAAGAAGCTGGCTGGCTTGCGCGTGGCCATTTGCGGCGACATCGCCCATAGCCGCGTGGCCCGCTCCAACGCCCATTTGCTCAACACCATGGGCGCCCAGGTGGTGATGGCTGGTCCGCGCACGCTCTTGCCAGCCGAGCTCGCCGAGGCCCTCGGCGTCGAAGTTCATGATCGGGTCGAGCCAGCGCTCGAAGGCGCCGACGTAGCCATGATGCTCCGCATCCAGCGCGAACGCCTCGGCGGCGCGCTTTTGCCCAGCACCCGCGAATACGCGCGCAAGTTCGGTCTGAGCCACGACCGGCTGGCGCTGGCCAAGAGCGACTGCATGGTGATGCACCCAGGCCCCATCAACCGGGGCGTCGAGATCAATCCAGAGATCGCAGACGGCAACGCCGCCGCGATTCTCGATCAGGTCGAAGCAGGTGTCGCCGTCCGCATGGCCATACTGTGGATGCTTGCTGCCGAATCCAGCGAGCCGCTACCAAGTTGACGACGCGGGCGATAGACGCCGTCATCTTCGATCTCGACGGCACACTGGTCGACTCGCTGGGCGACATCGCTTCGGCGATCAACCACGTGTTGGCCGAACGAGCGCTGCCAACGCACCCGGTCAGCCGCATCGCTGACTTCGTGGGCGAAGGAGCAGCGGTGCTCGCCAAGCTGGCCACACCGCCAGATCACCACGGTCGGCTCGACGACATCATCGCAGCCTTCGCCAAGCACTACGGCGAGCACCTGCTGATCAGCACCAAGCCCTACGATGGCATCACCACGCTGCTCGACACCCTCGAGCAAACTGGCACGCGCTTGGCCGTGCTCAGCAACAAGCCGCACGCGATGGTTGGTCATATCGTCGCTGAGCTATTTGCGGCTCACTTCGGTGACAACTGGGCGGGACAGCAAGCTTGCATCCCCAAGAAGCCCGATCCGACCGCGGCACTATCGATGGCCCAGACGCTCGGCGTCTCACCTGCGCAGTGCGCGTTCGTGGGCGACACAGCGATCGACATGCGCACCGCCAGCGCAGCGGGCATGCTCCCGGTCGGCGTGACGTGGGGCTTTCGAGGTCGCGAGGAGCTGCTCGAGGCCGGCGCCGCCGCCCTGCTCGATCGTCCCGCTGGTCTGCTCGCTATTGTTGGGAGATGATGTCTTGCTGTCGCTTGACGCCGTAAACCCGCTCGAAGGCGGCCATCATCCCGTCGAAGGGTAGATCGAAAAAACACCCGTGATCGCGGATGTACTCCATGTGGCGGGCGCCATCAGGCTTGAACTCGCTCAGGAGCGCGTCTTGGCTGCCGTCGAACTCGAGCGGTCGCACACCGAAATGCTCGCAATAGCCCTGATCGAACGCGGGCGTAGCCTTTACCCAGCGACCCTCGAGCAACATCTCGACGTAACCATGAAAAGCGAACACGTCTGTGCCCATCAGAGCGCGCAGCTTGCCACTCGCAAGGTGGTTGCGCACGTCGGCAAAGCCGAGCCGTGCGGGTATGTTCTGGGCGCGACACGAGGCGGTCAGCAAGATGGCCTTGGTGACGCAAAAACCCTTGTCCTTCAGGGCGATGGTGCTCGCAACGTAGGTCGCCGGATCTAGAGAAAAAGCGTAGGGATCGTAGCGAAGGCCGTCACGTACGGCGTAGAACAGCTGTACCGCGCGCGGCAAAGCGTTCTTGGCCGGTGACGAACCGACCGCCTCGCGTGCAAACTCCACCACGACCTGGTGAGCGCTGTCGACATAGTGGGTCGGCTCGAGACTTCGCTTGATGAGCTCCGCTTGCGCCTCCACGGGGGCTTGTCCTCGCGGCTGCGCGCCCGCGGAGCCGTCACTGGGATTTGCTGCGTCAGGAGCGGTGGGTTCGGAGCTCATGGACACTGAGCATATTACTCTTTGCCCTCGTTTTCCCCATCCACCAACACTGCCAGCCGACGAGCAAGCACCGCTCGACCTCCGCGCGCACCTGAGCGATGATGCGCGGTTGAAGCTCATGCGTTTTTCTCGTTGTTGGCTACCTCTCGCTCTGATGATGGTCGTGCCCAGCCTGGCTCAGGCTGAGGAAAAGACCTCACCACCACCCTGCCATGCTCAACCGCCGGCGCTGACCCCTCCTGGGGCCCAGGTCATTCTGGGCGGCCGCGAGCATCACAGGCCATTGCTCAGCTACGATCTCGGTCCGCCCTGCATGCGTCTGGAGCTGCCCCTCGGGGTCGCTGCGCGCGGCGAGGCTGTCACGGCATTCGACTTGGACCGCGACGACGAGCCACTCGCGGCCAAGGCGTTCGGGACCCCGCGCATTCGGGTCGGTGCGCGCTTCGACAGTGGGCGCGCCTGGCTACCAGTGAACCTAGCGCTCGAATACGAGCACGACCTACTGACCGGTGCGTTCGGCTTCGATCCTGAGCTACGAGGAGAAGGGTTTGCTGGGGCCGAGGCGCTCGAGCACCAACTTCGGAAAGCCTACGCCCGCGTGTCAATCGCTCGGGCCGCCCACCTGCAGCTTGGCTGGATGACCAGCCATTGGGGTATGGGCTTGCTCGCCAACGATGGCGACCACGGCTGGCAACCAGGCAGCGCGTACTTTTCCGATCCGCGCGGCGGCGACCGCATGCTGCGCGCCCAACTGGCTACCGGACCACACACGAGCTACGGCTTGCTGGCTGCTGTCGGCGGCGACATCGTCGATGGCGACTGGCTCGCCGATGACGACGTGCTGCTCGAAGGGGATCGGGCCATGCAAATAGTCGCCGCCACCATGATCGGCCGCGGCAAGCCCCATGGGGCGGGCGTCTACGCGGTGTTCCGACGCCAAAAGAGCCGGGACGATGCCGTCACCGACGTGATGGTGCTCGATGCCACCGCACGCAGCAGCTTTCGAACCGGCGGCGTCAAGGTCTCCCTAGCCACCGAGGCCGCCTTGATCATGGGAACCACCGAGCTGGCCCCCACGCCGGAATATCCCGAGCACGAGGTGATGCAGTTCGGCGTGGCCGGTCGAGCAGCGGTCGACTACAAGGCCTTCGGCGCTGTTCTGGACGTGCTCTACGCATCGGGCGATCGCAACCTCGACGATGAGCAGCAAAACGGCTTCAAGGCCGACCCAAACTACGAGATGGGTCTGTTGTTGTTCCGCCAGGTGCTTGCAGATCAAAGCGCACGTGGCACATACACGGCCGGCGATCCGACGCTGGTTGGTGTGCCTGCGCAAGACCTCGAGCGCATTGCCACCCGCGGGAGCGCTACCAACACACTGGCGCTGTTCCCCCGCTTGCGTGTCCGACCGGTCGCAGGCCTCGAAGCCTACACTGGGCTGCTCTTCGCGTTCGCTGCGACCACACCGGTCGATCCCTTCAACACGCGAATCGCCGGTGGCGTCCCCCATAACGCCCTCGGCGGGAAGTCAGGATCGTACTTGGGCACCGAAGCCGACGGTGGGGTTCGCTATCGCGTCAACCTTGCCGGCGCCGAGGTCACCGTCGGGGTGGAGGTAGGCGCACTGCGACCTGGCAGCGCTTTCAGAAAACGCGACGGCACGACCTTGGGGGCTGTCTACGGCAGCCGCATGATGTTGGACGCACGACTGTGATGGGATCAGACATGGCGAACACGACAAGCTTGATAGGGCTCGCAATCCTCGGCGCATCGCTCGCGGCCTGCTCCCCACCGGCGGAAGGCTTGCTCCCAGCAGCCCCGGCGCGAACCACGGTGAAGATGGACTTCTTCGCCAAACCGCTACCCGAGATCGCGCTGCCGAACGACATCGCAACTCGCTATGATGCGAGCTCGCCGACTGGACGACGCATCAACGCCTCGATGGTGGCGCCAACGGCTTTCGAACGCCGCACCCGACAGCTGCTCGATCAGCTCGATGGTTGGGGCGTGATGCAGCCCATCATCGTACCGTTCACGGGACCCATCGACGTTCAAAGCGTGCGCAAACGGCATGACGACGCTGACTATGACCTGTCCGATGACGCCATCTACCTCGTCAACATCGACCGGGCCTCGCCACGTTTCGGCCAGGCGCAGCACCTCGATGTCGGAAACGGCAACTACCCCGTCGTGCTCGAAAAACGCGGTCTCTACTACAAGAACGATCCGCGCGGCGACTCGATGGCCCTGTTCTTCGAGGAAGCTGACGAGGATCTGAACCGCAACGGCGTGCTCGACCCCGGCGAGGATGTCAACGGCAACGGCAAGCTCGATCCAGGCGAAGATCTCGACGGCGACGGCAAGCTCGATCCGCCCGAAGACACCGACGCAGACGGGATCCTCGACCAGCCGAACTACCTGCCCGGCCTACAGCCAGCTGACGACGACCTAGCGGGCCGCACCGACGCGTTGATGTACTTCTACGAGCGCAGCACGAGCTCGCTCATCGCCCGGCCGCTGGTCCCGCTCGACGACCGCACCCGCTACGCCGTGGTCGTCACCCGCCGCATTCTCGACACCGCTGGTGATCCGGTCGGATCGCCTTACCCCTACATCAACCACACCGCACAGAACGAGGCGCTCGAACCCCTCCTCGAGGTGCTGCCAGAAGGGCTCGGAGGCGGTGACATCGCCTTTGCGTTCTCGTTCACCACACAAACCATCAAGGCTGATTGGCAAGCGGTGCGCGATGGGCTCTACGGCCAAGGAACGCAAGCGCATTTGGCCGAGGAGTTCCCCGCCGAGATCGCCAGCCTCGAGCCGATGCGCGACTCGGTGATCTTCCCCGACATGAACATGCCCCATCTGATGTACGGCGAGGTTTGGCGGCCGGCGCTGGCTGAGATTTCCGCGCAGCTGCTGGGCGAGGGCGAAGGTGAGCTGCTCAACGTGATCCTCGAGGGCACCGGCTACGTGGACTATTACGTGGTCGGCACCTACGAGTCGCCACAGCTGTTTCCCCGTGAAGGCGCCGACGGACAGCTGCTCGGCCTCAACGATCAAGTCTGGCCACAAGACCTGTCGCAGCGCGCCGCGACCGCCCGCACTGAGACGATCTACTTCTCGCTATCCGTGCCGCGCAAAGAGGTGTCGGTTCGTGGCGAAGGCAAGCCCGCGCCCTTGGTCATTCTCGGACACGGGTACACCGGCAATCGCTTCGACGTGATGCAACTGTCTAGCTATTTCGCGCGGCATGGCATCGCGGTCATCGGCATCGACGGCCCCTCCCACGGCATCGGCATCAGCACGGGCGAAAAGACGCTGGCCACGGCCTTGATGGCGGGCCACGGCATCGGCAACGCAGGCACCGCGCTGCTCAACGACCGGGCCTTCGACCAGAACTTCGACGGCGCCAAGGACTCGGGCGCCGACTTCTGGACCTCGTACCTGTTCCACACCCGCGACATGGTGCGCCAGTACGCCCTCGACACCATGCAACTGGCCCGCATCGTTCGCTCTTTCGACGGCACGCTGCGCTGGAAGCACGATGTCAATGGCGACGGCACGCCTGAGCTCGCTGGAGACTTCGACGCTGACGGCGCGGTCGACATCGGCCTCGACTCGCCGCTCTTTGCGTTCGGCGGATCCCTCGGCGGCATCATGTCGATGATCCTGGGCGCCGTCGAGCCCGCCATCGAGGCAATCGCACCCGTATCTGGCGGCGGAGGTTACGGCGACATGGGTCCACGTTCGACCCAAGGGGGCGTCTACCAAGCGTTCATCTTGCGGGCCATGGGGCCTTTGGTAGTTGGCACGCTCGACACCGACAGCGACGAGCTGCTCATCGAGACCATCGTCACGGATCTCAACAGCGATGCCACGTTCACCCTTGCCACCGTGCCCAACGTCAAAGCTTGGGACACCATGGTGGTCGACAACCTCAGCAACGGAGTTCGGCGCTGCGGCTTCATCAACGCGCAGGGCACGGTTCGGGTGAGCATGGAGGCCGACCGCGGCGACGGGGTCGAAATCACGTTGTACCGAGGCCCACAAGTGCTGCCGAGCAAGGACTGCGTGCTGAGGGCAGGCGTCGAGCCTTACGCGACTATCAAGAGCTTCGAAGAGACCCTTTTCTACCAGGGAGACTCCTACGAAGCAGGCGCGCCTTTGGTCACGTTGATGCAAGGGCTGGGCATGCGCCGCGGTCACCCTGATTTCCGGCGGCTCGGCGGCCTCGGGCAGCTGGTTCTGGATCCGGCAGATCCGGCGGTGCTCGCGCGCCATCTGCTGCGCGATCCGCTCAGCTATCGCGGCGGCGCCGAGACGACCGGTGCCCATTCGCTCATCATCACCACCATGGGCGACACTTCGGTGCCGGTCAGCGGTGGCATCGTGGTGGGGCGCGCTTCCGGGCTGATCAACTATCTCGAAGTGGACGACCGCTATCAAGTGCCGCCCAATCAAGTACTGATCGACACCTTCACCACCGAAGGCGTACACAACCTCAAACGCTTCACCAATTCGGCCGGAGAGGGCGTCCACCTCGACGTCGAGAACTTCAGCGGCGGCGACGACATGTACGGCAAGGAAGTACCCCGCTTCAACCCGGCGATGCGCTTCGGCTTCGACACCACCGATCCGCTTGGTGGACAATCCGCCGCCATCTTCCCCTACAACGTGCCCACCGGACAGCACGGCTTCGACTTCCCAGGCGGGATGACGGACAAGGCACGTAAAGCCTGCGCGGAGGCCTGCACCGAAACCGAAGGCGACAATCCCTGCGGATGCACGACCTTGCAGACCTTCGACATCGGCTTCTTCATGATGAACATGGTGGGCCGCTATTTCACGAGTGGTGGCATGAAGCTCTCGGCCGATCTGTGCCAATCACGCAACGACTGCCCCGAGCTGCCAGACGCCCCAGCGGCGCGTGACCCAGCCAGCCTAGATTGACCGTCAGCGTGGATGCTTCAGCAACTTCGCGCATCCTCTTACACAGAGACGCACAGAGAGACACGAAGAGGGACACAGAGGTTCTTTTCTCGGCTGGCGGTCAGCTCATTCCTCAATCGTTGAAGGAAACGCCCCTTTCGGCGCGTCCCAACAGCAACGAGTGGCGCCGTATTGCTTACGGGCTAGCGCACAACCTCGAAGAAGGACTCGAACTCCGCGCTGTCGATCAAGACCTGATAGAGCATCGAGGCCAGGCTTTCCTCGTCGAGCTTGAGCCGCCGCACCGCCTTGGGACTCAAAGCCAACGGCCGTAGAGAGCTCGCACCGTCATCGCAACCGAGTGCACACGCGAACGCGTGACTGAGATGAACGATGGTGGCTTGTGTCACATAATCACCAGCTTCGGCCGGAGTGTGATGATGCAGCACGGTCTGAGTGAGCAGATCGGGCAGACGCCAGCGACGCGCCAGCATGTAGCCCACTTCTTGATGATCGGTTCCGAGCACATCTTGCTCCAGAGCGATCAACTCCGTGGTGGGATCGCGCAAGGCCGCGATGATGGGCACGTAGCGGTCAGCGGCATAGAGTTGCAAGACGATCTGACCGATGTTCTGCACCAAACCGAGCACGAACGCTTCCTGTGGCTCGCCCGCGCCGAGGTGTTTGGCAAGCAAGCGACTCGCACATCCTGCGACGAAGGCGTGACGCCACAGCGGCACGACCGACTTGTTGTTGAAGCGCTGCATGACGCCGAGAATCGAGGTGCTCATCGCCGCCGCGCGCACTGCGCGAAAACCCAACACCACGATCGCTTTCGACACGGTGGTGACCTGGTTGGCGCGGGCGCGCTCGGCCGCGTTGGCAAGCCGGAGCAGCCGCGTGGTCAACGCCGCGTCAGCCTGGATCACCCGGGCCAAGTCAGTAACTGAGGTGCTCTCGTCGCTCAGCAACTTGGAGACCTCTTCGTGAATTGAGGACAGCGCAGGTATGTTCTCGATTCGCCGGATCAGCGCGCCGATGCTGAACTTAGTCATCGCCGTCACCTCCGCTGTCGTTAGACGCGAAGTCGACCAGAGCCCGGCGCGCACATCGCTTCAGCATCGCCATCCACGGATCTTGAATCACGGCTTCGAAGCGCTGGTCGAGCGCCATGTCGATGGCAGCGCAGCGCGCTTGAAGCTCCGCGGCCGGATCGGTTTGCACGGACAAGCTGCTGACGCCGAGCTGCTCGAAACGCTCCAACAACCTGGCGGTGAGCGCAGTGCCTTTCTTGCACAACAAACGCTGTTCTGAGTCCAACACGTCGGCCGCAAGGACGTCACCGGCCTTGGCTTGATCGAGCTGAATCATCGTCATGACGCCCCCTCAAGCTCCAATCAGCTCAGTCACTGTCGGGTGGAAACAGCGAACGTCGCTGACACCCAAGCCAAAAATAGCGGACCGGCTCGAAGTCATCCGGGCACGCGAGATGGTACTGGATCGCAACCCCATAGTTGCCCGCTGCGAGCTTGCGGGCAGGCACGACGATCCGTGCCTCAGCGTGCACGGTTCCATCGAAGTCAGGCAGCGTCAGCGTGAGCGGCACCAAGTCTCCAGCGCGAAGACCTTCGAGCGGCTTGGTCTGCTCCTCTGTGGCGGTCAACAACATGCCACCTGGCCAACCTTCGTTCTCGACCGAGATGTTGCCTACCGCGAGCCGCAGCTCCCGCTCTGCCACCTTCAGCAACGCAGTCGCGTCATAGCCGGGCACGCTGTTGGCCCGAAACGCATGACGTCGATCGTCGGCCGAAAAGCGCGCAGCCGAACCCAGCCTGCCAGAGCCACGCACCGACTCGGGCGGCCGCCCGGACTCGGTGCGGAGGTAGCGCTCTACTTTGTTCCACAAGTCGGCGCCCGCAAAAGGCAGCACGACGACTTCGTCGACCTCTTCCCGAGCGAGCTCTTCGCCCAGCGCAGCATCCCGCTCCCAACAGAGCAGGATGAACGCCACATCACCACGACGGCTCTTGAGCGCGTCGACCATGCTGATGCCGTTTTGCACCAAACGGCCCAAGGTGAGCAGCACGACCTTCCCGATCGGAACCTCTGGCGGTCCGCCGGCCTGTTGGCCGAATTCGGGCATTGCCGATGGTTCTGCAACCACCAGCTCGGCGTGGCCATCGAACGCTTCACGCACGGCTTCGCTCAGCTCGTCGCTCGCGCCAATCAGCGTAACTTTCGGTGTGTCTTCGTAGTTCATCCTGCGTCCGGCCTGATCTCGAGCCCGAGCGTATCATGCTTGGCTATCGAAGATTGCTCTTCAGGTTTCCAGCCACGAGCTATGATGGCCTGTGGCCAAACCCCCTCCCCTACCCTCCGAGCGCCGCGCCCATCCACGCTACGCGCTCATGGCTCAAGTTCACGTCCGCCGCTCCGAGGTCGACTTCGTCTTGGATTTGGGCAACATCAGCCGTTCGGGTGTGTTGGTGTTGCTCGGCAGCCTCGAGCCGCCCGTTTGGATGGAGCTGGACAGACACGTAGAGCTCGGCATCATGGGCATCGAGGGCTACGACGATCTCACGGTGCGAGGAAAAATCGCCCGCATCCACCGAGGCGGCGACGGGGTAGGCTTCGCCGTGCATTTCGACCGCCAGGACGATGAAACGCGGCGCGCGGTCCAATGTATGGTCGAGCTCGCCATCGTCAGCGACGTGCAAGTTCCAAGGCCTTGAGGTAACAAGCGGACTGATTTCGATGTCGAGCACTGTACCCAGCTGGCCGTGGTTTCGGCGCGCCTGCACCCTGGGCATCATGGTCGCCGTCTGGTGCGCTGCGTTCACGACAGCGCGAGCCGCCGAGCCCATCGATCCGGCCCAGCGGAGCGCGGCGCGTGCGCTCGGCAAGGAAGCCGTCGTGCTTTTTCGCAAAGGCGAATACGCGGCTGCGCTGGACCGCTTCAGCCGCGCGCACGCGATTGTGAGACTCACGACCACTGGACTGTGGCGGGGACGCTGTTTGGTCGAGCTCGGGCGGCTGGTCGAGGGCTCCGAGCAGCTGCTCGACGTCTCGCGAATGTCGGTGGCCGACGACGCCAGAGCGCTCTTTCACAAGGCCAAAGCCGACGCCGCAAGCGAGCACCTCGCGCTTCAGGCCCGTATTGGCCACATCAAGTTGATTCAACCCGCCCAGGACACTTCGACCCAAGAGCTCTCAATCAAGCTCGACGGCAAGCCCGTCCCCGCGGCGCTGCTAGGCGTGAACCAACCCATCGATCCGGGAACGCACCACCTCGAAGCCCGCCGCGGCGAGGATCGTTTCAGCAAGCGCTTCACGATCGCCGAAGGGGCCAGCATGGAGCTGCTCATAGAGCTTCAGCCCAAGCAAACGCTCCCGAAGCCCAAGCAAACGCTTGCACCGACTACGCAGTCATCAAACTGGCAACCTGCACTCGGCTGGGTTGGTGTTGCACTTGGGGGCGGGGCCGTCATCGGCGGAGCCATCACAGGCGGACTCGCGTTGGCCAAGCAAGACGAGCTGCAAACCAGCTGCCCCGACTTCAACTGCTTGCCCGCACAGCACGACGGCGTCGACACATTCGGGCTGCTGCGCACCACTTCGACCGCCGCCCTCGTGGCAGGAGCAAGCCTGTTGACCACAGGCATCATCTTGCTCGTAACATCGAACCAGACCTCGCCGCCCAGCGACTCGAATGCGGCCAAAGCCAGACCCCGTTTCGTCAGGTCGGCGAAGGGTTTTCTCCTAGTCTGGTAGGGCTTGGCGCTCAAAGCGCTGTTGACGCATTGATGCACTGCAGCATCAGGTGTTTGTCGTGTCACTGGCTTGAGTTACGAGCCTAGTGGCCGTACGCTAAGAGCGGGCAGCCATGCTGCAAGAGCACCACGCCCTTAGAGAGGGCACTGTCATTGGAGGTCGTTACCGCCTTGAGCGCCAGATTGCGCGTGGCGGGATGGGATCAGTGTGGGCAGGGCGCGACGAAAAGCTCAAGCGCCCCGTGGCCCTCAAGCTGATGGTCAGTAGCTACGCGACCTCTTCGGATGCCCAAACGCGTTTCGAGCGTGAGGCCATGGCCGTGGCCAAGTTGTCCAGCCCCTATGTCGTCCAGGTGTACGACTACGGCATCGAGGAACAACGTCAGTGTCCCTACATCGTGATGGAGCTGCTCGAGGGTGAAGATCTCCGCGCCCGCCTGCGTCGTCGCAAACGCATATCGCTCGAGGCAGCTGGGAACATCATGGCGCAGACCGCCAAAGCGCTCAGTGAGGCGCACGCCATCGGGATTGTTCATCGCGACCTGAAGCCCGGGAACATCTTCATGGTCCGTCAGCGCGAGGAGGAGCTCATCAAGGTTCTCGATTTTGGTGTTGCCAAGATCGACGCAGCCGAGGTGCTCGACGCCGACACCAAGGAAGGCGCCATCCTCGGGACACCACAATTCATGGCGCCCGAGCAAGCCCGCGGCGTCTCCCATGTCGATCAGCGCGCCGACTTGTGGTCGCTCGGCGTCATCCTCTTCAAGGCGCTGACCGGAGAGCTGCCTTTCAATGGCACCACCGCTGCTGACGTCATCGTCAAAATCTGCACAGAGACGGTACCCCTGGCAACCTCACTGGCCCCCGACCTGCCACCAGAGCTCGACCGCTTTTTCATCCGTGCCCTCGCGCGCGATCCAGACCAGCGTTTTCCGAACGCGCGACAAATGGCGATGGCCTTCGGCCGCATTGCACCGGTGAGCCTGCCTTCGCTCAACATCCCGCTTCCGCGCGCCGCGGTGGCTGCGACGATGCGCGAATCGCAACGGGGCCTGCCCCGCATTACTGACGGCGAAGACGGCGTTCCGGTCCACATTCACCGGGCAAAACCGCCACCCCGGGCGTCGCAACCAGGACCACCGCCACGAATCTCGCAGCCGGGGCCGCCTCCACCGTCGCGCCGCTCGGAGCGCGCAACGCGCCCGTCTGTGCCGGGCAGCTTGCCACCTCCAGCGCCGCCACCCCGCTCGAGACCATCACAAGCCGCCACCGCGACCCCGGTCCCAGTAGCCTCTTGGCCGGGCGCTGCCCATCCGCCATCCTCGGCAGGCCATCCGCCATCCTCGGCAGACCATCCGCCATCCTCGGCAGGTGCGCCCGTTTCTTCGGCTGCTTCCCTCGCTGCTGCCGCCGGCTCCTCTGCTGGTCCTTCTTCAGCAGGCCCCATGACCCCTGCACCGTCGACCCCGTCGGCGTCTGCTGGCCCCGACTCTCTGGAGCAGCTCGCGCCGCTGTCCGATCCGCTGTCTTTTGGGGACTTGGGTACGCCGATTAGCATTGGCGATGCTGACTCCACGCTGAGAACGGATGCTGCACCAAGCAGCAAGCCGAGCTCTGACCCTGCACCGCTGCTGCGACCGTCAAATCCCACATTGGGTGGCGGACTCACCGAACAAACACCGGTCGATCCGCTGCTCCTCGGCAAGCCTGCTCGCGTCCTTCAGCCCCAGCAGGAGCTCACCAAGTGTTACGGGGCGCCCTT
>CAZRGL010000217.1:0-15972 GCA_964599485.1 uncultured Polyangiaceae bacterium
GGCTGCATGCACGGCGGCGGCCACGGCTGCAAGCACGCCGGCGGCCACGGCTACAAGCACGGTTGTACGCATGGCGGCGGCCACGGCGGCTTGCACGGTTGCAAGCACGGCTGTAGGCACGGCGGCGGCCACGGCGGCGAGCATGGTTGCACGCACGGCTGTAAGCACGGCGGCGGCCATGGCGCGCACCATGGCGGTGGTCACGGGCGGCACCAGGGCCGAGGCGGTCCAGGCATGCGCTCTCGCCGCGGCGCTCACGGCATGCCGAAGGCCATGGGGCCGATGGCCATCCCGGGAGTCAAGGTTGCGGTCAGCGATGTCGATGGCGGAGCAGCCGCGACTTTCACGGCCGACGCTACGCAGGTCCCGTTCTTGCGCGTACGCGTACGCATCATGGCTCACCGCATGAACAGCGGCAGCATGCGTGGCCACCGCGCTAGGCGACACGGTCCTGGTCACGGGCCTGGTTTCGGCGGCAAACGCGGTCCCGGTCATCACGGCAAACACGGGCCGGGTCACGGGGCTGGTCACGGGCCGGGCGCAGCGGGCGGTCCTGGACATGGCGGCAAAGGCGGACCAGGTCATGGCGGCATGGGCCGACCGGGCAAACGTCGTGGTCCGATGCCGGTCGTCTTCGCTCAGGTCGTCGATGTGCCCGACGGCGTGCAGTTGAAGATCCTCGCGGGCAGCGCCGAAGGCGTCGACAAAGTGCGCAAGCAGATGCGCATGCACATCAAGCGCATGCAGAAGCCCGCGCCGGCGCCCGAGCCCGCAGACGCCAAGAGGTGACAATTGTCGTTTTCGTTCCCGTTCCCGCCCGTGAGCGCGTGGATGGCGGGGGGTAAGCCGGTAAACCCGGGTAAACCCCGAATGTGGGGGGCGGGAGGGGATAAACCTCTCCCCTACTGCGATTTCGGAGTGGTGGATGGCGGGAGGGAGTGAACGGGGCATGGGGTATTCATTTCGGTTTTATGGTCGGGCACCTGCCCATTGGCATGAAGGTGCGGCGCTCGGGTACGGCTATGAGCTGCAGTTTGCTCGCAAGCTGAGCGCGGCGGACAAGGCACGAGTTGCCGAGTGCTATGAGCGGATGCTGCAATCTGGCGCCGCTGAACCGAGCCCCGAGCCTTGGCTCTGGTCAGATGACCGCTTTGCGCTGCTGTTCGTGGGGGAGCGCTTCAGCTCGGCGGGGCGTATGGTCTTTTCGAAGGTCACTGATTTCTTGATGCAAGCCAAACGCATCTGCCCGCTGCGTGACGTGGTCTTTTTGAACGTCGCCGAGGTGGGCGACTCGCGCTGGGACGCTTGGACGCTGCAAACGCAGCAACAGCCCGACGCAGGGCCTCGCTATGCCTTCGAGCTCGACGCCCGGGTGGTCAAGCATCGCCGCGCTGTCGACTCGAGCTTGCCGGCGGCGGACGAAGACGAGGGCTTCGAAGCCGCTCGCGCCCAGGCGCGCAAGGACATCGTCTTGGAAAAGGCCGCCGCAGAGAGCAAGGACGGCGGCTTTGGGCTCATGCCCGTCGACGAGCTACCAGCGGCAGAGCAGTGGCCGGATGAGCTCCGCAATCGCTTTCGGATCCCCGCGGAAGGTAGCCGCGAGGGTGACTACGTCATGCCCGTTGCGGCCAGGCCCTATGCGCTGATGCAGAACGCTCGCGGAGAGAGCCGAGGGGTTGCGTTTTTGGATGACGATGGGCAGCGGCAAGAGGTGCAGCTACCCGAGCCGGGGCTTGTCGGCGCTATCGCAATTCACCCCGACGGCTCGCGCGCTATTTTCGCGCTCTACCATGCTCTGCTCGAAGTCGACTTTGCCACCGGGGTGGCGACGGAGCGCTGGCAGCCGCCCATGGACGACCGCAAGATCCACGGCGTTGCCTACGCGAGCAGCGGGCAGCTCTGGGCCGTCAAGACCGACAAGGCTGTGTTGGTGCTGAACCCAAGAGCGGGCGGGGCTGATGCAAATGGCGAGCAGACTGCGACGGTGAGTGAAGTTGCGCGGGCTCGCTGCAAGGGAACCAAGCTGGAGTCTTTGCGCGACGGGACACTGCTGTTCGCAAGCGACTTCGGCGCCAAGCCACGCATCTTTGGCTTCGCCGAGGGCAAGCTCAAGCTGCTCGCTAGCTACAAGATGAAACTATGGGCCGCCGAGCGAAGCGGGGCGATCTATCTCTGGAGCAGCGAGCACTTTCGTTTGACCAATGTCGACGAGACCTACGAGGCGTTTGCCGCTCCGCTGCGTATGAAGGCCGAAGCGGCACGCAAGAAGGCCGAAGCTGCACGCCTTCGTGCGCTCAGCGGCAAGCCCGCCCGGAAGAAGCCGCCTCGAAAGAAGGCAGCGAAACGTGGGCCGAAGCCGCAGCTGGCAATCACCTGGGGACAGGTGAGCTTTCCGCCGCCGGCTCGCGATGCACGTTTTGGTGAAGCCGACCGAATGGTCACTGGTAGCGTCGAAGGTGAGCGAGCTGCCGCTTTGGTGTACTTCGACAACGCCGACAAATCGACCAAAGGCTACGAAAAGCTGCGCTGGCTCGACGACACAGGTAAGGAGCTGTTTCTCGATGTCGCCGAGCCCTGGTTCGGCTGCTTCGATAGCAGCGGCAGCGTCGTCTACATGGTCAGTCACAAGAGTCTGCTGGCAGCGCGACGCGACGGCTCGAAGGCGGCGGAGCTCTTTCCAATGCCGAAAGGGGAGACGGGTAAGCAGGTCCTCTGCATTGGGACGCAGCTGCTGCTGCTCACCAACAAGAAGTTGTATCTGCTCGCGGAGGGCGAGGGCGAGGTCGCCATCGTGCACAAGATCGGCGTGGCGAACGGCCATCGCCTCTGCCACATCCCGGGCCACGATGCCGTCGCCGTAAGCCGAGACTACAAGGGTCTCGACGTCATTGCGCTCGTCAACAGCAAGCTCAAGCGGCTCGCCAAGATTGACGAGTCACTGAGCGAAGTAGCTTACGCGGACGGCCAATTGCTGGTTTGGGACAAGTGGGGCAAACGAAGCGGCTGCGTGGAGAGCCTCGAGTCGGTGTTGGCTTTGCTAGACTGAATCGTTTGGGGCCTCGCACGGGCAAACTCCGGTGGCCCATGCACGAGCCCGTCAACATCACAGCGCACGGGCAAGCTCCGCTTGCCCATGGCACAAGCATCCAGCGCGCGGGCAAACTTCGGGCAAGCGTCCACCGCACGGGCAAACTTCGTTTGCCCATGGCACAAGCGTCCAGCGCACGGGCAAACTTCGGGTACACATGGCACGAGCCCGTCGACATCACACCGCACGGATAAGCCCCTCCCCTACTTCGATTTCGGAGGGAGGGGGTAACCGCTCCACTACTGTGGATCGCCAAGCTGAGTTTAGCGGGCGGTCTTGTTGGGCCAGTTGGCTTGGATTGCCTTGTCGAGGGTGCTCAATGCGGTGTCGAGCTTGATCATGGCATCTCGGTTTTTGCCGCTTTGCCAGAGCGCTTTGCCCTCTTTGTGAAGAGCTTTGGCTTCTTGGTAGAGACGGCGAGCATCGGCGGTCGTGCGACCCTTTAGGATCTCGGCAAGCGCATCGACACGCTTCGCAGTCAGATCCACAGACTTGCCGACGGAACGCTTCACCTTCTGCGGCGCGTGGTTGAACCTGAGCACCTCGTCCACCGCCGGTCGCAAAGCGCCGTAGGCTTTGCGAATGGTGCCGTAGGCCTTGCGATGGTCACCCTTCTTGTCCAGCTTCTTGGCCGCTCCGTAGAGCTTCTTGGCGGCGTCGTAGTCGCGCTTGGACTTGTCGCTCATGCGCACGTTGCTCGCCCTTAGCGCGCTCCGGATGGTGCCGAGGAACCCCTCGACGCAATTGATCTCGATGCGGACGCTGGTGTGAAGCAGCTTCTCGCTCCGAGTTTGCGGGCTGTTTTCCTTGGCGGTCAGCTCGGCGCCTCGTCGCAGTGGCGTGAAATCATCAGCGCTGACTCCGAACGCCGTTAGAGAAATAGCCGCCCCAGCAAACATGGCACACATCCGACTGTTGCGATTCATTTGAAGCTCCCAACTTGCTCAGGACACGCTGAAACTAGCAGCGCTCCTGCTCCTAGCGTTCTACCACCATGGGGAGTCTCCTTGTGAGCGAAGCAGCTTTCATACACACAACAGGATGACCACCGGCCGCGCGCGGCGAGCTATGCGCTGCGCAAGAAGAACCATAGCCAAGCGATCAAGCTCGCTGGGCCGATGAGCAGCAACAATGCTGCTGCCACGCGCAACACAGCCGCACCCGCGAGCGACGCGGCCGTGTCCTGGGGCTCGTAGTTCGACACGAGCAGGCTGCCATCAACACGTGGGCCGATTGTAATGCGGGTTTCGGCGCCTGGGCTGCGGTAGCCCTTCTGCTCGTCCGCCGCGGTCTGCTCCACGTGCTGCACGCGGCCGACAACCGATAGCTCATCGCCAAAGCGAATGACCCGCTCGGTGACCTTCAGGGTCAACGACTCTCCGGCGAATTTGGGCGCATGCTCAGCAATGGCGTCGCGCAGTGGTCCCGGCGAGGGCTCGCCATAGCGCTTTTCCTCGACCTCGTGCTTGGTCAGCAGCGCAATACCACTGGCGCCGACCAGCACGACCGCCAGCCCGCTGCTGTCGCGCAACTCGATGCGCTCGCCCCATCGCTCTGTCAGTAGCGGCACGAAGGACTTGTGTTGTCGCCCTTTCGTTTCTCGTTGCACCTCGACGGCTGCGAAGGCGACCTCATCACCACCGAGCGGCGCTACTACCGGCGCCGCTGGGTGTACGGCTCCAGGCTCCACGGCTCCAGGCTCCACGGTTGTAGGCTGCACGGTTGCAGGCTGCACGGTTCCAGTGACGCGCACCGTTTGTCCAGCCGCGGCCTGCGCAAGTGGAGTCGGTGGGTCCTGCTCGCCATGCCGAATTGCCTCGAGTCGACGCCGCTTGACGTCGCCGAGAAGCGACACGGCCAGCCCGATGCAGGCAACCCCACCGGCGAAAGGCACCGCACACAGCAGCAGGCCGATGCCGACCAGCACCAACAGCCCGCGCCACCTGCTGCGCCCTACCGCTTTCTGCTCTTCCTGCTTTGGCTCCGTCGCGGACATGGCACCCGAACCGGAAGATAGGCGGCAACAGGGCTGGATATGACAATTTTCGTGTCTTCGTGAGGCGGCCCCCCAAATGTCATGAGAACTGTCTTGTCGAGGCGTGCTGTCGCAGCTCGACGACGCTGGGTTTGACGAGACCAGGCCGCGGTGCGATTTGGCATCGATGCGGCGCTGTCGAAACGTGACCAGATTGCTGGGCTTGGTTGCGCTTTGTGCTGGCTGTGGCGGTGCTGACAGCGGCTCGCTTGCTGCTCCAGCGGCCGTCGTCTCGTCAGCAGCACAGGTTGCGCCTTCTTCGCCGCCTGCGCCTACCATCTCGAAGGTCGCTGCGCCGAGCTGTGATGATGGGCGCCTCTGCGGTCAGCTCGGCAAGTGCACGGCTCGGGGAAATAGCTGCGTCGCAGCCACCGATGAGGATTGCCGCAAGTCGAGCAACTGCAAGCTGGCCGGCTATTGCAGCGCGCACGAGGGCGGCTGCGTGGCGGCCAGTGAGGTCGACTGTCGCGACCACTCGACGATCTGCAAGCGCTTTGGCTACTGCAGCGTGCGAGCAAACCAGTGCGCCCGCACCAGCAGCGCCGATTGCGCCCTGAGCGAGGGGTGCAGCAAACGGGGCGCCTGCGTGTTCGAGCGCGGCGCCTGCCGAGTGCGGTCCACGGCTGACTGCCAGCGCTCGGAGAATTGCCGACAACAAGCCCACTGCACCGCCAGGGACGGCGCTTGCATTCCGCAGGGCATGGATTGTGTGATGCAGACATGGTGTCCTTCGGACGGATACTGCACGCCGCTGCCGCCGAAGGAGCTCGGCATGCTCCAACTCGGCTGGCGCTGCGGTCCGGGCAGCGACGATGACTGCAGCGCTTCTGGAGTGTGCGCCGAAGCAGGTGGCTGCGCGCTCAGCGGCGGGTATTGCCTGCCAACCCGCGACAAGCACTGCGCCAAATCCAAGGTCTGCAAAACCGAGGGCAGATGCAAAGAACGAAACAATCGCTGTGAGAAGAGCTGCGCCACCTCGGAGGTGTGCCGATTCCAAGGGCTCTGCAAACCGAAGCAACATCGAGGTCGCATCCAATGTGTTCGTTGACCCAGATCGGTAGCGTTGCTGTTGCGGCGCTTTGCTTCATGTTTGCTTGTGGCTGCGGCCGAGCTCCTGCCCAGCCGGTCCGGCCGCAGGCTGCCCCCAGCGCATCAGTACCGCCCGCCACGACTCGGACGGGCACGGCTTCAGCAACGGTCGCGATTGACCGCGGGCCTCTTTGGGGGCGCACTGTCGATTTCGGTTTGCCAGCCGGCAAGCTCGACATCTTGGGGATGGCCGCGGACGCAAGCGGCAACATCTTCGTCCTCGGCTCGCGCGAGCTCGGCTTCTCCGAAGAGCGCGCTTGGAAGTCGGAGGAGATGCGTGTTTGGTCGCCCAAGAGGGCGATACTGCTCACCAAGCTCGATCGGGGCGGCACCACTTTGTGGTCGCGGCGCTTCTCGGGTGCTTCCCTCGAGAAAGCCCGGGAGTTGCCGGCAGCTGTTGCGGTGGACAGCGCAGGAAACGTCGTGTTCGGCGGAGGCTTTCAGGGCGTAATCGATTTCGGTGGCGGCGAGCTCGACAGCGGCAGCTTGCGGATCAGCGAGCCGGGCGCGTTCGTGGCCAAGCTCAGCAGCGCAGGCGACCACATCTTCAGTCGCAGCTATGGCGGCCGCGGCGAGCAAATGGTCACGGCGCTGGCCTGTGACGAGCAAAACAACACCATCGTCGCTGGCAGCTACCAGCGAGGCCTGTCGCTGCCTCGCGCTGATGGGGCGGCGATATTGCTCGAAGGCGGCGAGTCGGAGCGGGGCTTCGTTGCCAAGCTCGACACAGCCGGAAATACCCTGTGGGCAAAACGTGTTGGCTCTTCTGCGAAGGTGCTGTCCTTAGCGCTCGGCGCCGAAGGCCGAATACTCATCGGTGGCAACTACCGCGGCTTGCTCGACTTGGGCGCTGGTCCCCTCGTCGCTTCTTCCAAGGACTTTCTCGGCAACGCCTTCGTGGCAGAGCTCGATGCGATGGGCTCAGCCCGGTGGAGCGACAGCTTGGGCATCGAGGGCAACGGCGAGCAGGCCGTGCTCGTTTCGGTCGACAACGAACAACGCGTCATCGCGGCGCTGCTCGAAGGCAATCTCGGCTACCAATTGAACATCGTCGGATTCGCGGCAGGCCAAGGAGAACGCTTCCGGATTAGCGCTGGCTACGTCAAACGCTGGGCCTTCGCTTCTAGCAACAAGGCGCTCTTCGTCGCCAGCAGCGGAGGCGAAGTGCCTGCCTCTCTGCGAGCGCTCAGCCCCACGGGCGCTACGCTCTGGCAACAGCAGCTCGAGGCGCCCTTGCTGGCCTTCGATCCATCTGGCGGCTTGCTCGTCGCTAGCGGCTCGCGGCTCGCCCGAATCGGCACCGACGGCCATTGGGGCTCGTGTGCGGACATGCCCGCGTGCACCACCGAAGGGCGCTGCGTGAACGTCGACGGTCACTGCCAAGCTGCGCGCTCTGCTGATTGCGCCAAGACCTCGCGCTGTCGCAACGAGGGAGCGTGCACTGCAGTGGGCGGCCAATGTGCTGTTGCGAGCGATGACGATTGTCGCCTCACGGTCGGGTGCGAGTATTCAGGGGCTTGCGGCAAGGTCGAAAAGGGGTGCAAAGCAACCTCCGCCGCCGATTGCGAGCGCTCGAGCAACTGCAAGGAAGATGGCGACTGCGGACTAATCGGGCAGCGCTGCGCGCCTACCTCAACAGCTCATTGCGCAAAGTCGCAAGCCTGCCGCGACTACGGCAAGTGCGGCTGGGACCAAGGCAAATGCCGGCCCACCACGAACGAGCATTGCCGCAATGCGGCCGAATGCAAAGGCGTTGGCGCTTGCGAGTACGACGCGCACATGGAGCAGTGTGTGGGTTTGGATCGAGCACGCTGTCGCGCTTCGCTCAGCTGTCGCAATCATGGCTCCTGCGGACCGGGGAGGCGCGAGCTGCTGTACGGCGCTGCTCGTTGCCAACCCGCCTCGACAGCGGACTGCCGCAGATCCAAGGATTGTCTCGAGCGCGGCGCATGCACCTTTGGACGCAATGAGATCGGCGTGGGCGACTGCCGGCTCAACCCGGACGCCGTGTGCCGCGGCTCCACTGCCTGCACGCTTTGGGGCTATGGCACCAAGGTCAGCAATCCCCACATGGGCGCGGGGTCGCCGCTCCGCTCCGCCGCCGACTGCAAGCACACCACCGGCTGCAAACGCGAAGGCAAATGCCGACTGCACAACCGCCGCTGCGTCAAATAGCCCCGGCTGCCCTGAAAGTGAGGTGGTCGATTGACTTGGGCGACGAGTCGATGCACGAAGCAATGGGCTTTGGTCATGTTCGATTTTCTGAAATCGCGTACTCCGTCCGCTGGCGCAGCGCTCTTTCCTGGGACGATTCCTGCTCCGCTGGAGAGCTTCGATTCGCTGGGCGAGCTCGGCATCGAAGTCCAGCCGGCTTCTGGTGACGACGAGCTGCTCTGGCGCGCTACGCTACGTCACGATCAATGGGGCACGGCGGAGGTGGCTAGTCCGCGACAGTTCAGCGCCATGCCACTTGAGGTTCTCCGCTGGGATCCACGACTGAGCGAAGAGGAGGCTCAACAAATCAGCCGCTGTCAGTCTGCCGTGTTCATCAACATGGCCGGCAAGCCCAAGAATGTGCTGCGGGACCGCAAGAACCTCTTCTATTTCCTCGATGCTTTTCTGCAGCACGACGGCTGCGCGGGCTTGGATGTCATCTCCAAATGTGCCTGGACTGCCGAAGATCTGAAAGAGGAGGCCTCGCATGACGCCGATCTCGACGTCGAGGCGCTCTTCGTGCTGCACGCGATCAACGAGCAAGATGGAGATGGCAGCCCGGCCGAGGACGACGAAGAGCCACCGCCGCCCACGACCTGGCTTCATAGCCACGGGCTCGCCGAGCTGGGCTATTGCGACTACGACATTTTGCTACCGCACGCTTCGTTGATGGACTGCATGTCTGACACGACGCGCGCGCTGGCATTCGCGATCATCGAAGGAGATCTGAAAGCCAATCGCGCGAGGCTCGCGCTCATGGAGCCAGACGGGGCCATCAGCATGGTGGATGCCAAGACCTTCATGGCTCGAGCCGACGAGCAGTTCACCTCGTTGCGCTACGATCTCGATGGGGACCACATTCAAGATCGAGGGGTCATCTGCGAGCCCCCGCGGCGCAGGCGCTGGCCGTGGCAGAAGCAAGTCGGGGTCGTCCCCATACGATGGATGCAACGAGAAATGCCCGATCAGTACATCGTGCGCTTCTCCGACGCTGCTACCAAACTGATGGCCTTGCGCGCGAAGCAGACCTATCCAGTTTTGCGAGAGCTGTTCGAAGAGCTCGAGGGATTGCAGCTGCCGACTTTGGTCAAGCTCGCCTACGAGACCGACAGCGGCAGCGGAGGCGGGTGTGAGCATCTCTGGTTCGAAGTCGAGGCGCTTTCTGAAGACACCCTCGATGGTGTGCTCATGAACCAGCCCTTCGATATTGCCAGGCTCAAGGAAGGCTACCGAAGCGAGCACTCGGCGGAGCGAATCAGCGATTGGCAGGTCATGACGCCCTTGGGCAACATCAGCCCGCGAAGCCTGCGCGCAGCCCGTACGATCCGCGCCAATCGAGAGTACTTCGACGCGTTCATACAAGCCTGTGAGAACGCTTGAAGGCCGCGCAACGTTGATCAGGTTCGGTCAAGGCATGTCGGTGCGCTTCAGCTCGACTTGCATCAGCACGGTGTTGTACGGGTTCCAGGTCGACATGATGAAGTACAGCAGCGACTTGCCTAGCTCGCCCTGGGTGAGGCGCTGCACCACGTAGGGACCGTACTCGCCGCCCCAGATGTGCTCGTTGCCCGGATCGTGCACCTTGTCGCAATTCTGAAAGCTGTAGCTGGTGTGCATGAAGTGGCAGTAGCCGCCGTCGTCCCAAGGGTGGAACACCACGAAGGACTCGCTCCATGGTCCCCACGGCTGGGCCGCCGTGCGCGCCAATATGCCGCGCGGCTCGAGACAATTGTAGAGCGTCAGCCACGCCTGCAGATGCGGGTCGTAATGAACGGACAGCTCACCTACGCACTCATGCTCGAACAGCGCCGCCGCATCGGCCTCCTTGCTGCTCCACGTTGGCGTGCAACCATCGACGTCGAGGCCCGCAAAGAAACGCGTGCCAGCAGGATCTTCGAGCTCGCCCAGCGCGCTGGCGGCCAAGTAGACCGAGCTCTTGCGGTACTCACCGCTGCCAAACATCAACACCTGCTTCGGCGCGCTGTTCGGCAACCCCGCCAGCGGCTCGTCGAGCAGCTCGGCTTGCACGTTGATGAAGTGCTGCTTGCTGAAGTCGCGCACCTTGGTGAAGCTCTTGGCGTTGTCGTCCGATCGGGTCAGAACGGACTCGGTCATCTTGCCGGTCGAGAACCAGACGTACATCGAGCTGCCCGTGCTGACGCCATCGAGCGGCACGTTGTAGCAGCCCAGATCGACACCTGGCACGACGGGCGAACGGAAGATGCCCCCCGCGTCCGTCTTCAGCTTCAGATCGAGGCAATCGCTGCCGACGGTGTCGGTGGTGGTGGCGATCGCATCACCGCACTCGGCGTTCGGTGTGTTGGGGCCCGTCGGGATCGAGTCGCCGAACAGCACCCAGAGCTTGCCGTCGTGCTCGAACGAAGCCCCCAAGTCCGTTCCCCAAAGACCGGCATTGGTATAGGTCAGGTTGGCAGTGGGCTTGGACAGCTCGCGGTCTTTGTCACCGGTCAGCTGACAGACTTTCTTGCTCGACGCGGCCACGCGCTCGACCGCCGGGGCCGGCTCGCAGGCTATGGGACCCAGACCGCCTGAGCCTCCTGCACTGGCGCCTCCTATACTGGCGCCTCCTACCGAGCCGCCGCCCACGCTGCTCGTCGTCTCTCCCCCTGCCCCGGCCGTCGTCGTCTGACTGCTGCTTGTGGGCGCGCCCTGGCTCCCGTCCTCACTGCAAGCCCCCACCGCGGCCACAGCGCCAATCGCGACCAGCGCAACGCAGCGCAGCCATCTTCCAGTTGTTCCGTCAACGTTGTCCGACGCGTTCACGGTCCTATTGTAGCCGCCACCATGGAGCGCATGCAGAAGAAGCAGGCGCCCGCAGGACCCAGGATGTCATCTTGGAGCGCGACAGGCCGCTAGACGTCACGAGAATTGTCTTCTGGGCCGCTATCGCGGCGGCATGGCTAGGGCTTCCAGTTTTTTATGTAGACGGCTGTGCCAGTGCCGCCCCATTGCGTGATGAAGCTCTTCAGCTGCTTGCGAGACATGGTCACCATACCTACCTCCGAGAGTGGATCGGCGACTAGGTACTTGCCGCTATCGAGAAGGGCCACAGCGAGGATCGAGTGCGTTCCGGTGTAGTAGTAACTGCTACTCAAGCCGGCGGCGGTATAGGCCTGGGTCATTCGGTCGCGGTACTGCTTCCCAGGCTTGCCTTCGAGCACGACAACGCGATTCCAACCGAGCTGCTTGTCGAGCCGATCCATCTCGGCATCGCTCGTTGCCAAGTTGCTGCCGAGCTCGTTGACGTCGAAGCCGAGTTTCTTGGCGCCGGCGACGATCTCTTTGCGGCTTGTGCCATCACTCTCGTCGGCCGGCGCACCATAAGAGTCGCGCGCACCGTGAATGCTCCGCTCTATGGTGCGGCGGGGCTTGTCGAAGCCGAAGATCTTGGCCGCCATGGCGAGGCTCGTCGGCGCGCAATTCGCCGATCCGTAGGGGCCGTCCTTGTTCCATCTTGCGCGCTTGATCTGGTGCATGAAGAAGGCGTTGCGCACGGCTGACGCCCTCGCGAATTTCGCCGGATGAATGGTCGGATCGGTGGCCGCGAGCTTGTTTCCGTGAAGCCAACCCTCGTTGCTACCGTATTGGACTTTGTAAAAGCCGTTGGAGCGCGGCTCGTCGAGCATCGTCACGTGCTGGCCGGGCGGGACAGTACCCTTGGGGTGGCCACCGTGGACCCCTCCATTGGTGTGTACGGCCCCCCAGCCGCTTGCTTTCTGATCGGGCTTCTTACGCCTCGGAGCGTACTTGAGGACCAAGAGCAGGGCGCCCGGCGCGTACTTGTTGGTCGGGCCGGGCGCACTACCGCCACCGCCTTGTCCGCCCGCTCCCCCGCTGCCGCCGCTGCCGCCACTTCCTTCGGGACAAATATCGTCTTCGAGACAGGGATCGCCCTCGGGCTCCGGATCGGCGATATCGACAAAGTCGCCGACATCAGCGTCACCGCCTCCCCCCGAAGATTGGGGACCCGCTCCGATCTCGGAGCACGCCACCAGACAACACAGCGCCACCGCCAGAGCCACACGCGTCATGTTGCCTCTCATGTGACCCGAAGTGTACCGCGGCTCGGCGCCGGGAGAAATGGCGCGACCAGCTACCATGTCCTACTAGCAAGGTAGATGGCTAGGGCGAGGCCTCCCCACCTGTTACTTCAGATCGAGGTACTGCTTGACGCTCGCGCACTCTGGCTCACTCTGGACAACTGACAGTTTGCCGCAGTCGACTTCTTCGACGACGTCGAGGCACAGATCGAGCTGCGTCAGGTCTTCGTCGCTGATGGGGTCCTGGTAGTACTTCTTGTCGTCGAGCGACTTCTTGCATGCGGCTTCGTCGTAGTCCGGCGTCTCGGCGCAGCGCACGTTTGCCTCACACAATACGTCGCGGACGATCTCGAATGCCTCATCGGGCGTCGCTCCCTCGAGTCGGCCGTCTGAGCATGCCGCTACAGCCATGAGCAGTCCGAGCATTCCGACACCCAGAGCAGTGCGCCACTTGCATCGCGAGTCGGCCTGTGGATTCTGTCCGGCGAAACGGTTGGGTTCGTTGTTATCCATGGCGAGGACCCAAGCAGCTCGCGTGCCAACCCATTTGCACGTAGCAACAGCACTCACACCGTCCGCACCTGTGCGGGATTTACCTCACTGGCCTGCCTCACGGTGTGCGGTGTGGTAATTCGGCCACACGCCTGGTTCAGTCTGGGTCAGATTGGACAATCTGGACGCCGAGCAGCCAGTCTACCCAGCGGTTGATCCCCGCTTCGGTGGACTGTGAGATGTCCTCGAGAATGTGCTCGGCTGACCACACCCCGTCGCAGCGCACCGCTAGATAGCCCGTGCGGGTGGTGCCATTCTTGCCGCGCATGATGTCTACCCGTAGTCGCAGCCGCTCCAGATCGTGCCAAGGCAACTGCTCGACGCCCTTTTTCCCCTCGGTGCGCAAACCCTCACCATCGAGAAGCAAGTCAACCGACCGACCGCGCTTGAGCCCGAAAATGAGCGCGACGAAGCCAAAGAAGATGGCCATGAAAACGACCATCGCTACGAATCCACCGACACGCTCCTCGACCGGGTTTTCGGCGAAGATGGCTATGGCTCCCACCAGAGACAACGCGCCAACGCCAAACAAGATGAAGGGGCGCATGCCCGACATCGATGTTCGGTGGTGCTGCACCTCGTCGGGCAGCTCGTCGGCGCGTCCCCAGAATTCTTCCCGCTCGCGCCCATCGGCGAGATTCGCCTCATGCTCGAGCTCGGTCAGCAGCTCGTCGATTTCCTCCCGCAAAGCGGTTGCGCGATCCTCCAGAGCGCGACGCTCATCCCGGTAGCCCATCGGCAGCCCTCCTGCGTCGCTTCTTGCGCTTGCGTCGTTTCTTGCGACGTTTGCCATCGCCCTCGTCAGCAGCAGCCGCACGGGTGAACTGGATCCAGGCGCGGGCGCAGGCGTCCGCCTCCAAACGCTCCTCTTCACTGGGCGCGGCGTAAGCATGCGCCTGCCAGCCATGCTTGGTTTTGACTTCCACTTGGTGGCTCGCGGTCGACACGCGGAAGTCGCTCAGCTCCGTCCAGGAGTATTCATAGGTGGTGATGATGCTGCGAACGCTCATGCCGCGCTCGTGCATAGACAGCCTCGGCGGCCAAATCATCATACAGACCACGAAGGTAGAGACCCCCCCGGCCACGAGCCACATCGCGATCTTGTCATTGAACACGAACAGGAACACGCCGAATACCGACAAGAGGATGAACGCACCTTTCCAGTTGCGCGGTCGCCACTCCATCGGCTCTGGTGGGGCCTGCGCCTTTGCCTTCACCCGCTTCTTCTTGGCGGGCTTCGACGCGTCACCCTTCTTGTCGGCGGGCTCCGACGCTTCATCATCCTCACGCAGAACGGCGAGGCGAGCGGCCAGCTCATCGCGCCGGGCTTCGAGCGCAGCGACCTCACGACGAAGGCCGTGTAACTCTGTCGTGGATTCGTCAGCCACAACCGCAAGTTAGCAAACCCATGAGGCGAGGCGTGGAGATTGTTTCAGCCACTGCGGTCGCGTTCGAGGGGCGCACTTGCCCATGATCCGTCGTCGCTTCGTTATTTGCAGAGCTTGCCCTTGAACTTGCCGCCACCCTTCAGGATGGTGCCATACCAATCGTTGATGAACTCGACCTCGCCTTCGACCTCGCCGGCGGCCTCGTCGATCTTCGTGATCTTGAAGGTCTTGAGGGCCTTGGCATTGGGCCGCTTGTCTTTCATGTCGTGTTTGAGATTCTGGACCATATCGTTGATGCCGCCGATCACAGCTGGAAATTGGATGTGCTCGACCAGGTTCTCATCTTCCAGATCGGTCACCTTCTTGGGGCCTTTCTTCTTGACGTTCATCGAGATACGGAACGAGCAGTCGTTGCAGGCCTTAAAACTGGTGGGCCAGCGATGTTTTGCGGGAGCGTAGCCCCGATTCCCCTCCGACAACCAGCTCCGAAACAGGAACTCGGGGGCCTTTCGGGTGTCCAACAGCCATGCGAATCGGCGGCCGTACGGGTGAGAGGGTGGGCGTCGCAATGGCGCTGCTCGCCTTTGCCTGCCACCCGGCGCCAGTCGAGCGGCACAGCACACGGGCTGAGCGCAATTCACTGACTGCACGCCGACAAGCGCCCAGAATGACGAAGCCCGAAGGCGCGAGGCCGGGACCCGCCAGGCCGGGAGCCGCCGGTGTTTCAGCAAACATCAGCGACGCTGAGCTACGGGCACGGATTGGCGGGGACTTCGCTTCGCTCGGCTCCTTGTCGCTGGGCAGACCAAACAACGGGGCGCTGCTCAATGGCGTGCGGCTGCAAGACGGACCGTTTTGGCACGTGCTCTACCCCGACCGCGCCTGGGCAACCGCCGAGACGCTCGCACAGCTGAAGCACGCCTTGCGCTGCGTGAACGCGCGATTCGATGGCCATACCCAGAAGGCTCGAATCGGGGATCTCAGCGCCGAGCACGGAGGACTGCTCCATCCGCACAAGAGTCACCAGTCTGGTCGCGATGTAGATCTGAGTTATTACCGCATCGATCCCGCCAATCGTTGGTATGCGCCAGCAACCGCGGACAGTCTCGACCGACGCCGAACCTGGGCATTGCTACGCTGCCTCCTCGAGAAGACCAACATCGAGCTCATCTTCGTCGACCGCTCATTGCAAGTCATGTTGATGGCTCACGCACGGGCCAGCGGCGAAGACCCAAATTGGCTTCGCTCCGTCTTCGAGATTGGCTCACGCGGCGGACAGCCAATCATCCTGCACGAGCCAGAACACCGCAACCACCTGCACCTGCGCTTTCGCAACAACAAGGCGCAACAACTCGGCCAGCGCGCCCTCCCCTACCTCGTCGGACCAAAGGAACGGCGACGCATGCAATAGCACCCACGCGAACGCGGCCCTGGACCCGGACGCGGACTCCGACGCGGACACGGACGCGGACCCGGACGCGCACTCCGACCCCGACTCCGACGCGGCCCCGCACGCAGACCCGGCCCCCGACGCCGACCCGCACC
>CAZRGL010000218.1:0-15939 GCA_964599485.1 uncultured Polyangiaceae bacterium
CATCGCACCATCGGGACTCACGCTCACCGACTGGACGGTTCCGGCGTGCCCTTCGAGGGTGCGGAGCAGCTGCCCGTTTGTCGCGTCCCAGACGCGAACGGTCCTGTCGAAACCGCCGCTGACGATACGCTGCCCGGACGCTGTGAAGGACGCCGTGCGCACTGTCGTGCGATGCCCGCTCAGTCGCCGATTGCTCCCTCGCGTCAAATCCCACAACCACACTTTGTCGGTGCGACCAACGGAGACGAGCTGCCGTCCGCTGGGGCCAAAGCTCAAACTGTAGACTCCGCCCTCCTGGGCTTGCAGCACGTCGCGCTGTTCACCTGACGCCAAATCCCACATACGAATGGTGCCGTCGCGGCTTGCCGAAGCGAGGCGTTTCCCGTCAGGGCTGAAGCCCACTGAATAAACCGCATGAAGGTGGCCTGAAGGCGGCGGCGGCAACCTGTGGATGCGGGCGTCGTGTAGCCGGAGGCTGCGACCATTTCCGGCAGAGGCAATGCGTTGGCCATCGGGACTGAAGGCGAGGCTATACACTGAGCCTTGGTGACCGGAGAGCGTGCGCACCAATCGGCCTGTTTGCGGATCCCAAAGCCGGAGCAAGCCGTCGATTCCTGCGCTACCGAGCCATCGCCCATCAGGACTGAAAACGATGTCCCGAAAAGCGCTCGCGTGTGGCAGCACACGCTCGAGGGTTCCGCCCGGGACGCTCCACAAACAAGCTCGGCGGCTGCAACTGGTCGCCAACAGCTTGCTGTCCGGGCTGAAGGTCACCGACCGCACCGCGACCCCCGTCTTCAGAACGGCCTTGGCCGTGCCGCTACGGGCGTCCCAAAGCCGCGTCGTCCCATCGCGCCCGCCCGAGGCCAACCATTTGCCGTCAGCGCTGAATGCCACGCTGTAGACCACACCATCGTGCCCCTTCAAGAGGCTGACGCGCCTGCCTGATCGCGGATCGTAGAGGCCTACTGTTCCGTCCGTATTGCCGGCGGCGAGCTGCTTGCCGTTGGGACTGAAGGCCAACCCCCAAATGCTACCAACGGCTTCGAGCCTGGCTCGCCATTTGCCGCTGGACAGCTCCCAAAGAATGATCTCGCCACGCCATGAGCCCGAAGCCAAGGTCTTACCGTCGGGGGAAATGGCCACGGAAAAAACCTGATCGCTGTGGCCGCGCAGAATTCGGGTCACGCGGGTCGTGACGTTGGACAAGTAGATCGCATGATCTTGGCTGGCCGCAGCGACCATCTGCCCGTCCGGCGAGAACCTCACAGAGTAGACGGCCGAGCCAATAGGGCGCTGCCAGATCAGAGGATCGGTACGTAGCTGCCACCACAAGGCACGTGCTGACGGAGAGTCCTGGAGCTCGAGTGCGACCCGCAGTTTGGCGCGCGCTTCCAACAGTTGACGATTGCCCCATGCTGCCCGTGCACTTTCGCGCAGTGCTTCGGCGCGCTGGGTCTGGGCCAGTTGTTTTTGCGCTTCGGCACGGCGTCGTTGAGCTTGCGCGTCGCGCTCCTTACCGCTGACGAACACCGCCACCACGATGGCGCTCACCGCAGCCAAGAGCGACAACGCGATGGCGATTCCAACGGTAATGCGTTGGCGTCGAGAGCGGTGCTCCTGCATCAGCTTGCTGGCGTCGATGAACTGCACGACAGCTTCCGGCACCTCGGTGGTGGACCGCTCGAGCATGTGCTCGGCCTCCAGCAGGGCTCCAGCGCGCCACAACTCCTGGTCTCGCTTGCCTCGCTTTTCCCAGAGCGCGGCGACTTGGGCCAGCTCCGAAAAGAAAGCGATCTCCTCTTTGCTGTTGTCAATCCAACGGTCGAGCGTTGCCCAGCTGTGGATCAGCGACTCGTGCGCCAGCTCGAGCATGGCCACTCGACTATCACGAGGCTTTCTCACCGAGATGAGCCGGGCCGCCGTCAAACGCCTCAGCACGGCTTGAGCCGCATCGCCGAGTCGCTCGAGCGCCAGCTTCTTGGAGATGACTTTGCGGGTTCGGTCAGCTGTAACCAACCTCAGTAGCAGATTGCGCGCGATACGGAGCTCGCTCGGCGAGAAGCGGTCGAGCACACCGTCAGCGTAGCGCCCCTGCCACGCCACCCATCCGTTCATAGGCAGCGCGGGTGAGCAAACAATGCAGCTTGTCGCGCTGCTCCCACATCAGCTGGGAGGCAAACTGCAGCAGCGGCAAGCACGCGGGCTCACCGCTCACTTCGCTGACGATTTGTCGGACCAGCTCCGTGTCCTCATATTGGTATCCGACGGCCGCCACTTGTTTGCGGACAATTTCCTCGAGCCGCTCCGCGTCCGGGCGACGAATCACGGTTAGCTGACGCAGAGCCGAACGGGTCAGTTGGCTCGTCGCAAGACGTCCCAAGAAGTCGTCGCGAACGGTGAACACCACCCTGACGGGGTCAAACGCATCGTCGGCGGCGCGGCAGATGGACTCCATGAACGCCCGCTGCGTGCGCTCGTCGTCGACCAATGTGAAGAGCTCCTCGAGCTGCTCCACCACCAGAAGCACTCGGCTTTGACGTGCCTCAGCCATCGCCCGCAACTCGAGAGCGAGCTGGCCAACCGAGGCCGCGAGCTGCGCGGCCAGCGACCGTTGGTCGTGCACACCGTCAACCTGAACATCAACTGACTCGCGCTCTTCACTCACCGGTCCGTCGACATCCAAAACGTGCCGACCAACCCCGAAGCTGCCCTGCGTCTCGCGCTCGACCATGCAAGCCGCCAACGCGAAAAAGGGGCGCGCGCCCGGCCGCATACGGAGCACGACCCAGGAATTCTGCTCACGCATCCTGGGGATCACGCCAGCTTGCATGAATGATGTCTTGCCAGCGCCCGAGGGTCCGACCACTGGGAGAACGGGTTGGGTACGGGCCAACTCGACAAACGCACTGATCTCCTCGTCGCGTCCGAACAACAGGCTCGCATAACGCTCCGTAAAGGGTAGAAGACCAGGATAGGGGCTCTGCTCTGCCGACAAGGTCGAGCGGGCCGCCGGCAGCATTTCAGCGAGCGCCCGCGCGAGCTGGTCGGCTTTTGGACGCTGGTCGGGGGCTTTGCTCAAGCACTTGGAGATGAGCTCGGATACCTCAGCGGGCAGCTCGCAGTGCTCGTCCACTGGCGGCACCGGACTTTCGGAGCAAACCGCTATCCCCATCTCGAGCGGGTCATACACTTCGTACGGCAAACGCCCTGCACACAACTCGTAGAGAATGACGCCGAGGGCCCAGATGTCCGTCTTGTCCGTGCACTCCACGCGATGCCATTGCTCGGGAGCCATGTAGGCTGGAGTTCCGAACCCCAAGGTCCCCGGTCGCTCGGAAGGGGGCGGCAGCGTACTGCTCAACCCGTCACGACCTGGCTCCGCCTCGGATCCTTCGAGCTTCTGAGCCAACCCAAAGTCCAACACCCGCAAGCGACCATCTGCGGGAATGATGACGTTCTCAGGCTTGAGATCGCGATGTAGCACGCCGTGGGCGTGTGCTTCGACCAGCGCCTGGGCAACAGCATGGGCAATGCGTAGCGACTCTTGCAGGCTGGGGAAGCGTTCCTCGATACGTTGACGCAAGGTCTGCCCTTCGAGGTATTCGAGCGCCAAGTATGGGAAACCGTCGTAGTCGCCAACCGCGTAGACCGTGACGATGTGAGGATGGTTGAAGCGCGCGGTGGTCCGCGCTTCACGAACAAACCCCGCGACGGCCTCTCTCGAGCCGAGGAGCTCATTGCGGATCATCTTGATGGCAGTGCGCCGGCCCAGCTTCGAATCACGAGCGAGATAGGTCTCGCCCATGCCGCCACGTCCCAGCAGCCGCATGATGCGAAAATGCTCTACCAGCGTGCCAGGCGACAGCAGCGGAGCAGCCGGTGGTGCTGATGAAACGCCCCCCCGCGCACTCTGCACCGTCTCGTGCAAATGAGTGCGCATCGGATCGCGCGGCTTGTGGCTCGAACGTCCCACTGCTCGTGCTGCAAAGGTAGCACCGCCGCTAGCGGAATAGGCGACAGATGCGCCAGCGAACCCTCCCGATCGAGTCAGTGCGGCGACAAAGAGTCGAACTCCGGTGTACCGGCGTAGCGCCGACGCACATGGCGCTGCCACTTCGGGTAGTCGAACTGCAGACCGCGCGGCAGGTCGCGAACCATGACGCGAAGGTCGCGGGTATCGACATCGAAGGCGTACCAGAGGACAGAATCCGTTCCGCGCGAGCGCCCCACGTAGATGCGCCAGTCGCAATCGAGCTCGGGCGAGGGAGGCGCATCGGCCGCCTCGACACAGGAGGCGGGCGGCAGCTTGGCGGTCTTCATGTCACGTCGAATCTTCCCCTTGAACTTGCGCAGGATGAGCCGTGCGAACGCCTGCACCTCGGGCAGCTCTCTGACCCGTTTGACCGCCGCAAGCTCAGCGGCAATCCACAGGCTCCATTTCGCGTAGGGCACCTGTTGTGCGCCAGAACGCGGACGCCCCTCCTCATCGAAGTCGGCGGGCTTGACGACCCAGACCGTTCCGTCGTCCGCGGCGACGCGAAACACCATCCGCAATCCACCATCGGGGCTCGCATCGACACGAACGGTCCATCGACAATCATCCGCTTGCCCATCACAGGACTCGAGAATCGTCGTCTGGGGGTCGCCCATTCGCACGACTTCCGGCAGCTTGCGCACGAGCGCGACAACCTCGGCCCGGGACAGCTGTTTCTTGGTGGCGACGGGCCCGTCTTCGGCGTTCGGTTCAGCTTGGGCGAGAGGCTTGGCAGCCCTAGCGACCGGCGATCGCACCTCGGGGGCAACGCTCGGGTCGTTTCCTCCCGTCTTGGGCGCGACGGATTGTGGCGCCACAGCGCAGGAGGCCGACAGCACACTCGCGGCGATCACCAAGCTCAGTTTGGCAGCGCACCACCTCATCTCGATCATTGTAGGGACAACGCCTCCGCCGCTTGACCGATTCCTTACCGTTTTGGGCGGCCCGCGCCGCATTTTTTTCACCACGGACGAAGCTTCCCGCTCGCCAATCCGGCCCTGTTGCCGCAGCTAGCGACCGGCGATACCGAGCTCGTCGGCGTGTGGCTGGAGCGCGTCGATGACGAACTGGATGTGCTCGGTCAGATCGGCAGCCAGCAGCTCGACGCCCGCGTGGACCTCGCCCCGATCGACCTTGGCTGCGAAGTGCTTGTCCTTGAGCTTCTTTTTGACGCTCTTGGGCGTGAGCGTGCGAACCCCTTCAGGGCGGACCAAGCAGCACGCGATGATGAAACCGCTCAGCTCGTCACAAGCGACCATGGCCTTGTCGAGCAAGCTGTCATAGCTGACGCCCCAACCGGTGTGGTGCGCCGAGACGGCGTGGGCGATCGCTTCTTGGTCGTGCTCGCGCAGCCAGGCCACGATTCGATTGGGGTGCTCCTCGGGCCACTGCTCGTAGTCGGCGTCATGAAGCATGCCGGCGATGGCCCATTGCTCAGCGTCAGCCTCAGGCCCACCATAGTGACGGGCAGCCTCACGCATCACGATCTCGACGGCCCGCGCGTGCTTGCGCAGGCCCTCGGTCTTTGTCCAGCTGCAGAGCAGCTCCCAGGCTTGTTGACGGTCCAGCGTCAGCCTTCTGGCTCCTCAGGCGTGTCCGGAGCTTCGTCAGCTGGCTTCGGCTCGGGGGCTTTGCCGTCGGGACAACCACTGGTGGCTTCATCTTCGGTGAGGATTCCAGCGGCCTCAGGACAGGCGTCCTTTTCGTCGATGATACCGTCGTCGTCGGTGTCAGCCGGACAGCCGTTCTTCTTCGGATCGGTGCTGGCAACGCCCGCTTTGTCAGCACAGGCGTCGTCGGCGTCCGCAATACCGTCATCATCACCGTCAGGCGGGCAGCCGTTCTTCTTCGGATCAGCGTTGGCAACGCCAGCTCTGTCGACGCAAGCGTCTTGGGCATCTACAACGCCGTCGTCGTCGCCGTCAGGCGGGCAGCCGTTCTTCTTCGGATCGGCATTGGCAACACCCACGATGCCTACACAAGCATCCGCGTTGTCCGCAATGCCGTCGCCATCTGAATCAGGCGGGGGCGGGCAGCCGTTGGTTCGCAGGTCCATGCCAGCGGGACCGGCCAATTGCGGACAAGCGTCGACATCATCGTTGACGCCGTCGCCATCCGAATCGGGGGGCGCAGGTTGATTCGCCGAGGGGCCGACGTACTGCCAACCGTTGAAGGCGTGCCAATTCCAGTCCTCGTAAACACCGCAGACGTTCAGCACCAGGTCGTGACCATCCTGCTTGATGACCTCGATCTGCTTGCTCTTGCAACCGCTGCGCAGCGAAGCTGCCGAGAAAGCCTTCTTGCCCGAAACGCAGCCCGTTGCGAGCAACCCGACCATTAGCGCACCCACTAGCGTGAGCCTCATCGTCATCCTCCTGTCGTCGTCAGTGGTCTCTGGCCCCGCCCGGCCTGCATGATTGCGCAGATGTGGGCGGGGATAAACCCGCCCCTACGTCCGTCCTAAAAGCTTCGTCGTTTGCGGTCACGCTTCTTGGCCATCTTGCGCGGCGGGCCCGTGAGCCGCTCGTAGAGCGCATCCGGATAGAAGGTCAGCGTGCCGCTGAACTGAGCTCCGGGGCTGTAGAAAATGCTCCGCGTCTGGCCATCGGTGCCGAGCGTGTTCGACGCGTTCGCATAGGCCAGCGACAAGCCCAGCTCCGGCGCGGGCTGGAACGATGCGCTGACGCTGAAACCAAAGTTGTAGCGCGTGGTGCGCACGTCGACCTGACTGCCTGCTTTCACGCACCCAGTGGGCAGCTCGACCTCGCAGTCGTTGCCCTCGAATTCGGGCAAGTACGACTGAATGAAGCTGAAGCTCCCGCCGACGCTGAGCGGCATGCCGCCCGGTGCCTCGCTGAAAGTGAGACTGATGCTCTCGCGCAACGTGTTGGTGGCCAACGGGCTGAAACCAATCCCGTCTGAATCGATCGAGCTGCCCGTGTGATCTTGCCGGACTCGAATCGTCTCATCGCTGACCGCGGTGGTAGCCTTGCCGAAACGGTGGTCCCAGCGGGCACCCAAGCCAAGCGCGAACGACTTGAGCACTGGGGCATCCTTGCCCAGCAGCGGAATGGATTGGCTCAACGACAAGCGCTCAGTCGTCTTCAGATAGTTGCCAATCGCCGAGCTGGTCGGCGAAGTCGGGAAGACCAACCCACTCGTCAGACCCAGGCCAGTACTCCATAGGCCCTTCGCAAAGAGTGTACGGCTGTAGGTCGCGAGAAAGGGCAAGTCGCCGAAGTGAGGCTCGTACTTGGTCGTGGTGATGTTGCTGTTGGTCAGCTCGACGTTGACCGACGGCACCAGCATGAGCGAGATCTTCCACTTATCCTGGTCGACCACGTAGTAGTTGAGCGTCAGCGACCAATCCATCGTGTAGGTTTCGCCGCTGGAGCTGATGTTGTCGCGGCCCACTCCGATGAGTGTGGTGGTGGCCGCGTTGGTCCACGACACCGAGGTCCCACGCCAGGGCACGCGCGGCGGAAGGCCGGCGCTGGGCTCCGGCTTGTCGGCAGCCGGGGCCACGGTGGTCGGCGACGCAGCCGAGACGGTTGCCGGCGCGCCAGCAGCAGGGGGGCCAGCCGCCGGTCCGCTTGCCGGTGGTCCATGCTTGGCGGGTGGTGGAATCGCAGCACCTTGGGCTGCCGCCACGCCCCCGGCGCCAATTGAGAAAGCCAGCACCAACAACGCTAGGCCAGTCCGACAAGTCATCACGCGCTCTACCTTTCGATTCGCCCAACCCGCACGCGCGGGTGTGGTCCGAAGCTCGACGGCTGTACACCCATCAAGCCTCGTCAACAACCACAGAGTGGGACAATGCCCCCGACACGCAAAAATAGTGCCGGCAGACAAGGCGAACGAAAACGCGCTGTTGCGTCAACTGGCCCGTCGCTGCGTTACCCCGATAACACCCGCCCGCGTTGCAATTCTGACGGATAGCGACAACCACGTGGATGATTGGTGGCTGCCCGGCGACGGGAGAAAAGCACCAGACTCCTTAGAGGTTGGCCGCGAGGGGCAGTTCCTCGTCCGACCTGGGCCGCTCTGGCTTGTCGGTCTCGTCCTCGGGCGCCGCCTTGGCTGGTTGGGCGCGTCGAATCGCGTCGATGCGCGCCTTGGCGACCGCTACTGGATCGGCGAGCGAGGCGTTGGCAGAGAACTTCCGCGCGTCTAGCACGCACTGCGCGCCCTGCCGCGTCGTTGCATCGATGATCAGCGGAGCCAGCTGATTGGCCTCCAAGGCCTTGGTTTTGACGTTGGCTGCGACAATGACCAACACGACCACGTCTTGATCAGCGAGTCCGCTGCTGCGGGCGAGCACACGCGAATCCGGAATCGGATAGCCGGGGAACACCGAGCCGTCCGTGACAGGAAAAGCGACCTTGGGCGTGTTGACCGATTGCAGGTAGCCAACCTGGCGCCCTTGACCGCGCTCCAACAGAACGAAGGCGGTCTCATCGGGAAAACCCACCAGTCCGTTCGGGAACTCGATCAATGTGTCGTCAGGAACTTCAATCGTTCCAAACCTCGTTCCTTCAATCCGAATCATCGCCAATTTCCTCGCTCGAGCTGTCCCTATCGTCCATCACGGGGATCTCTAGCTCCACAATCCCTTCGGCCGCCGCCACGTTGGCAGCGACCACAGCATCGTGGACCTCGCCTCGGAGGACCGGGATCCCCTTTGGCGCTGAAATCGCCAGACGGACGACCCGCCTGGTTGCCGAGGCCACAGTGACCTCGATGTTGGAACCGATGACGATTCGCTCACCGACTCGTCTACGAATGATGAGCATCGTCGATACTTTCTTCGTCGAGCAGGAATAGGATGCACATTACGCGCCATATCTTAGAACCGCTCGAGCGCTGAGGCCATCGCCAATACTTGGCGAGTGACCGCAAGACTCCGTTGATACGCATTTTGGGCATTGGCAAGCTGAGAGAAGGTCTCAGTCAGATCGCCTTCTTGCTCCTTGGCTTGCTGCTCCGTCGACAAAGCGAGCAGGTTGGCGTTGATGTCGCTGGCCGAGCTCAGCCGTCGCATGCGCGTGCCTGCCTCGGCGCGCGCTTCCGTAAGTTGCTGATGTCCTTGGTCCATTTGGGAAATGGCTTGAAACGCGCCGGCCTGGTTGTCGGCCGCCAGATCGGCCTCGAGCTGCAACAGATCGGAAAAAATGTTGGTTCCGCCGCCCGCCGCCGTGAAGGTGACCCGCCCGCTGATGTTGGCAACCATGGTCTTGTTGTCGGCGTACTCGACTTGAACCTCGCCATCGTTCGCGCCTTGATAGTTTCCAGCTTGATCATAGGGCTCCGTGGCCGTGTCGGTACCGTGGAACAGATAGCCCTTTCCGCCCTTTGTGTTGGCGATCGCGACAAGTTGTTGGCGCAATTGCGCCACTTCCTTGGCGGCGACGGCGCGCGCCCAAGCGCGCAGCGCCCCATCGGCCATCTGCACCGAAATCCCACGAACGCGCACCATCAGATCGCTGGCTGAGGCCAGCGCGGCTTCGGCCAACTGCAGGTCGTCGTGGGCTCGATCGACGTTGTCTCGCCGCGACTGCATGCGAGCGATCTTGTCGCCGCGCCGCACGATGCTCGAGTAGGCCCCAGGATCGTCTGATGGTGCTTGAACCTTGCGGCCAGAGGAGGCGATATCGCTCAGCTCGTAGGTCCGCTCGCTGTTGCGCGCTAGGGCTAGGCGATTCTGCGCGAGGCGCATGTTCTCAGTGATACGCATGGCTTGCTACAGACTCCGCACCAAGTGGGTGATCAGCTCGTCGGCGGTTTGCAGCACCCGCATCGAGGCTTCGAAGGCGCGCTGGAACTTGGTCAAGTTGATCATCTCTTCGTCGAGCGACACGCCGCTTATGCTGTCGCGCAAGTTGTCTGCGTGCGCGACCGTCGATTCGCGCATGCGCAGCTCACCTTCGGCGCTGTGGAGCTTGTTGCCGATCTTGCCGGACAGGGCACCGAACGTTTCCGCCGGGGTCCCGTTCGAGCCGATGCTCTGGTTCTGCAGCTGTGAGATGAGAATGGCAGTCGCGTTGCCGCCAGGCGGCGGAGAATTCGGATTCAGGGCCGCCGCGATCAAGTTGGAGTCGGCCGCAATGACGGGGTTGATCTGCATGGCGGCGGCTGCTCCAGCGAGTGGGGGCGGCACGTTGAGGGCGTCAGCAAACAGATTCAAACCACTCCCGGGAGGCACGTTGTTATCCGCGCCTGCCGCATGCAGGGTGTTGACCGCCGTGGCAAAGTCGAAGGCCATCTGGTCGAGATCGGTGAGAAGCTCGGGGATGTCAGTGTCGCGCGCTTCACGCAGACCGCCGAGCTCTCCACTGGTCACCTTGTTGGTGACGTTGAGCACATTTCCGTTCCTGGCGAAGTCGATTTGCAGGTCGCCGTTGGCGTCGACGCTCACCTGCACATCGGTGGTGACCTCACCATCGAACAAGGTCGAGCCACTCGAAAGCAGTGTCACGCCATCGTCGTCGTCGGGTATGGCGGTAGCGCCGATGCGTTGAGCCACCTCTCGAACGAGTTGGTCACGCTGATCAATCAGCTCGGCCTTGCCACTCGTATCCTGCGATGCGCTCGCCTTGATCTGAGTATTGAGCTCTCCGATTTTGCCAAGCCGAACGTTGATCTCACCGGCCACCGACTGAGCTTGAGCAAGAAGCTCGTTGCGGGAATCGAACAAGCCCGCAGATGCCGCGTTGAATCCATCTGCAACCTCGCGCGAGGCCGCGATGACAGCTGCGCGCGCCGTCGGGTCCGCAGCGTTGGCCGCCAAATCATCAAAGGCCGCAAAGAACTCGGCGATGCTGTTGTCGAGCCCATACTCATCGCCAGGAGCGATGACACCTTCGACGTAGGTGAGCGACTCGCTGCGCGCATCAGCCGAGCCGAAGTTCGCTGCCTCACGCAAGATGTTGCGGTAGCTGAAGCGGTCGAAGGCCCGGTCCACTCCGGTGAAGTTCACGCCTGCTGCCACACTCTGTCGCAGCGGACGCGCTTCGAGCCGAGCGCTGCGCCGCACGAATCCGGCTGTGTTCGCACCGGTGATGTTCTCACCTGTGACGCCCAGCCCCGCTGAGCTCGAAGTGAGACCGCTACGCGCGATATTGAGAACTGACAACAGCGATGACATGGGGCCCGCCCTTGGTGGGGACGGGAGATGCTCCCGCCCCTACACGGTGCCGAGCGACCGGCTCAGCCGGTTCGCCTGGCTTGCCACCTGGCCGGCGCCGTAGGTCCCCGAGGGGGCGGCTACCAACTGGATGGCATCACGTACGCAGTTGCGTGCGTGAGCGAGCAGTACACCGTTGTCGCGCAAGCCGAGCACGACCTCGTTGAAGCGCGGAACCATTTCCGACCCCTTCTCGAGACCGCCACGTTGCATGGCTTGCATCAAGCTCTCTTTCTCATCGGCTAAGTCAACGATTCGATCGGCGTCGATTTGTCGGATGGCCTCTCGCTCTTCAGCAAGCAGGGCCTCCATTCGTGTCAACGCCTCAGCGAACTTCACTTCAGCCTCCAGATTCCACGATCCTGTCAGCGACGAGCTCGAAGTTCATCTCGAACTCACCACTGGCGATGGCCGCTTGAAGGCGCTCTACCTTCGCGACATCCATCGCACTGTCTGCAGCAATTGCACGAGCCTTCGACGAGACCGAGACGCGGACGTCGGTCGAGGCAGCAGCTTTTGCACCTGAGCCGGTGCTGCTGCTTTTCTTTGTTTCGCCTTTCGTAACTTTCTCGTTACGCGTGGCGATGTCGGGATTGTTGTAGACGCGGCTTGGGATACGCATGGATTCCTCCGGGTCGACTCACCGCCGTGCCCAAGTCAGTGTGGCAACTGTTTCTCGAGCTGGAGTCCACCCAGATACGATAACGGACATACTGCGAGAACCTTTAGAAAAGGCCTCCAGAAAGTATTCTTTGCAATTGCAGTGCCAGCGTTGGCGCTCAGGCGTCCTCGACCAGCTTGGCCATCTCAGCGTTCATCAATGACGCTTGGATCGCCCTAGCCAAACCCAAACCACCTTGATTGGTGACGCCAGTCGCGAGGGCGTCAACCACCATGGTGCCATAGCCAGATGCTCCGCCCTGCTCGCCGAAGTGCGCGGATTTCAACAGTTGGCGGACAAAAATCGCTTCGAACTGCTGCGCGGCTTCGCCAACCCGCTGCACCTCGCGAAGCTTCTCGCGCTTGGTCTCGTCGAGCTCGCTCTCGTCGAGCTGCTCGATTTTTTCGGTTGGCTTTGCGTTTTCGGCAAGCCGCCGGGCGCTACGCATGAGCGACGACGCGTTGACGCCCCCGGCCGCCGTTGACGCCATCGGGTTGACACTCATCGGCTGACCTCGCTCACTGGACCACCAGCTCGGCCTCGAGGGCGCCAGCCGTCTTGAGCGCCTGCAATACGCTGATGAGCTCGCGGGCGGTCAGCCCCAGCGTACCCAGAGCGCTCGCCAGATCTGATAGCGTCGCGGCCCCATCGAGGTACTGCATGGCGCTGGTCGCCTCTTTGACGTCGACTTGGGTCTCGGGAACCACCACCGTTTGTCCTTTGCCGAGCACCGCAGTCGGCTGAGAGACGACGGGTTGCTCCTTGATGACGATGGTCAAGTTGCCGTGCACGACTGCCACCGGCGAGAGGCGAACATCTCCGCCTGCCACGATGGTCTGCGTTCGTTCACTGATCACCACCCTCGCTCGGCGCTCGGGCTTGACCTCGAGCTGCTGCAGCTTGGCGATGAGCTGGACGGCCTTCCCAGCGAACTTCTTGGGGATCTTCACCTCGACCGAACCGCCGTCCTTGGCCGTTGCGCTGCCGGCGCCGAGATCGGTATCGATGGCTTTGGCGAGCCGGGCGGCGACCGTGAAGCTGGGCTTGCGCAAAGAGAGCTTGAGCTTGCCGTTGTGGACGAATTTTGTGGGGATCTCGCGCTCGACCAGTGCGCCTTGGGGGATCCTGCCGCTCGTCGTCGTGCCGCTCTTGACCGTGCTTCCGCTCTGTCCTTTGACCGCAAAACCACCAATCACCAAACTGCCTTGAGCAACCGCGTAGCTCTTGCGGTCAGCACCCTTGAGCACAGTCTGAATGAGCACGCCGCCCTTGAGGGAGCGGGCGTTGCCCACCGAAGCTACCGTCACATCGAGCTTCGTACCGGTCTTGGCAAAAGCAGGGATGTTGGCCGTGACGATCACCGCAGCGATGTTGCGCAAGCGAAGCTGTTTGTCGCCCACCTGCACCCCCAAACGCCGCAACATGGCCAGTGTCGACTGAACCGCTAGGGGAGCGGAAACATCGTCTCCGCTGCCAGCCAAGCCGGTTACCACGCCGTAGCCAACCAACTGGTTGTCCCGGGCGCCGCTTACTTCGACGAGCTCACGCAGCTTCTCTGCGCCAGCAGTGGAGCTCAACAGCAGAAGCATGAGCGCCAGGGGGATGGTTGCGAATGGGCGGATCGTCATTGGGCTCGCTTCCTTGGATCTTCGGGCTCGTTCTTTTCAGTTCAGCTCGTCGTCTCGAGGCCTCAGAAAGGCATGACCTCGTCCAGAGTGCGTGAGAGCCACCCTTTTCGTTGCTGATCGGCGATATCGCCACGTCCGGTGAACTCGATCTGCGCATCGGCGATGCGCGCCGAGACCACGGTGTTGTCGGGGCCGATGTCGCTGGGACGCACCAGACCAGAGATATAGAGGTGATACTCCTCGTTGTTCAGGAGCATCACTTTGGTGCCCTCGACGTAGAGGTCACCGTTGGGCATTTCCTTGGCCACACGCACGGCGATGTTGCCGCGCAGCTGCCCCCGGCGCTTGGTGTCCCCTTGCCCAGCGAACTCCGAGTTGGTGAAGAAGCTCAGCAGCTGAGCTGGATCAATGTCCGGGTGGGCGTTCTTGATGGCCGGCACCAGCCCCAAAATGGCCTCGATGCCGAACTTCATCTTGTTGTCTCGCTTGAGCTTGGTGCTCGATTGGCCGGAAGCGTCAGCGTCCTCCGACAGACGGATCACGACCACGTCACCCACTCTAACCGCTCGAGTATCCTCGAGAAAACCACCAACACCATCACTGAACAGCGAACCCGGGCTGGCCTGCTTCTTTGGGTCAGCCTGAGCATATTCGCCCGGCTTGTACTTACGATGACGTGGGGTGAACGGGGCGATGTGCTTCGGTCCGCAAGCGGTAACAAGCAGACAAGCCGCCATGGCAGACAGCGTGAAAAGAGTGGTCTTGCTCATGATCCAGCCCCTCCGATCGCAACCGCCATCTTCTAGCTGACCAGCATGGCTCTGACCACCCGCCCCGAAGCCCCCAAAACGACCTGCATGACCAGGCCGATGTCGGCATTGGCGCCGGCGCTTGCCCGCACCCGCAGCTCGATGAGGCCGCTCTTGACGAGCAACATCAACGGGCTGCCTTTGGACACATCGGGCTTGGCTGCATCAGCGGAAACATCGAAACGAACAGGCAGCGCGACTCTCTTGATGACCTCGCCACCCGCCGAGAAGGTGAGCATCGCGGACGTCGACCACTTGCCGGCGCGCCGTGGTGGCTTTGGCAGCCGAACGTTCACTTCGGTCCAGCCCGCGGCAATTCGTGTTTTTGGCGGCGGGATGATGGCCCTCAACACCACGCCCTTGCGTCCGGGCGCCTTGGCGAGGGCCGCTTTGCCGATCCGGCGCAGCTCCGGCGCGGTCAGCACGCGCATCTTTCGTACGACCCGCGTCGCTTTTGGCAAGCGGTGCGGTATCGGCAGGTTTCGCTCGTTCAGGGCTTTTTTGATGTGCGCGCCGGTAATGACGCGGGTGCCATTCGGCGCGGGGGCTCGTCCGAGATCGACATCGGCCAAGTCCTCGCTGACCCGCGGCACGATGTCCGACAAGGTGACCCGGGTTGAGCTCACTTGAACGGATTTGAGCCCTCGACGAGCGGCGCTGGCAGGCGTCGCCATCAGCAGCGCAAACAAAAACAAGACGGTGGGCAGACAGCGCTTCATCTTCATCACCTCATCGTGGTGGCCTTACGAAGCATCTCGTCGGCCGCTGAGATGACCTTGGAGTTGATTTCGTAGGCGCGCTGGGTGCGAATCATGCCAATCATCTCAGTGACAACCTCGACGTTCGAGCCCTCCACGGCGTTCTGCATGATGCTGCCGCGCCCGTCGGTGCCTGGCTCGCCGAGCTGCGCTTCGCCGCTGGCCGCCGTCGCCTCGAACAAGTTGTGACCAATGGCGCTCAGGCCCGTGGGATTGGGGAAGGTGACCAACTGCAGCTGGCCGAGCTCGCTGGGCTCTGGTTGCCCTGGCTGCAGCACGCTGACTTTGCCATCGGTACCGATGGTGATCTGGGTAGCATCAGCTGGAACGCTGATGGGAGGCTCGATCGGCGTTCCGCTGCTGGTGACGATACGTCCCTGCGAATCCAGCTTCAGCGAGCCGTTGCGCGTGTACGCGACAGTTCCATCAGACTTCAACACTGGCAGAAAGCCCCGCCCTTCGATGGCAACGTCGAGCGGATTGCCGGTCTGTTGGATGGCGCCTTGAGAGAAGTACCGAGGTGTCGCTACGACACGACTGCCGAGACCGATCTGCACACCTGTTGGGCCCATACCGCCATCAGGCAGCCGGCCAGGGGTGCGCACATTTTGGTAGATGAGGTCCTCGAACTCGGCGTCCTGGCGCTTGAAGCCGGTGGTGTTTGCATTGGCCAGATTGTTGGCAATGGAGTCGAGCTTGGTCTCTTGAGCGACCATGCCGGTGGCGGCGACATACAACGAACGGAACATATCGAAGCGATCCCCTGCAGCTTTCGCGCCAGCAGCGCTGGTTGCCTGAGCGGCCCTCTGTCGGGCTCAGAGGGGCCAAAACGACGGCCTGTTGGCGTTCGGTGTCAGCAAGCTG
>CAZRGL010000219.1:0-15897 GCA_964599485.1 uncultured Polyangiaceae bacterium
GTCGTGCTCGTCGTCGTCTGGGGTCACACCTTCGTCGTCATCATCGTCGCCGTCGTCGTCATCGTTGTCGTTTGCGTTGTTGGCCGCTGCTTGCGCACGCTTGGCAGCGCGGAACGCGATGCGAACGCGCCGGCTTCGATGTTTGCTCAGCAAGCGGGTTTTCGGATCGAGACTGAGCGCTTTGCGAAAGGATGCAATGGCCGCTCGCTTGTCCTTCAGGCCGGCGGCTTGCACGGTTGCAATCGCCACCTGCACATGCGCAAGCACCACAGAGCTGCAGGCTTGGCCGGCACAGACGAGCGTCGAAGCTTCGAGATTGTCCAGCGCTGCGCGATGACGTCCTTTGGCAAAATCGGACGCCATCGTGTCACGCACGAGATTGCGGATTTGCCCATCGAGTGGAGCTGCTGTCGCATTGGACGAATGAAGCAGCAACAGCATCAGCGCACCGACGAGCACCAGCACGCGGCAGGTCACGGTGGTCCCTGAATCGACAGCACGGATAGTGCAACCATATCGCACCTTTTCTAGTGCTGCCGACCCTTTGCACGAGCCCGACCGCGAGCGGCGGAGTCCGGACGCGTCGACCTGTACCATCGCTATTGAACAAAAAAGCAAACTGGGACAACTTCTTGGCGATGTAGGCTCAGGTGTGGGAATAGGCGAGCATGTACGCAACTCCCCTACCCTTTCAGCGGCCTCTTCTGAAGGCCTTCGCGTCCTTGCTCGCAGTCAGCTTCATCATGTCAGCGACCTCTTGCTCGGACGACGGCGCCCACGACGAGCCGACTGACCAAGAGCTCATCGATGTGCCAGCTGTTCCTGCCGACGGTCCCAAGCTCGGCGCCATCGCCGATGTCGCTCCGATCCACGCCCGACCCGAAGCGGGCTCGGCCCTACTCGGCTACTTGCACGCAGGAGCCTTGGTAACGCGAGCGGCCACGCCATACAGTTTCGATGGCTGTCTCGGCGGTTGGTATCCGATCCATCCGCGGGGATTCGTCTGTGCCGCAAACCAGGCAACAATCGACTTGAAGCATCCAACGCTGCGAGAGAACGCCATCCAGCCCAAGCTCGATGCGCCTCTGCCGTACGTCTATGCTCGAACGAGTCGGTCCACCGAGTTGCTCGAGCGCAATCCCGATCAGGTCGGCACGGTCGAGCATGCCGGCGATCTTCGCGCTCGCAGCGCCCTTGCTGCGGTGGGCTCACTCCAAGCCGAGCACCGGCGCACCGACAAGGCGCTGACCTTGATGACCAACGGAATGCTCGTGCAAACGGCCGATCTCGAGCCGGCCAAGCCCAGCTCCTTCGAAGGAGTGAAGCTGGGCACCGAGCTGAGCTTGCCGGTCGCATGGGTGGTCAAACCCAACGTGTCGGCTTGGCACGTTGCCGCCGGCAAAGCGACCAAGCGCGAGCCGCTTGGCTACCATGAGCGACTCGAGCTGACCGGGCGTTATCGCACCGCTGGCAGAATCAAGGCTTGGGCGGTCAAGGATGGTCGCTACGTGCGGCATCGCGACGTGACGGTCGTCAGGCGCCGGCATGTCTTCCCCGACTGCGCCCAACCGGGTCAGCGCTGGATCGACGTCAGTGTCGTGATGGGCACCATGGTGCTGTATGAAGGCAAAAAACCCGTCTACGCCACGCTCGTCAGCGTGGGGCGCGACCGCCTCAGCGAGACCGAAGGCGGCGCCGTGACCAAGCTCGGTACCTTCAAGGTCGTTGGCAAGCACATCACCGTGCCGCAGCTCGATCCACACAGCCCCGCCGAGTACTTCCAGGTGTACGACTTGCCCTGGACGCTCGAGCTGTCGTCGAAACAACTCCTTCACGCAGCCATTTGGCACGATCGCTTCGGGCTCGAGTCGGGGCCGGGCAATGTTCAGCTATCCCCCGCAGATGCGGCTTTCGTATGGCGCTGGGCGGGCCCCGAGCTGCCACGGGGCTGGCATGGTGTCCGCACGAGCGACTCGCCAACCATCGTGGTCATCCGCAAGTAGATCACACTAGGGTGTGCTCATGAGCAACCCTGCCGGACTGCGTCTATCCGCCGCCGCGTTCGTCACTGGCGCGACCGGGTTCTTGGGCTACGAGATCGCCAAGCAGCTCGTCGATGAGGGCGTCACAGTCCACGCGCTGAGCCGCTCGGGACAGCTGCCTGGAGACTTGCTCAGCTGCGGGGTGAAGGTTGTCCACGGCGACCTCGGCAGCGAGGCACAGCTGCGCGACGCCATCCCCTCGGGCGCCACGGTCTATCACGTGGCCGCGGACGTGAACATGTGGCGCCAGCGCTGGGCCGCAAGTGTGGCGAGCAACGTGGTCGGCACGCGCAACATCGCCCGCGCCGCGCTGAAGGCAGGCGCCAGCCGCTTCGTCTTCACCTCGACTGCCGGCACCATCGGCAAGCCCCTGAGTCACACGGGCCCAGAGCCGCTCACGATCGACGAGAGCAACACCTACAACTTGGGTCCTTTGCAGATGGTCTATCCGCACACCAAGTGGCTGGCTGAGCAAGAGGTCCTCGCCGCCATCGATCGGGGCCTGGACGCCGTCTTGACCCATCCGGCGGCAGTGCTGGGACCACGCGACTGGAAGCTCAATACATTGCCCTTGTTCCAGGCCCCGCGACGCGCCATGACGCTAGCAGTACCGGGCGGCTACCGGACGACTTGCGACGTGCGCGATGTGGCGCGTGCACACTTGTTGGCCGCTGATCGCGGGCCTTGCGGAGCGCGCTACATCCTCGGCGGCGCCTGCGTGTCGGTTGCTGAGCTGTTCGAGCACATCGTAGAGGAGGTGGGCGGACTTCGACCGCTTCTGCGCATGCCGGATCGCGTCGTGCTCGGCCTAGGACGGGTCATGGACGCGGTGGCCAACCTGACCGACCGACCGCCGAGCCTGAGCTGGGAAATGGCCCTGCAGAGCACCATGCGCGTGCGCTTGTCGAGCGCCAAAGCCGAGCGGGAGCTGGGCTACCAAAGCCGCCCCCTGAGCACCTCGATTCGCGACGCCGTAGCCTGGTTTCGGCAGCGCGGCGTGCTGTAGCTGATTCCGGGTCCGGGTCCGAGTCGAGTCCGAGTCCGGGTCCGAGCCCGCGTCCGCGTCGGTGCAATCCGGGTACATGGGTAACAGAACGTTCCGGGGACACAGGTGACACTTCGAGCGGTAGGGGCGGCCGAATCCGCGTCCGTCCGCGTCCGGGTCCGACTCGGCGGAATCCGTAGGGGAGGGCTTTACGCCCTCCCGCGTCCGCACCCGCGCGTCCGAAGCGGGGTCCGTCTCTGAGTCTCGACTCATTCTGGAACGAGTTGGCGGCCAGCGCCGTTGCCGGCCCACACACTTGCCTCGTGACGCGGCCCCGAGTACATCCCGTCCTCAAGCGGGACTAGCTCAGTTGGTAGAGCATCAGCTTCCCAAGCTGAGGGCCGCGGGTTCGAGTCCCGTGTCCCGCTCCGAAAAGGGCCGTGGACCGAAAGGTTGGCGACCCGAATCGTCTCACAACGATATCTGAAACGATTCTTGGGCCAAAGGCACTGCGGCGGCGTCGGGAGGGGCTCTGACGACAGCGCCGAATGTTCGCCGAATCATGTTGCGGTCATGCGACTGTGAACTTAGCCTCCCATCGCTGCCGCTAGGCCGCAGCGCCTAAGTCGCTGTATTGACTTAGGCATTCACAGGGGACCCCATGGACATCAATTGGTTCGAGCTTGCCTACAAGGTCATCGGTGGGCTCGGCGTTTTCTTGTTTGGGATGCGCTCGCTGAGCGAGAGCCTTCAGGCGCTCGCTAGTGACTTCTTGCGCAAGGTGATCGGTTGGCTCACCGCCAACCGGTTCTTGGCCGTCACCGTCGGGCTGACCGTCACGATGATCATTCAGTCTAGCTCCGTGACGACCGTGATGGTCGTGGGCTTCGTCAACGCTGGACTAATGTCGCTGGCTCAAGCGATCGGCGTGGTGCTCGGCGCCAACATCGGCACCACCATCACCGGGTGGATCATCGCCCTCAAGATCGGCAAGTACGGCCTGCTGTTCATTGCGCTCGGCCTGGTGCCTTTCTTCTTTCTCAAGAGCTACAAGTGGCGCAACATCGGCAAGATCGCCATCGCCCTGGGCTTCATTTTCTTGGGGCTGCAGTTCATGTCCGGTGGCTTCAAGGTCCTGACCAAAGCCCCGGATTTTGCCGCAGCGCTGACGATGTTCGCGGCGAAGTCCTATCCCAGCGTACTGGCCTGCGTCGGAGTCGGTTGCGTGTTGACCTTCATCGTGCAGTCGAGCTCTGCGATGCTCGGGATCACCATCGCCCTGGCCACCTCGGCCGAGCCAGGCCAGCAACCGGTCATCGGCCTGGCCACCGCGGTCGCTTTGGTGCTGGGCGAGAACATCGGCACCACGGTTACGGCACAGCTCGCGAGCATCGGCGGCAACATCAACGCCAAGCGCACCGCAGACGTGCACACAATATTCAACGTCCTCGGCGTGGTCGTGATGACCCTCATTTTCCAGCCCTACATGGTCTTCATCGAGAACGTCATCGGGCCTTCTTTCGACTCGTTGGGCGCATTGTTCAAGAACATGGGCAGCGGCGAGCATGCGGTGATCGGTTTTCAGATTGCTGCCGCCCACAGCATCTTCAACGTCATCAACGTGCTCCTGTTCTTGCCCTTCGTCGATCAGCTGGCAAAGCTGGCTACTCGGCTCCGCAAGGACAAAGGCAAACCGAAGCAGAATCTCAAGCTGCTCGGACCGATCGTTCGGATTTCGCCAGAGCTCGCGCTCAAGCAAGCCGATGGCCAGGTGCGTCTGCTCGGCAGCGTCACTGACGACATGCTGTGCAAGACCCAAGCATACGTGAAGCTCAACCACGACGACGCCGAGCAGCTCACAGCGATCGACCATTCGGAGGATGTCACCGACAACATGCAGCAGGAGGTGACGATCTTCCTGACCACCCTGCTGCAAATGAGCATCTCTCGACCGCAAGCGACGCGTGGTTACAGCCTCATCCGCATTTCAGACGAGATCGAATCGGTAGGCGACTATGCCAAGCGACTCGCCCACTACAAGCAGCGCCTCTTACGCGAAGAAAAGAGCCTCAGCGAAGCTGCCAGCGAAGAGCTCGATTCACTGATGACCGGTACCCTCGAGCTGTTCCGAAAAGCGCTCGCATACACCAGCGACGAGGGACAGCTCACGGTGGAAGAGCTCGCCGAGGAAGCCGAGCTGCTTCGACAACAAGCCGACAACATCCGCACCGCGCACCTGGAGCGCGTGACCGCCGGCACTTGCGAGCCGCTGGCTGGCTTGACCTTCAGCGACATGATCGTCTCGCTCAGGCGGATCAAGAATCACACCGTCAACATGCTCGAAGCCAAAGAGAGCCGCTGGGACGACCATCTCGAGGAAGTGGCTTCGCTCATCTTGCCAGCCGACGACTCGTCCGCGCGGCTCAGCACACGACCTCCGAAGAAGGCTGCTGGCAGCGACAAGTCGCCTGCAAAGAGCGAAGAGGACTAGTCAGCTCTCGTTTCGGTAGGCGCCGTCGCCTCTGCCGCCTCCTGGGGAAGCAGTTGACGCAGGCGCCACGCTTGGGCGAACAGACGACGCTCGGCCTTCTTGAGCGATTCGACGGCTTGTCCCGCGAGCAAGCATCCAAAGACGATGGCGGAGGCGGCCCCGCAATACAGCAGCACCGTGGTGGGCAGCGCGGGCAGCTCGGTCGCCAGCGGGAGGATTTTCATCACACCATCTTCGAATCGATAGGAAGCGGGGACGACGCCGAGCTGCTGCAGCAGGGCTGGCACAAACACCGAAGCGAGCGCGAGAGTGAGGATCATGCGGCGAGATGCCTGGTTGGCGCGGGTGCTCACCATGAAAGCCGCGGCGTTGGCCATCGCCGCAACCGGAACCAGCATGAAGGGACCGAGAAGAAAACTGAGCGCCGAGACGCCGAAGGAGCTGAGGATGATGGCATTGCGCATGTAGCGGGGGTTGGCCTTGCCCGTCAGCCCCATCCAAGCGGAGTAGAGCACCATGACGATCAATACGACAGTGAGCGCAAGGGCCCAGCCCGCTTCACGAACCCCCATCCAAATACAAAGCGGCGTCAACAGAAGCCAAGAGGCGTAAGCCCAGGTGGCGCGACGTGCCGATTTGCCGCAATCGCGCACCTCAACGTCGGCTAGCTGTTGCTCGGCTTGTGCCGGCAGCGTGCCGACGTCTGCGAGCAACACCTCCATCATGCTGGCAATCGCCTCGCGGTCGCTAGGATCGAGCGCCAGCGCCGCGGCTAGCTCACGCAACGCCAAGGCACGCTCAGCTTCGGCATCAGCGTCGGCGTTACCACTGCGCTCGAGCGCCGCCCGAGCCGTCTCGGTGTGCGCTCGCGACAGAGCCCGCCGCCGCTCGGTGTCCCGCTCGCCATCGAGGTACCGCTCGAGGGCTTCATGCAGCTCGCGAGCAGAGCCAATACGGTCGGCAGGATCGAGAGCGCAAGCCTCTGCACACAGGTCGCTCAGCTCAGGTGGCACCAGCAGCTGGGGGGCGCGCGCGTTGGCAGCGACTACGTCGCCCTCGAGCGTCGATGTCATCAGGCTCTGCGCCGTTGGGCCTCTGTGCATCGGCTCGAGGGTGAGCAATTCGTAGAGGATGGCCCCGAGCGCGTAGATGTCCGAATGTGCATCGACGGTTTCACTCAGCCCGCGCGCTTGCTCGGGGGACATGTAGCCTGGCGTGCCGATGACCGCGCCGCTCGCTGTTTGGTCCAGCTCGACCTCCGCCTCGCGCCGAACAGAGACAGGCCCCGGCTCCGAGCCGCCGATCAGCTTGGCCACGCCCCAGTCGAGCACGTGCACCTCGCCGAAGTCGCCCAGCATGATGTTGGATGGCTTGAGATCACGGTGCACGACACCCCGCGCATGACTGAACGCCACCGCGAGACAAACCTGGCCCAGCGCCGAGAGCAGCCGGCGGCGCGAATAGGCTGCTTTCATCGCTTCGTCGTCACTCGCCAGACCGTCTATCACCTCGCGGAAGGTCAAGCCGCGCACCCGCTTCATGGTGAAGAACGGCTCACCCTCGGGTCCAATCCCCAGGTCGTAAACCGGCACGACACTCGGGTGCTCGAGCTGCCCCTGGACGCGCGCCTCGCGGATGAATCGACCACGGCCCCGAGGGCCAGTTCCCATACCAGGGCGAATCACTTTGAGCGCGACTTCCCGACCGATCAGGGCGTCGCCACACAGTCTGACCTCACCCATACCGCCGGCACCGAGCACCCGTCGAAACGCATAGCGCTCGTCGAACCCGGTTTCTTCGATGGCGCTAGGCCCTACATCAACCGGTTGGGGGGCCGAGCCACTGCCGGCAACGTCGACAGTGGGAGCCAGCGCGGTCGCGCGCTCGGCGAGCACTTGCACCGTTGCGGCTAGCGCTTCGTCCTGCGACGAGGTGGGCGTGGGCGAAGGGGAAGGTGGCTTTTTCGACATGGCTCCTTGCTCCTCTCAATGGCCACGCAGACCGCTGCGGACGACGGCCCTACCCGCCCATGCGCTGTCGCACAGCGCGGCCGCTAGGTGGCGAGGCGAATGAGCGCGCCGCTGTGGAACGCGCGCAGCGTGTTTCGGCCACACACGGGGCAATGCCAGACCAAATCCAAATGGTCCGCTTTGCGAGCGGCACACACGCTGTTGGCCGGGGCTGGCTCGCGCCGGGTGGGCGGCCCAGCCCAGCCCTCGAGCACTTGGCAGGCCTCGTCGAGCTCTGCCCCGAGCAAGGTTTGACATTCACACACCGTCTGGACAGCGAAAGCGGCTTGCATCGCTTGCTGGCGTAGCATGGGCGTCGCGGCGCCGGGCGCATTTGCCGCCCCAGGGTGGGGCAAATCGAGTCAACGCCACAAGCATGCTGCGGCGCTCGCCAGCCGGTGTCCGGCTTCGACCGTGCTATGCTGGCGACATGCGAACGCAGCATGCGTTGATCGCTCTGACGCTGGCCTTCGTCGGCGTTTGCGCCGGACCTACGACTGATGGCCCACGCCAAGCCCAAGCAGCGGTATCCATCGCCTATACCCTCGACGAGCTCGTAACGCTGTCGCCCCAAGTGGTCATCGCCAAAGCGATTAGCCGGCGGAGCGCTTGGGAGGTGATCGCAGGCAGCCGCCGCATCGTCACCTTCACCAAGCTCGAGGTCATCAGCAGCGTCTACGGCAAAGCCGCCAACAAGCACGTCACGGTACGAACCCTGGGCGGCGCGGTCGGCAAGATTGGCCAGCACGTTGCCGGTGAAGCTCGATTCGCCCTGAACGAGAGAGCGCTGATGTTCCTCAGCCAGGGAGCCGACAAGACCTGGGTCGTGACGGGCATGGCGCAGGGGCACTTCCCACTCGAGGCCGCCAAGAAGACCACGCCCCAGTCGACCGCCGAGCACTTGCGCCCCAGTCCCTCGCTGGGCACGGTGCTGCGCCGCCACGGCCCCACAATCTCTGCTCAAGAGCAGCTCGTTGGCCATTCGCTCAAGGCTTCCATCGCAACCATTCGCGCGGCAAAGACCAGACTTGATGCGAACAAGAAGAAGTAGCCGGGCTTTCATCCTCGGTGTTTTGCTGACCAGCTCGTTGCTGATCGGTGGGCTGCTCTCGACGCCCGCACACGCTTATTGCCGCACCGCTGTATGCGGAAAGGTGTCAGGGCAAATTTGCGTGCCTTCACAAGCCACCGACTGCGGCAGAGAACTGTATTGGGCGCAGGACTGTATCGGTTTTTCGGTCAACGAGGCCGCCTCCTCGCATGTCGATTTGGCCACCGCCGAAAGCCTGATGCAGCAAGCGTTCGACGCCTGGACCCACGCGCCCTGCGCTCATGGTACCCCGAGCATCAAGGTGAGCAATCTCGGCTCGGTCAGCTGCGACCAAAAGATCTACAACCAAAAAGGCGGCAACACGAACCTGGTCGTGTTTCGCGACGAAAACTGGCCCTACACCACCAAGGGCAACACCTTGGCACTGACCACGGTGACCTACAACCTCGACAGCGGCGCCATCTTCGATGCGGACTTGGAGGTCAACGGGACCATCAACCTCACCATCGGTGACAACCAGATCGACTACGACTTGCTATCCATTTTGACCCACGAGGCAGGTCACATGTTGGGCATCGCCCACAGCAAGACGACCGCGGCTACGATGTACATTCAGTACGTCCCGGGCGGCACGGGCTTGCGCACGCTCGACCAAGACGACGTCGACGCTATCTGTGCTGCGTATCCTCCAGGCGAAGAGAACGGGACCTGTGACCCCACCCCGCGACACGGGTTCGCGGATGTCTGCAGCCCCCCGGCAGATGAAGAGCCTGAGGGTTGCACTTGCGCGACCGGGCCCACGCCCGAATCGCCCCAATGGTGGCTATGGCTGCTCACGGCTGCAGCAGTTTGGCGACTGCCAAGAGCGAGCGAGCGATGCATCGTTCCTTCCTGATCACGTGGCGAGGTGAGCTCACTGCAATCACCGACTGTTGCCTCGCAGCCGATCGAATCGCCATCGATGTGGAGGCCAACGGCTTGTACGCATTTCGTGCAAAGCTCTGCGTGGTCCAGGTGGCTTGGCAGGAGGGGCGACAGCTGAATGTCGCTGTCATCGATCCCTTTTCGGTCGACATCAGCTTGCTCGCCCCAGCACTTGCGCCCGATGGACCGGTCAAAGTCCTGCACGACCTGACCTTCGATGTGCGCATGCTGCAGCAGCTTGGGCTCGAGGTTGGCAACGTGCGCGACACCTCCGTGGCAGCACGTTTTTTGGGTGAGCCAGCAACGGGCCTGGCAGCTCTGGTCAAATCGCGCTTCGACGTCGAGCTGAGCAAGAAGCTGCAAGACCACGATTGGTCCGAGCGCCCTTTCACCATCGCCCAGATCGACTATCTGGTTGGGGACGTGCGCCACCTGTTGGCGCTCGACAAAGAGCTTGAGGCTGAAGCAGAGCAACTCGGCATCAGCGAGGAAATCGCCCTCGAGTGCGGCTACAAACTGATGACGGCCAGCCGCCCACCGCGAGAGACAGCGCCCGCCTATGCCCGCATCAAGGGTTATCGGGCACTGGGCCCAGAAAGCAAAGCGGTGTTGCGGCGCTTGGTCGAGGCCCGTGAGCAGCTTGCCGAGCGCGCTGACAAGCCACCGTTCCGAATCGCAGCCAACGGGCTGCTACTCGAGATGGCGCGCCGCAAACCAAGCGCCGAAGCTGCAATCCGTAGACTCTGCCGCCGCCGCAGCACTGCCAAACACGCACGCAAGTGGCTAGAAGCGATTGGACGCGGGCTGGAGGACGGCCACGTGCCCGCCGAGCCTCAATCCAAAAAGCCACGGTCCCAGTTGCCCCGCGAGCAGATTCTATTGCGCAACAAGATCGACGGAACCCTCTCCCGCTGGCGCCGCGCCGAAGCGGAGCAGCGCGGTGTCGACATGCAAGTCGTCCTGCCCGGCCACTGCACCGGCGCCGTGATCGGTGCCCTCGCAAACCACCCGCCGACCGATCCAGGAGGACCAGCGCTGCTGCTCGAGGCCCTCTCAGCTGTAGAAGGCTTTGGCGCTTGCCGAGTCGCCCGCTACGGAACCGCGCTCACCGACATCGCGGCGGCTGCGCATGCTCGTCGCGCCCGACAAGAGGAGCGCGCGCCGCCGCAGCGGCTGCGCAGCGAGGATTGAAGCTCAACCGGCAGGAGCGGCCGCAACGAGACCCGCGTCTTCGAGCAAGCGTCGGTCGTCGTCCTCTTCCGTATTGCCGGTAGTCAACAGCTTGTCACCGTAGAAGATCGAGTTGGCGCCGCAGTACAGACACAGCAGCTGCGTCTCCCGTGACAGCGCGCTGCGCCCCGCCGACAAACGCACTTTTGATGCGGGCATCAAGATCCTCGCTGTGGCGATCATGCGAACCAGAGCGATGGGATCAACGGGTGGCAAGTCCGCCAGCGGCGTACCCTCGATCGGCACCAGAGCGTTGATGGGCACGCTCTCCGGATGCGGATCGAGGCCGGCGAGCTCGACGAGCATGGCGCAGCGATCGACCACCCGCTCCCCCATACCGATGATGCCACCACTGCAGATGTGGATGCCGGCATCGCGAATGGCTTGTAGCGTCTCCAAACGCTCGTCGTAGCCATGGCTGCGAACGATCGAGGGATAGTGTGCGCGCGACGTGTCGAGGTTGTGGTTGTACGCATCCAGCCCTGCTTCAGCGAGCCGGGCCGCTTGTTGTGGACTGAGCATACCCAGCGTACAGCAGGTCTCGAGGCCGAGCTTCTTGACGCCGCGCACCATGTCCAAAACACGCTCGAATGCCGCGTCATCGTTGATCTGCCGCCAAGCTGCGCCCATGCAGAAGCGCGTCGAGCCGACCTCCTTGGCCCGCTCAGCCGCCGCCAACACTTCCGAGACCTCGAGCAACGGCTGCCGCTCGAGCTCGCTCTTGTGATGGGCCGATTGGGAGCAATAGCTGCAATCTTCAGAGCAGCCTCCGGTTTTCACACTCAGCAAGGTGCAGAGCTGCACCTCGCCGCCAGGATGGGCTGCGCAATGCACGGCCCGAGCGCGATCGACGAGCGCAAACAAGGGCGTGTCGTGGATGGCCAGCACCTCCTCGACGCGCCAGTCGTGACGCAGAACGGTCTCCATGGGCACCTTGTTTAGCTGACCATACGGTGGGTTCAAGGCCCCAAATGGACTTTGGCAACCTCTTTGGAAATCTGGCGCTGCTTGACGAGGTTGCGGAATGCCATCTGGAAGGTCTGCATCCCGTAGGGCGTAACGCCCCGTTCCATGAGCTCTTTGAGCGGCGGATTGTTCTCGGGCCGCTTGAGCGCCTCGCGCACCGTGCCCGTTACCAGGAGAATCTCCATCGCCACCGTCATGCCACCACTGAGCGCAGGAACGAGGCGCTGGGCGACGATGCCTTGCATGCAGTCCGCGATGCGCTCACGAAGCTCGATGGGATTGTCGCTCAAAGCCAGCAGCCGATTGACCGTGCGACCCACGTCGGGCGTGTGCAGCGTCGAGAGCACCAAATGGCCCGTTTCGGCGGCCTGCAGCGCGATTTCCATCGTCTCGCTGTCACGAATTTCGCCCACCAGGATTACATCGGGATCCTGCCGCAAGGCTGCACGCAAGGCGGACGCAAAGCTCTTGGTGTCGATCCCCACTTCGCGCTGGCTCACGCACGAGCGCTTGTCGCGATGAATGAACTCGATGGGGTCTTCGATGGTTACGATATGGTGCGGCCGAGTCTCGTTGACCACGTTGATCATGGACGCCAGCGTGGTGCTCTTGCCGTTGCCCGCGGCGCCTACCACGAGCACCAAGCCGCGCTCGCGCATCGCCAGATCTTGGATGGCGTGAGGAAAACCCAGCTCGTCGATGGTCGGAACTTTGGCTGGAATGCTACGCAGCACAACCGAGTAGCACCCCCGCTGCCGGTAGACGTTGACGCGAAAACGCCCCAGGCCGCCAACCGCGTAGGAGGTGTCATGCTCGAGTAGCGCCTCGAAATCTTCCTCACTGATGTGCCGTTTGAGCACTGTGTAGGCGACCGCTTCGGTGTCATCGGGACCGAGCTTGTCGGTTTTGAAGTAGACCAGGTCACCGGAGACGCGGACGCCCGGTGGCTGGCCAACCTTCAAGTGAATATCGCTCGCCCCCGCAGCGACAGCTTTGCCTAGAAGCTGTTGCAGGAACTCCTCGGACTCATAGGGATTGCCCACGACAAGCGCTAGTAGCACGCCCGGCCGGCGGAGTGATGGGCTGTCTCATGCGGCGGTCCGCCCTACTGCAAGCCGTGGTCGGCGTAGCGCCCGTCAGCAGATGAGGTCGTCCACCGCGCGGACTGAGCTGGCCAGGTCATGGGCGTGGCTGTAACCCAGCTGCTCACGGGCCGGCGTATCGTCGACCATGCACACGTAGCGGATGAATTGCAGCTCCTGGGCTGGGAAGGTCGAGGCGCGGAGCTTCCACATTCGCTTGAGGACGCTGCGGAAGGCGAAATGCGGCACGGGTAGCCGCGAACGGCCCGCCAGGGCGATGATCTGCGAGACCGAGGCCGGTGGCGGGCCGGCGATGTTGTACACCCCTTTGGCCCCATGTCGCAGCGCAGCCATGATCGAGCCGACTACATCGCTCTGATGAATCACCTGAACCATCGGGTCGTAGCCCATCAGCGTCGGCACCACATCGCGGCGCAGGTAGTTGGACGGGGCGTTCTTGACTGAGCCGAGGATGTAGACGGGCCGCAGAATGACAGTCTCGGTGTCGGGGCGTCGCCAGAAAAAAGACTGCGCCAACATGTCGACCTCGACCAGGTCGCGGATGCCGCTGAATGCCGCTGATCCAAGCAGTGGAGCGTCCTCATGTAAGAACTGGGGATTGTCGGGGCGCGGTCCGTAGACGTTGGCGCTCGACAGCACGATCAGCTTGGGCACCTCGTATTGAGCCACGTACTCCAACAAGCGACTGAAACCGGCGACATTCCAGGTGTGATGCTCGGCTTCACTTGCTCTCAGATCGTGCATCACCCCGAGGTGAACGACCGCGGCTGGCCGTTCGTTTCGGAAGATGTTCTTGGTCTTCTTGCGCCGAATGTCGACCTGATGGTGGGTGATGTCCTTGGGTTTGCCGCGAAAAGGCCGCCGGTCGATGCCGATCACCCGCCGCTCGCGGTGAAGTTGACGTGCCAGGCTGCGACCCAAACGCCCGCATATCCCGGTTATCAACACTGGTCGCTCAGATCGGCGTCGGTTCACCCCCCAAGGCTGAAACTCCCAGCCCCTGTCGTCAATCGTCACGTTGGCGAGACGCTCCTGCTCTTGACTCCACCTGGGCCTACAATTCGCTTGCCGCGCCCCTCAGGAGGTCTGAGGCTGGGCCTCGTGAAGCCTACTACCCGCGCACTGGTTCGGCTGCGCTCGCGTACGCGCCGCTTCTTGAGTCGTGAGGCCTTGCCCATGGTGCAGCGCGGCCTTTTGCGCGCACAAGAGCTGGCCGACGACGCCATGCTGAAAGTGCTCGGCCCCGACTTCGAAGAGCGGGTCCGTCGCGTGCAGATGCAAGTCGCGCACGCGAAAGTCGACCCATTCGGTTTCGATCTGGATACCGCCAAGCGCTTGCTGGCCGGCGTGGCATTTTTTCACCGCATCTACTTCAGGACCGAGGTTTTTGGGATCAACCAGGTGCCGCACGGCCGCGTTTTGCTGATCTCCAACCACTCGGGCCAGCTGCCCATCGACGGCATGCTCATCGGGGCTTCGATGTTCTTGGACGGCGACCCACCCCGTTTCATCCGAAGCATGGTGGAGAAATGGACCCAGACGCTACCCTTCGTGGGCACGTTCTTCCAACGCGTTGGCCAAGTCGTGGGCGTACCCGAAAACGCTCGCCGTTTGCTCACCCAGGGCGACGCTGTGGTCGTGTTTCCAGAGGGTGCGCGCGGCGCTTCAAAGACTTTTTGGAAGCGCTACCAGTTGACGAAATTCGGCCTGGGCTTCATGCGCCTGGCACTCGAAACCGATACGCCAATCGTGCCCGTTGCAGTGATCGGCGCGGAAGAACAATACATCAACGTTGTCAACTCCAAGCGTCTCGCCAAATTGCTCCAAATGCCGACCTTCCCGGTCGTTCCACAGTGGCTGATCCCGGGGGCGCAGATGCCACTGCCAACCAAGTACCGCATTCACTTCGGCGCGCCGCTGTACTTCGACGGCGACCCAGATGACGAGGACGCCGTCATCGACGAAAAGGTGCAGGTGGTCAAACGCACCATCCAGAGCATGATCAGCCGCGGGCTCAAAGAGCGACGCGCCATATTCTGGTAGCCCTCGACGCCCCTCAGCCGCAGTTCAGCAGGGCCTCGCCGCCGTGAGCTCGTGCCTTCACCTGCACCTGGCAACCGAGCACTACGGCTTCGTTGCGCAGCCCGTGGCCCACCGGAGCGTTGGCGAGCACGGGCACGCCCAGCGGCCTCAGCACCTGCTCGAAAACCTCTTCGGCGGTCACGCCGTCTGCACCGGGCTCGCAACCACAAAGCTCACCGATGAGGAACGCCGCGACGCGATCGAAATGACCGGCTGCCAACAAGGTGCTGAGCATTCGGTCGAGTCGATAGGGGCGTTCGCCGATGTCCTCCAGCAACATCACACAACCGTCCGGAACAACCAGAGCGCCAGCCGCAGCGCAGGCGTGCAGCAGTGCGAGGTTTCCGCCGAACAGCTGGCCGCGCACTGAGCCCGATTCGGCCCCCAAGACCCTCAATTCGCTCCAGCGACGTGGCGCCTGAGGCTGCTCGAGGCACGCCACCAGCTGCTCCCGGGTCTTGGCGTCCCCGCGACCGAGCCCGGTGAGATTGGCCCCGTGCAGCGATGCTACGGCTTGTTTGGCCGCCTCGACGTGCAAAGCGGTGACGTCGCTGAAGCCAACCAGCCAGCGCGGCGCCCTGCGCAATATCGACCAGTCGATACGGTGGACATAGCGTGAAACACCATAGCCGCCGCGGGCACACACAATCGCCGCCACCTCGTCTTCATGAAGGGCTCCTTCCAGCTCTTGTCGACGACGCGCGTCGCTGCCTGCGAAGTAGCCTTCAGCGCTGAAGATCGCGCGGTCGTAACGAACCTGGTAGCGGTCACTCAACCAACCCATGGCCCGCCAGACCAGCCGCTGGTCAAACGGGCTCGATGGCGCAATGACCCGAACGACGGAGCCGGGCTCGAGGGCTGGAGGAAGAACGAGCGCGCTCAAGTTCCTTCAGGCGCATCGTCATCGAGGAGCTCGACCGCATCGCTGCCATCGAGCTCGATCGCCTCGATGTCGGCGTCGGAAACGTCCAGAACGTCATCTTCCACCGCGATCTCGGGACCACCTTGCTGCAT
>CAZRGL010000220.1:0-4251 GCA_964599485.1 uncultured Polyangiaceae bacterium
GTTCGTAAGCTCGCCAGCGGCGAGCAGGCGAGCGCATGCATTCCATGCAACCTCTGCATCGCCGAGATGGACCGCGGTCAGCTCCGCTGCGTACACCCAGAAAGCGAGCCGGGTTGAATGGCAGCCCATGCAGTTGCAGGAACCATTCAGCCCACACTGCGCGTTGCAGTGTCGAGGGTCCCAATCGGTTTGTCGCTCTAGGTGTCAGGTGTTTTTCGGACCAAGCCGACGCCACGGGAGAGAAACACCAGACACCTAGGGGGCCGGGCGAAAGATGACTGGGAAGTCGATCTCGCGCCGCTGCCCGGCTCCGAAATCGAGTTGGGCAACAGCGCGCTCGAGGCAGCCAACGAATTCTGGCACCCGGACGATGCGCGGGTCGCTCAGGGCGCGCACCAGCTCCACCTCGGTCGCACGACCAGCGGTGTCGATCACGAAACGCATCACTGCTCTGCCTGCGGTGTCAGGCGGGTAGCGACCGGTCAACCCTCGCTCGTAACAGCGCCGCATCCGCACCGCCCCGGCGCGCATCGTCCTGCGCATATCCTTTCTGCGACCAGTCGGTGTCGTTTGGTCTACGGACAAGGCTTGACTTGAACGATTCGGAGCGGTGGAAGGTCTTGCTGCCGCGCGCTCGCCTGGTGCAGGTGCAATCGTCTGCGTGTTGACTGCCACAGCTGACGATGAGGCCCGCGGCGGCGGCCCGTCCACACAAGCCACCAGCAAGGCCAACGCCAACCAACTCGTCCTGCCCATGTGTCCTTTGACGACCGAGGGACAGACAAGTTCCATTACTTGCTAGGTTGCGGGCCGAGCCAACTCTTCGATCCTTGCTCTCGCCCGGCCCAAGCCATTTTGCGGTCGGCGACCGCAACCATCCTGTCAGCGCCAATCACAATCAACCCGATGGAGCCGTTGCCCCGAATGCGCGCAACGCCCCGCTCAGCGGCCTGCTCGACGTCCTTGCCTGCAGCCATCTGCTCGTGCACCCAGCGGCTGAGGCCAGCTTCGACGATGCGCTCGCCCTTGCCGGTAGCAGCCACCGCGCCATGGGATCCTGCAAACAACCCAGCTCCCAATATCGGCACGTCCCCTACCCTGCCCCGCAAGGTGATCGCAGTCCCGCCGGTGGAAAGCGCCACCGCATAGCGGCCGTTGGCAGTGCGCACGGCTACGCCGACCGTATCGCTGCCGACCTTCTCAGTCAGTCCTGCTTCTTTCAGGGTCTTGGCGAAGTTCCAGCGAGCGCGCCAATCAAAGGTAGCCCAATCGATCGACAGCCCCGGCTGAGCAGACTGAAGGCGCTTCTGGATCTCTTTGGTGGCTGCTCTCATTTCCGGCGTCGTCGGATCGTACAGCGGCATGCCCAGTGAACGAGCGAAGCGGGTTGCACCATCACCCGCAAGCAACAAATGCGGCGTGCCCATCACAGCGCGGGCGACGACCACCGGATGGCGCACCTTCTCGATGACGGCGACGGCCCCGAATCGGCCACCAGAATCCATCACCGCGGCGTCCATCTGGACGGTCTCACCATCGATCCGAACCCGCGAACCCGTGCCGGCGTTGAAGCGGGGATCGTCCTCGAGCACTTTGACCCCAGCCACCACAGCGGCGAGCGGATCGTTCTTCTCGGCCAGCTTGGCCAGTGCCGCATCAACCGCACGACGACAGCCATCGGCGCGCTCGGGCGGGCTACCAACCCCGCCATGAGCAATAGCCGCCGCCGGTTGCGGCTCAGGCGATTTGGCCGCACCAGTCCCGCCGGGTGCTGCGCTAGCGGGAGCGTGGGTCGCGTTGGGCGAGGGCGTCGCAGCGTCGACTCCACCATCCACTGTCGACACAGGTCGCTCGCAGCCAGCCATGCAGAACAGCGCCAGCAGGGCAACGATCGCACTCATCGGTCGCGTGAGCGACCGCCGTATTCGGTTCTTTGACATAGGGATATCGGATTGGCACATTCCGCAGGGCATTGTCGCTCAACCATGACTGACCAACAATGTGCGCCCCGCCAGCCGCGGCGCTGGGTGCGTTCGAGCAATACGACGACGCGAAGGCGGCACAGACGACGGCGGCGGTCTATGCTTACCTCATTGATGAAGGTCTCGACCTGTACGCCACGAGCACACGGTCAACGCAGACCCACGGAATAAGTCCGCCGTTTCAGGGCGTTGCATCCACATGACCACGACCAGAGCTATTACCGCCATCGCGCTGCTGCTCGGTTGCAGCAATCTGGCAGGTTGCCTCGAGACCGAGCCCACGGCCGCGAGCCGCCGGAGCCCGACTGCGACCGCGACGACCAGCGCCAGCGCGGCCGTCAAGCCGACCAGTCAGCCTTCAGCAGCCACGAGCAGCAGCCAATCTGCCCCCGCGCTCGATCCTGGCATGAGCGCAACAAAGTACCGGGCGCTCATCGAGAAGCTCTCCGAGCCGGACGCCGCGTTCTTCTCAGACAACTTCATCTCCAACGAGACCTCGTATCTGCAGGTTGCCAAGCTCTTGGGCGACCGCGCTCGCCGTGGCGGAACCTATCTGGGTGTGGGACCGGAGCAGAACTTCACCTATATCGCACTGACCCAGCCGCGCTTCGCCTACATCATCGACATTCGGCGGGGCAACATGATTCTGCAGCTGCTCTACAAGGCGGCTTTCGACGTGGCGTCCTCACGCTCGCACTTCTTGAGCCTGCTCACGGCGCGCCCCTATCAGTCCGCAGGCGATCCCGGCGCCGACGCTGGGCTCGAGCAGGTGATGAAGCACGTCGACAAGGGCTCTGCGAGCGAAGACAGCTACCGCTCGATTCACACCAGGCTGCGAGAGCGCATCGAAAAGACCTACGGCATCGAGCTCGACGACGGCGACCGGCGCACCTTGAGGCGTGCTCACCGGGCGTTCTTCAAGGGCGGCTTGGACATCCGCTTCAAGCTCAAAGAAAAGTCCTACCGCAAATACCCCAACCTGCGGGAGCTGCTGTCAGCCCGCTCACCTGACAAGGAAACTGGTGGCTTCTTGGCAACCGAGAAGGCCTTCCGTTTCGTGCAGAAGATGCAGCGCGAAAACCGCATCGTGCCGCTGGTCGGCGACTTTGCTGGTGACCGGGCCATGGTGGAGCTCGCCAAGCATCTGCACGACACCAGCCAGGTCGTCAGCAGTTTCTACGTCTCCAATGTCGAGCAATACCTGATGCTCAACGGTGTGTGGTGGAAGTGGCAGCGCAACGTGGCAGCGCTGCCCATCGACAAGCGCAGCCTGTTCATCCGCGCCTATCTCAACCAGGGTCGAGCCCACCCCAAACAGCTCGAAGGCCACCGCACGGCCACCACCTTGCAGCTCATCGAGACCTTCAACGCCCGCAAGAAGCCCTACCCCTCGATGCTCGCGCTGGCCAGTGACGGCGAGCTGGCCAAGCTCTGACGCTCGAGCACGACATCATCCGCAATTCGGGCCTGCACCCTGCTAAGTAGAGCTGTGCACATCCGACATCTCCTCGCAGCCACCGTCCCGATTGTCACCGCTGTGCCGATTGTCACCGCTGTGCTGATTGTCACCGCTGTGCTGATTGTCACCGCTGTGCTGATTGTCACCGCTTGCTCAAAGGATAGCGGCGACCGTACCGCCGTACCCAGGGCATCCGCCCTACCGAAGACCACCGATGGCAGCGCCAGCGTCGCCAGCGCCAGCGCCGGCAAGCACCAGACTCAGCCCGAGCCCGTCACGAAAAAGCCGCCCCCTCCCGAAGGAGCCGATCCCAACACGCTCAAGGGGCTGGCCCTCTCAGCACCAACAGGATGGACGACCAAATACAACACGGACATGGACTGGTGGACATTTGGCAAGAAGCGACCCGATGCGCCCTCGCTGGGCGGCTCGCTCGACCGAGCTCCCCGTCGGGTTCAGGCGACACCAGATGAGTACTTGGCCGAACGTCTCGCCAAGCACATGGACGACAAGGGTGCCAGCCTGAAGGTGGTCGAAAAAGAGACGCTGCCAGGGGGGTACTTGGTCGTGTATACCGTCGGAGACAAGCACCCGGTCCGGCGCTTCGTGATGATTTGGAAGGTCGGCGACCGAACGCTCCGCTGCCAGTGCAATGCGTGCGGCACTCGAGAGACGACCAGCGAAGCGATCGCCCTGTGCCGCTCGGCCGCGTTCAAATAGCGCGCGGACGGCGCCAACTCCTCTGCGCTGTGTTCCCTCTGCGCTGTGTTCCCTCTGCGCTGTGTTCCCTCTGCGCTGTGTTCCCTCTGC
>CAZRGL010000220.1:4351-15883 GCA_964599485.1 uncultured Polyangiaceae bacterium
GCTGTGTGTGCCCTCAGCGCAGTGTGCCTTTCAGCGCAGTGTGACTTTTTAGCGCAGTGTCGCCACGATGCGCAGCTTGTCGCCGGAGGGCAGCTCGATCTGCCCCATCACGCCCGGCTTGCCGTAGCTGAGCCGGCTGGCTGAAGCGATTTCAGCGCGCGTGATCTTGCCGTTGTTCGGGGCGCTGCGACGCAAGCCCAAGCGCAAGACGGCCGACTTGGCGTCCGAGCCATCGAGCCGCAAACTGAGCGAAAGCTTGGCGGTCGAGTCGCTCGACTCCAGGCGCGATTCGGGCCAGCCCTCCGCCACCGCCACGACGAAGCGACGCGTTCGCTTAGCGCCCTTCTTGCCGAGCTGTTGCATCTCGATGGTCGCAGTGCGGGTCTTGCGAACAGTCTTGCCACGCTTGCCGGATCGTCCGGCGCGGTTGTTCGAATGCGCCTGCGCTGCTGTCGGTGTCAGCGCTCCGATGGCAAGTGCCGTCAGGGCCATCGCGATAATCGTCCTCGGGGTCATCTTTCTTCCCACGCGCTCTCCTTGCTTTGTGTTGAGCTTCCCTCGTTCGGTTAGCAGAACCCACGAAGCCGGCGTTTTGCTCCCGAGCCGGCGAGCTTTTGTTCAGCAGCTCGGCAAAGATCGCAAAGATCGACGTGTCAGCCCTTGACTGCGCCAGAGGTGAGCCCTGCGACCAGGTGACGCTGGGCCATGTAGAAAAGCGCCATGACCGGAGCCGAAACCAGCAAAGCGCCCGCTGCGAAGGCTGGCCAGTTGGCATCGTGCTCGCCGATATAGCGCTGCAGCACCACGGGCAGCGTGAACATTTCTTCGCGCCCGAGCAGCGTCGCGGCGAGGATGAACTCGTTGTAGGCGCTCATGAAGGCAAATAGCGCGGTGACGGCAATAGCAGGCCGGGCGGCTGGCAACACCACCCGCACGAACGCCTCGAAGCGCGTGGCCCCATCGACCATCGCCGCCTCCTCCAAATCGACCGGAATCGCCTCGAAGGCCGCCCGCAACTGGAAGATGGCGAATGGTACTGCGGTGGTCGAATAGCAAAGCACCAAACCGGTGCGCGAGCTCAGCAGGCCCAAGGCATCCAGAAGCAGATACAGCGGCACGGCGCTGGCTACTGCCGGGAACATCTGGGTAGCCAGCAGGGCTTGCACGCTGGCGTCTTTGCCCACGAAACGAAACCGCGCCAAGGCATAAGCAGCGGGGACCGCAATGAGCACGCCGACCAGCGCTGCAGCCGAGGAGACCACCAGCGAATTGAGCAGCTGCCGACCAAAAAGCCACACCGTGGAGCCGTCCGGATTGGTACGGCTGGTGCTGACCACATCGACCACGTGCTTGACCGTCGGCTGCTCCGGCCAGGGCCACATGCTCGGCTCTGGTGTCTGCTGACCTGAGAAGGCTAGCGCCACCACCCACAGCACGGGGTAGAGCGCAAAGCACACGGCCAAAATGAGGAGCGCGTGCACGACGAGCGACTCGAGCCGGCTCGGTTGATCTCGGGCGCTCATGTGGGCGCCTCCTGCAGCGCTTCAACTGCCTCAGGCTCCTGCTTTGGCTTACGACGGAGCCACAGCGGCAGGCGCGTCGAGAGGAACAACAACAGGAAGATGAGGACCGAATAGGCCGCCGCATAGCCGTAGCGCGCTTGCCGGGTGAAGGCCCAGCGGTAGGCCTCGCTGACCAAGATGTCGGTCTGGCCGTCGGGCTCGCCGCCTGAGACCAAGAACACGACGTTGAACATGTTGAAGGTCCAAATCGCACCGAGCACCGCGGCGGGGAGCATCGTTGGACGAACGACAGGCAATGTCACCAGCCAGAAACGCTGCCAGCGGCTGGCGCCATCGACCTCCGCTGCTTCGAGCACCTCGGAGGGAACGTTGGTCATCGCCGCGATGGTCACCACCATCATGAAGGGAAAGCCGAGCCACACGTTGGTCGCCAAATTGGCAGTAAACGCCGTCGAGAAGCGGGCGAACCAGGCAATGGGCTCGATGTCTACGCCGAGCAGGGCACTGAGGTTGTTGGTCAGGGCGGTGACCGCGCCAAACTGGCGGTGAAACATACCCTTCCAAGCAAGCGCTGTGACGTAGCTCGGCACCGCCCAGGGAATGATCAAGCACTCGATAAACGGCCTTCATACGTAGCACCGGCCGGCTGAGCAGCACCCCGAGCGACATGCCGATGCTCAAGTGCAAGAACAGATTCGCCACCGTCCAAGCCAGCGTCACGAGCAGCACCAAATAGAACGAGCCGCTCGAAAGCAGCGGGCCACCGCGCACGGTGAGGATCTCGATGAAGTTGGTCAGCCCCACGTAATACTGCTGGCCAGGCCGGCCGGCGTAGAGCGAGATGGCCGCCCCAGCAATGAGGGGCACGAACACCAACAGACCCACGGCGACAACGGCGTGAGCGGTGTAGCGATAAGCAGGTAACGACTCGCGCACGCGCTGACGGAACGACGCGTCGCGAGCGCGACGGACGAGCAACCCCGCAGCCAGCAAGAGCACCAGGCCCAACACGATGAGCGCCGGCGTCGGAGAGGCCTTCGGTGGCAGAGGGCGGCGCACGTCGACAAAGCGTCGCTGTGCTTCGATCAATGCGGGGCCTGGCTCCACGGTACCGCGCATCACCTTGCGCAAGGCTTTGAGAGCGGGCTCCCACACCGCCCTCATGGCGATGCTCGTGGGCATCGGCACGGCATGCTTGGCGGCGTCGGCGAAGGCGCGCAGAAAATGATCGTCGGCGGGTATCACCACATCGCTGCGGGCCGAGACGATCCTGGCGACGCGCTGACGCAGCTCGGCAGCAGAGCGGCTGGCGAGATGAGCGGCCAAGCGGCGTACGTCCGCTTTCGCAGCCCCATGTGGTGAGAGCATGACCGCCTCGACTGTCAGCAGCGGGCGCATGCGTTTGCCGGTCTTGGCCAGCACCGGAAGGGGCATCACGCGATAGCGCAGTTTCCCCTTGCCCAAGTCGGTCGCCAGCCATGGCCCGCTGATTGCGAAGGCCGCTTTGCCACTGCTGAACAAGCGCGTGACCAGCGCGCCATCAGCGCTCGACGGCGCCACCTTGTTGCGCACCAGTCCGCGTGCATAGAGCAGTGAAGCTTCTGCCTCGGGCCCGACGAATCCAAAGCGGTCCTCCGCTGCCAGCAAGCGTCCACCGAAGGCCGCCAGCAGAGGCGCATGCGCGTAGACGCTGGCCGTTTCGTAGGCCAGCAAGAAGCTTCCCTTCGCCAGGGGCGCCCGCAAGACCTCGCCCAAGCCCTCGAGCGAGCTCGGCGGCCGGGCCACCAGCGCCGTGTTGTAATACAGCGCCAAGCATTTCTGCGACAGCGGCACACCAAATGGCTTGCCTTCCAGAGCCACCGCCGACAGCGCTTGGGCCTCGAATGCACGCGAAGGATGGGAGCCAATCGCGTCGCCGACCGGCGCCACCAGTCCGCGCGCGTGATAGTCACCGAGCCGCTCGTGGGCATCGATGAACAGATCGGGACCCTCTCCGAGCGGGATGGCCGCGCTCAGCTTGGTCGAGAAGGCGTCATGAGGCACCGCCAGCAGCTCCACCTGGCCTTCGAAGCTGGCCAGTATCTGCTCGAGCGCATTCTGCTCGGCACCCCGATACGCATGCCAGAGCACCAGAGGCGAGCCATCGGCTCGTGCATCAGAGCCTGTCGACAGCAGCGCAGCGAGTAGCGACAAACAAGCGAGCGCGCGCCAGCCGTGGCCCCGCTTTGTCAGCATCGCAACGACGCTCCACTGTCGGCATCGAACAAGTGAACTTGGTCTGGCGCTATCTGCACCCGAAGCGTCTGTCCCGCCTGAACGCGATGCTCCGGATCGAGCCGCGCAACGATCGCAACCTCGGCCAGGGTGCCGTGCGCATAGGTCTCACCGCCGAGCGCCTCGGTGAAGGTGAGCGCGACTGCGAGCCCTTCCTCGCCTGCAGCAGGCTCGAGCGCATGGGGGCGCAGTCCAACCGTCACAACGCGGTCCTGCTCGAGCGCGTCACCAAAGGCCGCTGGGTCGAGGACTACACGCTGCGCGCCATCGCCCTTCCCCAGCTCCACACACCAGCCGTCGGTGTTGCGCAGACGCCCCTCGAGGAAGTTCATCGCAGGGCTGCCCAAAAAACCAGCCACGAACTTGGTTGCTGGCTGCTCGTAGACCTCGAGCGGCGCACCGGCTTGCTCGACTCGACCTCCGTTGAGCACGAACATCTTGTCGGCCAAGGTCATCGCTTCAACTTGATCATGGGTGACGTAGACGCTGGTCGTTCCGAGCCGCTCATGCAGCTTGCGAATATCGACCCGCACTTGGGCGCGCAGGGCAGCGTCCAGGTTGCTGAGTGGCTCGTCGAAGAGAAACAGCGATGGCCGGCGCGCAATCGCTCGGCCCATGGCGACCCGCTGGCGCTGTCCGCCGCTGAGCTGGCGCGGCATGCGACCAAGCAGCTTGCTGAGCCCCAGCATCTCGCTGACCTCGGTCACGCGCTCGGCAATTTCGCTCTGAGCTGTCTTGCGCAGCTTGAGCCCAAAAGCCAGGTTGTCCCGAACGGTCAAGTGCGGATAGAGCGCGTAAGATTGAAACACCATGGCCACGTCGCGGTCCCGCGGCGCCAGCTCGGTCACGTCCCGCTCACCAAAACGAATGCTGCCCGTAGTTGGCCGCTCGAGCCCAGCAATCAGCCGCAACAGCGTGGACTTGCCGCAGCCGCTCGGCCCAACCAACACCGCGAACGCTCCATCGGCGACCTCGACGTTGACGCCGTCGAGCACGACGGTCTTGTCGAAGCGCTTGCCTAGCTCGCTGATCGACACCGCTACCATGGGACTTGCCTGCTCAGAGCGCGACGACTTGGTCTTGGGGCACCAGCAGGGCGCTCGATTGGGCCGGCAGCTCGATGGTCAGCTCCCCAGCGCCACTCACCGTGTAGCTGGTAGCAGCATCACTGAGCACGTCGATGAGCACCGTCGCCGCCGCTACGTTGACCTTCATGGGGGCGCCTTGGAACGCCGGCGAGCTCTTGTGCTTCTTGTTGGTGTTCATGACCACGAGCGCGTAGCCGTCACCAGCGTCACCGCCGCTGCGTTCGAAGGCGAAAACGCCTGCATCCTGCTCATCGCCAGTTCGGTTGGAAGCCCAAACCACTTTTTGATCGCCACGACGCAGCGCTGGATAAGCCTTGCGCAACTGGTTGAGCCGCCGAAAGAACAAATAGGTCGGCACCGTGGTATCGAAGCCGGTGCGCCACATGTCCTCGCGGTTGGCCGGATCGTTGCCGCCGGCGAGCTCCTGTTCAGTGCCGTAATAGACGCAAGGAACCCCTTGCTCGGTCATGATGAACAGCAGCGCTTGCTGCAGCGCTTTGACGTCGCCGTCGTGATAGAGAAAGCGCGGCACGTCGTGGTTGTCGATGAAGTTGACCAGCGTCTTGAATGGCGCCACGCCGACCCCGAGCTGATTGGCCGTGGTGCCGTAGTATTGCTCCCGCGCGCTCCACAGCGTTTCGATGCGATCGGTCGAAAGGCCCATCTGAAAGACGTCGCGAATAGCGGTGTAGTACTGCGGAAAGTGAAAAACGCTGTCGAGCTGGTCACCGGTGATCTCGCGTGAATCGCTCACGCAGGCGTTCTCACGTTGCAGCTGTGACTCGCTGGGCAGCTCGCTCTTGGTATAAGCGCCCACCAGCTCGGGGCGACCGTCGAAAGCCTCGCCAAACATGAAGAAGTTGGTCTTGCCCTGCCCTGCCAGTCGTTGGCGAATCTTCTGGGCGAAATAGCGCCAGAACTCTCGCTCGACGTGCTTGATGGTGTCGATGCGAAAACCATCGATGTCGGCGAGCTCGACCCAGCGGGCATAGGCCTCGACCATGGCCTGCTTGACGTCGCAGCGGGTGGTGTCGATATCCTTGAGCCCCCCGGGGAAATCGCCATGTAGCAACTGATCCGGATCCTCGAAGTCGACCGTCCTGCCTCTCTTGTTGTAGGCCCTGCCATGCTGCAACACCTTGGGCCAAGGCGGCATGTGGTTGGTCAGCGGATCGTGCTTGAAGATGACCGGCGCCGGACCAGCCTCACCCAACGAAGTCTTGGCCTGGATGCCGCGCGGATCGAAATCGGGATCGTGCTCGTTGATGTGCTCGACCGCGGACGCGTCGCCGCCGCGCACCTGCTCATCGGCATGACCATTGAGGTTGATGTCGTAGTAGAAGAGCTGGCCGACGTGGTTGGTCACCACATCGATGATGACGAGGATCCCGCGATCGTGAGCGGCCCGCGTGAGCGAGCGCAGCGCCATGATGTCTCCAAAATGGGGATTGGGCGCTGTGAAGTCCTGCGGCCAGTAGCCATGGTAGCCGTCGACGTCCGCGTCGGTTTCGACGTTGCGGTACACCGGTGAGATCCACAGGGCCGTCACGCCGAGATCGTCGAGGTAGTCGAGCTGCTGCTCGAGCCCTGCCCAGTCGCCGCCGTGCCAGCGCGCCTGCGCTGAAGGAATGATGTTGTAGTTGTTGCCGAAATCGCCATCGGCGAAGCGGTCGATCATGACCTGGTAGATGACTTGGTCGCGCCAGTCGTTGACGTGAGTGGTCAGCTCTACCGGCTGATCGAGCCCATCGAAATCCATGCAGCCGCCGCTAGCAAAGCTGAGACAGGCAAAAAGCCCCGAAAGAACCATCGACTTGATCGTGGACCGAGCGTTCATGATCACTGCCCTCCGTAGCTGGTTGAGCCGAACCACCACTCGGCACCGAATCCAAAGAAGTGCTCCACTTCGCGCCGCCGGTAGGGATCGTCGTCGGGGTAGAGCGCCCGGGCGCCCTCGTTGCGAAACGCCGCCGTGTAGATGAACCAGAAGCTGGGCCGGCTGAACGAGCCACGCCCCGCAGGCGTCACGAAGGGCATCACGCCAACACGGCCCACACTTGCATTCAGGGGCTCAGGATCGTTGCCGAGCGGCGCGCTCGGATCGTCGTCAGGACCGCTGGCGATCAGCACCCCCCGCTGCTGTGCCTGATAGGAGCCTTCGACGCCAAGACCGACCCAATCAGCAAACCAAACCTGCGGCCGAGCAACGATGATCCCCTCGTCCAGATCACCGAAATCCAGCGCCTCACTGGCGTTGCGGAAGGAACGGAAATAGCCGCCCACCATCACGGCCATCGGACCGATCTCCCAATTGCCGCCGGCGGCGATGACCACCTCGTGGGCGCCGCTGCTGGTCCGATCGGTGGCCAGTCCCTCGGGCGCCGCGAACTCGCCATATGCCGCTAGCCCGCGGGCATAACGGACGAACAGATTCAGATGGGTGTCGCGCTTGCCGGTCCAGCCACCAATTTGGCCACCAATGACGAAACCGCTCTCGGCTGGCACATCTTGGTAGACCTCGGCTTGCTCGGTCTCGCGCTGTCCGCTGGGCAGCTGATGCGCCTCGGCATAGGCGACGAGCTTGATACCGGGCGCCGGATCGGTCTTCCCAAAGTGGAAGCTCTGTTGGACCCGGGCGCTGCCTATCCAGCGCTGCCGATCGAGCAAGTCGATGCTGGCAACACCGAATTGATTCAGCGGAGCGGGTCGGTCGGCCAGCTGCTTGTAGAACGGCTTGTCGGGCTGCCCCATGCCCATGTGCAGCGCAATGGACGTGCGCGTTGGAGCCTCATAGCGAAGCCCTCCGCCGAGCGTGTTGAGGTTGTCGAGCGGCCAGTAGTCGAGCAAGTAGATGTCGTCGCCGCGCTGCATGCGCGAGCCCGCCCACATGCTCAACCCCTTCAAACCGAGGTCCTTCTCCTCCATGTAGAGGTTGCGCACAGCGAACTGGGCATCGAAGTCGCCGTCGTAGTGGAATACCGGGTGACCTAGTGCCAGGGTGGCCACGAAGCGGGTGTCAGCGCCCACTTTCGCCCAATGGTCGTCGCGACGCAGCTCGAGCTCGACGTAATTGCTGTGATCGAGCCGTGAGCCTTGACCCACGATATCGGCGTTTCGGCCCGGCCGACCGGTGCCGTCGGTTGCGGCGATGACTCGACCGTAAGAGCCAAAAGAAAAGCTGCCCTCGTGCGGCTTGGCCTTCTCGGCTGGTTTGCCGGCCTTCGATTCATCGGTGGCGCTACCAGCCTCAGCAGGCGCCTCGGAAGACGTGTCGGCCGCTGCAACCGGCGTGCTGCTCGCCGATGGAGGATCTGCTGGCTCGGCCGCCGGACTATCGTCCTCGTCCGGCGGCGCCTCCTCTGCAGGCGCCTCCTCTGCAGGCGCCTCCTCAGCGGGTACGGGTTGCTCGGGCTCCGGCTGTGCATATGCCAGCGTCGAGGTCCCAGCGAGAGCGAGCACAATCGAGAATCTGAGCGCAGCCATAGCGTTGGGTCGCGCACCCTACACCAATTCTCGGCGAGACGATGCTATGAGGCGCAGTACATGGCCTCCGACACCACCAGGCTCGTCTTCGCCCTGCATTTTCACCAGCCGCACGGCAACCTCGACGAGGTCTTCGCCGACGCCACCGAGCGCTGCTATCAGCCCACCCTCGAGCTTTTGGCGCGCCACCCACACGTGGCAACGGCCATCCACGTCTCGGGCCCATTGCTCGACTGGCTCGAGCAGCACCAGCCCGACACCATCGAGTTACTCCGAGGCCTGGTCGAGCGCGGGCAAGTCGAAGTGCTCGGCGGCGGTTACCAAGAGCCCATGTTGGCTATCCTGCCGGATCGAGACGCCCACGGGCAGCTCGAGCGCATGGCCGACCGGTGTGAGGCGCTCTTGGGCCAGCGGCCGCTGGGTATGTGGCTCGCCGAGCGTGTTTGGGAACCGGACCTGGCCCGTCCTATTGCTTCCGCTGGCTACCGCTACACCTTGCTGGACGACACCCACCTGAGGGCAGCAGGCGCAGCAGAGCCTCTTGGCGCCTATTACGTCACCGACAAAGCTGGCAGCACCGTGGCGGTGCTGCCCATCGATCGCGGCCTGCGCACGCGCATTCCTTTCGCCAGCGTTGGCGACCTGATCGGCTATCTGCGTGAGCAGCGCGGCCGGGTAGTGACCTACGGCGACGATGCCGAAAAGTTCGGCTTGTGGCCCACCACCGAGCGTAGGGTCTGGCACAACGGCTGGCTCGAGGAGCTTTTCGTGGCTTTTGCCGACAACGCCGATTGGCTGAAAACGGTCCTGCCGAGCGCCATGATGGCCGATACCCCTTCTGCTGGTGCGATCTACATACCGACGATCTCTTACGCCGAAATGGGCGCCTGGGCGCTGCCGGCAGAAGCCGCCATCAGTTATCAAGAGCTCGCTCAGCGCCTCACACTCGGTGGCTTCGATGACCAAGCCGAACGCTTCTTGCGCGGCGGGATCTGGCAAGCGTTCCTCGCCAAGTACCCGCAAAGCAACATCATCTACCGCAAGATGTTGCGCGTTTCGCAGCTCGTCGAGCAAGCCCGCCTGCGTGGTGATCCCAACTGGCGGGCCGCCTGCGACGCCCTATATCGCGGTCAATGTAACTGTGCTTATTGGCATGGCCTGTTCGGTGGGCTGTACCTGCAGCACCTGCGCGCGGCCTTGATGAACGCCTTGCTCGAAGCGGAAATGCTGGTCGAGCCGCGCAAGACATCCACCGTGACGTGCACCGATCACGACGGCGATCTGGCCGACGATTTGTTGTTCGAGACCCCCGAGCTGAACCTCTACGTCACCCCAGCGCTCGGCGGCTGCGGTCTGGAGCTCGATCTGCGCCGCGCGCGAGTTCACCTCACCGGTGTGCTCGCCCGACGCTTCGAGGCCTACCACGTCGATGTTCCACGGGCCCAAGTGCTCAGCGACGAGGAGCTCGACAACGTCTCAGCCCACGATTTGGTGCGCGCGACTGAGGAAGGCCTAGCCGACAAACTGTTCGTCGACCGCCATCCGCGCGGAGCCTTCGTCGACCATTTGCTGCCCACCGATCTCGACGCCGACGGCTTCGACCATGCATATCGCTGCCTGGCCGATCTAGGCGCCACCCGCTACGAAATCGCCGCGGTGGACAGCGTCAGCGCCAGCGCTGAGCTGCGAGCTGACGCGGGAGCATACCAGCTGCGCAAACGCATCGAGGCCGAGCGCGCCGGGCTGACCGCACGCTACCGACTGGGCGCCAATCGTGGTGGTCGGCACGCGCTACGGTTCGCCAGCGAAGTGGACATCACGCTGCTGTCTCCAGACGCCGTAGGGGGGCGACGCATCGTTGTGCTGGGCGAGCCAGCCGACAGCGCCGACCAAGCCCCTGGCGCACGCTGCGTTCACTCCGCGGTCAAGCAGGTGCGGGTGCAATGCGACGACATGGGCGTCGACGTGACGCTCGTAGCGGAGCCCGCCGCCCAGCTCTGGCGCCTGCCCATCGAGACGGTGTCCCAATCCGAGCGCGGCTTCGAGCGCGCCTATCAAGGCACAGCATTGGTGTTCGTATGGGATGCGGAGGTGGGACCGGGAGCCGACTTCGAGGCCTCGCTGAGCCTTTCGGTCAACCGTTGAGCCCGTCGCCCCGTCAAACATGTGCCCTAGGGGTGCGCTGAGCAAGTGGGGATGCTACTAGTGCACCCATATTCGTGCGAATTGACGACTCCTGGAGGTTTCGAATGGTTTTTCGCAAGACCCTAGCAATGATTCTCGCTGGCGCATTCATACTGGCCGGCTCCGCGACCGACGCCAAGGCCGATGAAGTAACCCTGGCCACGCTGGCGCCCAAGAAGAGCGCATGGGGCAAGGTCTTCAGCGTGTGGGCCAAGGCGGTGAAGAAGAAGACCAAGGGGAAATTGAAGATCAAGTGGTACTACAACGGCGCGCAAGGCGATGAGAGCGCTGTTGTGTCCAAGATGCGCTCCGGCCAGCTCGACGGCGGTGCGGTCACCTCCGTAGGCATGTCCAAAGCTTACAAGAACATTCTGGTCCTCCAGTCTCCCGGGCTATTCAAGGATTGGGCCACCCTCGACAAAGCGCGCAACGCCATGAAGAGCGACTTCCAATCGGGCGCCAACGCCAACGGCTTCCACATCCTCGGCTGGGGTGATGTGGGCGTGGCGCGCACCATGTCCAAGGGCAAGGCAATCCGCTCGCCGGGCGACTTGAAAAATATGAAAGTGTACCGCTGGACGGCAGATCCGGTCGGACCGGTCATCGGCTCGGTCATCGGCTACACCGGCGTGCCCAAATCCGTGCCCGGCCTGCTCCCCGCGCTTTCGAGCGGGCAGGTCAACGTGATTACGGTCCCCTGCTTGGCAGCGGTCAACCTGCAGTGGCACAGCCACCTCGATCACATCAACGACGCGGCAACCGGCTACGCCATCGGCGGCATGTTGATCAAGAAAGATAGGCTGGATAACCTGCCCGCGGACATGCGGAAACTGCTCAAGAAGACGGGCAAGAAGGCCGGCAAGATGCTCACCAAGCGGATCCGCAAGGAAGACAAGAAGGCCTTCAAGTTGCTCAAGAAGCGCATGACGGTGGTCAAGCTCAACCCCAGTGAAAAGGCCCGCTGGAAGTCCGTGTTCAAG
>CAZRGL010000221.1:0-15880 GCA_964599485.1 uncultured Polyangiaceae bacterium
GACAGCGCAGCGCACCCCGTGACCTTGGCTGGTGATGCCCGGCCCGAGCAGACCGTCCTTCGCATAAGCCACCACCATCCATTCGCCCTCATGATAACTGCCGCCCATCGATATTCCGGGGGTCCCTTCTTCGGGGGGCTTGCTCGGATCAGCGCGGAACTCGACCCACTCGGCGACGTTGCCTGAGGCGTTGTAGAGGCCGAAGGGGCTACGGCCCGATTCATAGCTGAGCGCTTCGATGGGTCGATCGGCGAGCCCATCGAAGCCCACACAAGCGTCAAACACGTTGCCCCGGCCTTGATGGGCGCGGTCGCAGGACAGCACGTCACCCCAAGGGTATTCGCGGCCGTCGACACCCCTGGCAGCCTTCTCCCATTCGTCAGGAGTGGGCAATCGCTTTCCGGCCCATTTGCAGTAGGCCTCGGCACGGAACCAATCCAGGTAGTTGGCTGCGTAGTCATCCCGCCCCGACACGCACTGGTTGGGGGCGCGGTCAGGATCGACCTCACCCTGGCACATCTGCCAAGCGTCGTAGCCATCGCAGCCCTTGTCGGCCACGCAGCTGTTGAAAGCGGCGACGGTGATCTCCGTCAAGTCGATGCAATAACCGTAGTCGATGCTGCTGGGCGTCTTGCCCGGGCCGCGCAGGAATGCGCCGGCTGGGACGAAGGCCATCAAATCTGGACAGGGATTGGGCTCTGCGCCGCCTGCGCCGCCCGCGCCGCCACTGTTCGAATCGGTCGAGCCCGTCGAAGTGGAGCCGCCTTGGCCACTGGTGGTGGCCGTCGATGTGCTGCCACCCTCGTGGCTGCTGGGCAAAGGAAGCGGATCGAGCTTGCACGCAACGAGCGTGAGCAAGGCGCCCACGAGCGCGATGGATCGCAAAAGCGACATGACCAGCTGAACGATAGCCCGAATCATTCACTGCGTCGCCTCGAGCCGAGCGCAATCCCGAGGGCAAGGCCCGAGAAGCGCCAACTTGCCGCGTGCAAACCTCCACCCGCGCAGGTGCTCGCTCCGATCCGACAATTCAAGCGATTTGAAGCGAACAGTTCTTGCCAATAGCTGAAATCATTCAAGAAATCATAACGACCGACAATCATCATCTTGACAATGATTAATGTAACATTAACTTATGGGGCACACAAAGGGGACGGATTCTATGGAGACCAAACGAGTCGCGGGCCACACCAATCTTCCACTGCTCGTGTTGTGCGGATTCGCGCTGACCGCCTGCGGCGGTTACGACGACCTACTCCCACGAGCCGGCGATGGTGGAGCTGGAGGACAGGGCGCAGTCGCCATCGGTGGTGCGGGCGGCAGTGACACATCGACCCAGCCTCCCGAGCTGTACGATCCACCCGATTGGTGGCACCACTATCACGCCAACAGTCAGAACAGCGACCACATCCCGTCGCCAGCCTCCCTCGAGTCGGCTTGGTCATGGCCGGATCGAAACGCCACCCCTCAACAAGCTGGCCCGCCCGTCGCATCTTTCGACGGCGCTTCGCTCTCCAAAGATCAGCAGAGCATCTACATCACCACCTCACGCGATGGCATGCCCAACTTCTACGCCATCGATACCCAAACAGGCCTAGAGCGCTGGAGCTTCGATCTCGATCCATGGGCAACTTGGTCGGCCGCGCTGGTGGATCACGACGATACCGTCTTCGTTGCCGACAACGGCTTCGCATACGCGATCGAGCCGCCAACGGCTGACGAGACGCTCAAGGTGCGTTGGAAGATCCCCCACGACAGTGTGAGCATGGCGATGGGCTACACACCCTGGGGCGAAGTGTTCGAGGTCACCATCGAGGGTGAGGTGTCGGTCTATCCGCGCCAGGACGATGGCGCGATGGAGCCGCTCGCGCGCACCCGGCTCAAGCGCCACCCGTCGTTGGCGACGCCAATTGGTGCTGGGATTCTCCCGGACGTGCTCGAAAGCCCCCGCTTGATGAAGCTCGCCTACGGCTCGCTACCAGGGGCGCCCCGCACTGGTTGCACGACGGTCGATGACTCTGCTGGGGGCGAGTTCGTCACGCCCGGACACGTGGTCCATCTCTGGCAAGAGATCCGCGCTCAAGGCCTCTTGTCGAAAGAGTCGACCCTGGTCGAGCGCTTCTTCGACACTGCGTTTGGCGGCACCTTCGTCTCGAACACTCCTTCGATTGCTTTGCTCGACAGTGGGCAACAGGGCGACGCTGTGGCGCGGATCTTCGTGGCGACGCTTGGCGCGTATCATCCACCGGTGGCCATCGACGATCCGCAGCGCGCCAAGTTCACCGACGAGATCCTCGAGGAGCTGTACCTCACGCATCTGACCTTCGACTGGCAGAAGAAGAAGGCGTTGGCGAACCTCAAGCCGACCCAATACGCCCTTGGAGGTCGCTACGCGATCGATCCAGACACCCATCATCGCTGTGACAACCTGGGCGATGGTGTGCAGCCCTATCTGTATCCGTCTTTCGGAAGCCCGAGCGGAGTCGATCCCGTGTTGCCGTCGAGCATTCCGCAAGGCAACGACGTTGCCGAAAAAGGCGCCCGTTGGCGCGCTATCGAGCGCATGAAGACCGACTACCTCAGGCTCACCCGAGGCTACTACACGGGGTACTTGCAAATGGTCGACTACAACCGCAGCAAGGGCACGCTCGAGACGCTGGAGCCCATCGCCATGTCGTCGCCTTCTGGAACCAGCGCTTCGATCAGCCCAGCTTCGCACCGCGAAGACGGTCAGCAGCGGCTCTTCTTGGCTGCTGGGCCAACCCTGTTCGCCTATGACGTTGGAACACGCGAGGCGGCTCCCAAGCAGGCTCAATGGTGTTGGAACGCGGGCCTCTCGGTAGGCGGCTCGCCCACCGTGTTTGCGCCCGGCGACGTTGACGGCGGCGCCGACGGCGGACCAGCGGTTGCTGTGCTTGCAGGCTTTCGTGGCGTCACCATGGTGCAGGATCGTCCAGCTGCTGACTGTGACCCCGAGACCGAGGAGTGCTGCCAGCTCGACTGCGGTGACGGCAACCCGTCGCAACAAAAAGCCCTCAGCTGCAAGGTGCTCTACGACACCAATCCCGTGCCCTTTGGTGAAAGTCCCAGTGGCAGTGACCTCACCCGCGAGGAGCTGTACTACGGCGGTGAAGCCGTCACCTTGGCGGTCGGTACCAGCGTGCCAGAGGCGGGTGAGGACCACTTCTACGCAGCGTTCACTCAGGGCCCCGCCCACGACGTGTTCTACGACAACTTCGGCGTCGGCTCCTGGGAAGACTTCATGCCGTTGACCACCCACTACGCCGTGGTGCGCAGCCGCGACGGCAAGATTGTGCAGAAGATCAAGGTCGCTGAGGCACCGGTCTGTGACAGCAGCATCGGCAAGGACGGCCGCGTCTACTCCATCCACACCTCAGGTTTGGACCAAATCAAGCACGCGCTCTATCCCAAGGTATTCGCTGCTCCGCGCGGCGGCATCCTCGCCTACAAGCCCTGAGAGGCTCGTGTCAAACGCCGACTCGGTTGTTTGACACAACCTCTTTGGCTCTCAGGCTCAGTTTCTCCCCCCCGGGCCGGTGATTTGCGCTTCCTCTTCGCGATCGCCGGCCCATTTTTCATTTTGCGGACCATGCCGTTTCGCCCCGAGGGATCACATCCCGCCCGATCCATGGCATCTTAGGGCATGCAAGAGCTTCGGAACCTGGCCGCTGGCGTGACACATTGCTCAATCACGGCGCTGCGTCTGGCGAGCGTTCTTGCTGCATCAGCGCTGCTGTCATGGTCGCTCGAGGCTCCCGCGCAGACGATGCCCCCGGGACCTCCTGCGGCCAAGACTCCGCCCGGACCCGCGCAGCCCCAACCCTGCCGTCCGCCTGGTCAACCCGGGCAAGGACCCGTGTGTGGACATGGCCAGCCCCAAGGTCAGCCACCCCCTGGTCAACCCTACGGCCAGCCTCCGTACCAGCCGCCGTACGGTCAGCCTCATGGCCAGCCGCCGTATGGCCAGCCTCCGTACGGTCAGCCTCCGTACGGTCAGCCGCCTTATGGCCAGCCGGCAAAAAAGTCAGCCAGCGGTGAGCTGCGAAATGACGTTCACCTGCTCGAGTGGATGACCTTCACCATTGGTTTCACGGGCGGGGCCGGTATTGCCATCCTCGACAAGCCCGACGATCAGACCATCCAGACGAAGTCATTCCAGCCGGACTATCCGGGCTTCGTCGGTTTGGCGACGGGTGTGGGTTTGGCGCTCGAGCTTCGGTTCCTGGGCTATTTCGGCGTGGAAATGAACGTTCTCTATGCTTCAGAGAGCGGCTCAGCCGATCTGACGGTGACCGATTTGGGCACCAATACCAGCACTCAGTTCGAGGTCGACATCGGTCACGGTGCGGTCCATGTGCCGTTGCTGCTCAAGGGGGCGGTACCGGGCAAAGTGGCAACGCCTTTCTTCATGTTGGGTCCTGAGTTCGTCATTCCGAACGATGACGCTGACGTGGAGCTGACCGGCATCAACACCACGGCCACCACGTACAGCGCGTACACCAAGAACTACACGATGTTCGCCTTTGGCTTCGGGCTGGAGTTCAACCTGCCCACGCCCAAGGTCGACATGCGCATCCCACTTTCAATCCGTGGGGCGTACAACCCGGGTGTGAAGAATCGTCGTGAGGATCGTACCCGTTGGAAGCCTGACGCGGGGCCGCCGCTGACCGAGGAATCCTTCGCCACGGTTTGGCAATATACTGTTCGGGCGCAGCTCGGCCTGTCAGTGAATTTCTAGGCCGCTCGCAAGCAACTGGCCGTGACGGCTTGGTCAACCCCAAGTAGCATTGCGCGTTCATCATGCTGCTTTTCGAAGTCATTCTCTCCCCCGGCTCCTTTGGTCAGAATCTGTTGACCGAGGAGACTCTTGCTGACACCCAAGCGCAGATCATGACGCGCGCTGAAGCCGAGAAAGTGGGTTTTTCGGGCTTGCCGGAGCGGCCCGGCGACCTGCGCTACGTCGTCTGCTCACCTTCGCACCGCGCGCGCATCCTCGCCCAGCTCGACCGCCACCCCGACGTGGCCGCCTTCGACGTTCACGAAGTGGGCTGAACCCGATCTCGGCAAGTCGAGGCTGACGGGCGCGTCGCCGCCGCACTGCGCCTGCGCAGGCTAGAGGCCGATGGGATATGATGCGCGCGTGTTCAACTCACCCCCCCCGTCATTGCGGCCGTTCACCCCATTGCCCTTGCTCGCAGCCTCTATCGTTCTGCTCACCGCCCAAGCAGCGGTAGGGCAAGCGCCCGGCGCTGCCGATCCGCCAGCGCCGGCTACAGCAGCTGCCGATCCAGACGCCAAGCCAGCAGCAGGCGATGCAGCCTCCGGCGCCACCGGCGAAGGGGCTGCTGCCAGTGGCGACCCGCCACCCACCCCGCCCCCGCCACCCACCCCGCCGGCGGCCGATGATGACGACGATGATGGGGAAATCTCCCTCGAGGTCGAGCCCTACAAGCCCGCGATGGTGGAGGCCGACTACCGCCACGAGATAACTGGCTACATCCATGAGCCACACCACAACCATCGTTGGTTCTTTCACAACCTCACCGCGGTGCGGGTCAATCCCTTGGGACTGACCAACCGCTTCCGAACTGGCTATCGGATGCAGCTCTCGCACCGGCCGGAGAAGATTTTCGAGGAGAGCTTCGCATCGGTGCAGCTGGACACTGAGATCACGCCAGCGTTCGGCTACGTCGGTGGGCGTGTGGAAGTGCAGCCAGCGGTGTTGTTCAACTTCTGGGCTTCGTACGGCGTCGTCGGCTCATTCGCGTCGTTCAACTACACGCGCTCCTTCGGTTCGGCTCAGGCCGATTATTCCGAGTCCGCGCTCGATGATACCGAGGACCAGACCTACTCGGCCATCGGTCACAAGGCGATTGTCTCAGGGCTCTTCCAGTTTGGCGCCGGCGGGTTGGTCATGCGCAACAACGTCAAAGGCCACTGGATGAGCATGGATTTGCGCGACGACGATCGGGTTTTCTATGACGCGACGCTCGACGTGCTCGTGCCCAACTCGGGGTGGGTCATCACCAACGACGCCGACCTGTTGATCTTGACCGAGTTCAACCTCAAGTTCGGCCTGCGCTACACGACCACCTCTGCGCTTTACAGGGCCGATCAGCTCGTTGACGGCGACAATCCGAACACCCCCCACCATCGCGTCGGTCCGGCTTTCATCTACGAGTTCTTCAAGGATCGTCCTGGCACCACCTGGAATCAACCGACCCTCGTGCTCCTGGCCCAGTGGTGGCTGAAGCACCGTTTCCGTACCAGTGAGAAGCCCGCTTTGCCGTATCTCATCGTTGGCTTCGTGCAGCAGGGAGATCTCCTCATCTCGGCGAAGAAGTAGCTGCCGGGGAGCTTGCTCAGACGTTGAAGCGAAAGTGCACGACGTCGCCATCCTGGATTCGGTAGTCCTTGCCCTCGCTGCGTAGCAAGCCGCGCTGTCGCAAGCTCGCCTCGCCGCCGTGCTTCAAAAAGTCCGCGACGCTCGCTATCTCTGCGCGGATGAAACCGCGCTCGAAATCGCTGTGAATGCGGCCCGCCGCCTGAGGAGCAGCTGTGTCGGACGGCACCGACCAGGCGCGCAGCTCCTTGCCGCCGACGAAGGTGTAGAAACTGATCAGCGACAGCAGCCCGTAGGCGGCGCGGGTGAGGCGATCCAAGCCGGCTTCCTGCAGCCCGAGATCACCGAGGAACAGCGCTCGATCCGCCTGGGAATCGAGCTGGGCGATTTCTGCTTCCAGTTCGGCCACGAGCGGGATGACTCGGTTGCCGGCTTGGGTTGCGTGCCGCTCGAGCTCGGCGAGGGCAGGGTCGGAGTTGCGGATTTGAGCTTCGTCGCAGTTGGCCACGAAGAGCACTGGCTTGGTGCTCAACAAGCCGAGCTGTCGCGCCAGGGTGTCAGCGGGTTCGAGGCCGTGAAACGCGCGTAAGGGCTCGCCCCGCTCCAAGGTCTCGGCAAAAGCTGCCAGCTGAGTTTGCTCGTCACGGGCGTGCTTGATACCGACCTTGGCCTCGCGGGCGATCTTTTCCAGGCGTCGTTGTACGCGATCCAAGTCGGCCAGCACGATCTCGAGCTGAACCAGTTCCAGATCTCGGAGCGGATCGACCGTGCCTTCCACGTGGGTCGTCTCACCGCCAAAGAAACGCAGCACGTGGACGATGGCGTCGACTTCGCGGATGTTCGCCAAAAATTGGTTGCCGAGTCCTTCGCCGTGGTGCGCGCCTTTGACCAGGCCAGCGATGTCGACCACGTCGAGCGTGGCTGGTGTGATGGTGCTCGGCGACAGCAAGCGGGCCAGCTCGTCGAAGCGCCGATCAGGTACGGCAACGATGCCGTGGTTGGGCTCGATGGTGCAAAAAGGGAAGTTCTCGACCCGCGCCCCAGCATTCGTGAGCGCATTGAAAATGCAAGACTTGCCAACGTTGGGAAGCCCGACGATGCCGACTTGTAAGCTCATGACGCCAACACAGATACTGCTCAGGGCACGCAGATGCCATCGCAGCTCGGGTCAGGACCGCCCGCACACCCTGGGTTGTTGCTGATTGCACAAGGCTGTCCGCAGGCTTTCGGACCGCAGCCGGCCATCTTCCAGGCACTGTATGCCGCGACTGCCCCTTGTACTGCTCCCATGTTGTAGGGGCTGACTGGCAAGGGACACCCACATACGTCGGTTAGCTCTTGGCCGGACAAGTAGCCGCATTGCGGCTCATCGACGCAACTGTCGCAAGCAGTGGCCAGCGCCGTCCACTCAGCGAGCTCCTGACTGAGCGTGTCGCAATCGGTGGTGGTATACGTGGGCGTCTCGGTGGTCGAGCTGGAGCTTCCGGAAGACGACGCGCTGGAGCTCGAGCCCGAGCTGGAGGAGCTCGAGCTGGACGAGCCCCCGTCGGGCTCGTCTACGACCGCTTTGCCCGAGCAAGCAGGCCCGAGCAGAGCAACACATGCCAAGCACCATGCGCCTAAGCACAACCCAATCACACGAAGTGAAGTCATGGCTTTTTGTACCGCACTCACACTGCGGGTGTCTCCAACCTTCAGAAAGAACCCTCGAGCTCAGAGACAGCCCTCTAGCTCGCCAGACCCCTTTCTTCCCGCGTCCTGGCCAGACATTAGCTCAGGTTGGGGTGCCAGCAAGCCACCCGGTGGTGACTGTTCGGCTTGAGCTCGTTGAGCGGCGGCTCCTTGTCGTCGCAGCGACCCTCTTCAGCTTGGGGGCAGCGTGCGAAGAAAGCACACCCTGGTGGCGGCTCGATGGCGCTCGGCGGTTCGCCATCGGCCAGCACGTGCAGACGCTTGCTCGTGGTTTCTCCCGGACGTTGCGGCATGGCCCCGAACAACGCGCGCGTATAGGGGTGCAGTCGCTTGCGGGTTACCGCTTCGGCGGGTCCGAGCTCGACGAGCTTGCCGAGGTACATCACCCCGATGCGGTGACTGACGTATTGGACCGTGCGCAAATCGTGGGAGATGAATAGCTGGGCCAAGCCGAGCTCTTCTTGAAGGTCCTGTAGCAAGTTGAGGATTTGGGCTTGGACGGAGAGGTCGAGCGCAGCCGTAGGCTCGTCGAGCACGATGAAGTCGGGTTTGACGGCAAGCGCTCGAGCGATTGCGACACGTTGGCGCTGTCCGCCTGATAGCTCATGCGGGTACCGTGACTTCATGCCCGCTTCGAGGCCGACGCGTTCGAGCAGTTTCACGACCATTTGATCTGCCGCCTTCGGGCTCTCAGCCAGCTTGAACACCTCGATGCCTTCGCCCACGATCTCGGCGAGCGTCATGTTCGGATCGAGGGAGGAATATGGGTCCTGAAACACGATTTGCATGCGCTGGCGCATCGCGCGCAGCTCGGCGGGTGCAAGCGCCGTCAGGTTCTTTCCGTCGAAAATGACGCGGCCCACCGTTGGCTCGATGAGCCGTAGGATGCAGCGGCCGAGCGTGCTCTTGCCTGAGCCTGACTCACCCACCAGGCCGAAGGTTTCGCCGCGGCGAATGTAGAAGCTCACCCCGTTGAGGGCGTGGAGCAGCTTTGGTTTGCGCAGCAGGCCGCGTGAAATCGGGTAGATCTTGGTGAGCTTCTGCAAGTACACCAGCGCGTGGCGCCGCTTGCGTTGGCGCTCTCCTTCGTCTTCCTCGCTCAAGTCCTGAGGGCGCTCGCTAGGTACCGCATTGGTGCGCTCCTCTTCGTCAGCCACCAGCTCGAGCCCGGCGCCGTCGCCGTTCGTCCCAGCTTCAACGTTCTTGCTGTCGCTCGCCGGCTCGGGTCCTGCTGCGCCATCGTCCTTTGGCGGGTCGCTCATTGAGCCTCCTGCTGTGGTCGCGGCTCAGCTGACGAGTTGCCCGCCCCGCGTTCCAGCAAGAAGCAGCGGGCAAGGCTTGCGTCTGGCTCTGGTAGGGCGAGGAGCTCGGGCAGCTCGTCGCCGCAGCGCTCGAACGCATCAGGGCAGCGCTCGGCAAATCGGCAACCCGGCGGCATATGCCGAGGATCGGGCACTCTTCCGGCGATCGCTGGCAAACGGGTTGACGTGGGTTCGCGTCGTCGTTGCCGTTTTCGCAAAGGTGGGACGCTGCGGAGTAAGCCCTTCGTATAGGGGTGGCGGGGCTCGACCAAGATGTCGCCCGAGCGGCCGGTTTCCACCACCTGTCCGGCGTACAGCACGACCACCTCGTCAGCGGTTTGGGCGACCATGGCGACGTCGTGGGAGATGAGCAACAAGCTCATATCGAGCTCACGTTTCAGATCGGCGAGCAGTGCGTTGATTTGCGCTGCCGCCAGCATGTCGAGTGCCGTCGTGGGTTCGTCGGCGATGATGAGCTCGGGCTCACAGCTCAACGCGATCGCGATCATGACGCGCTGCCGCATGCCGCCGCTCATCTCGTGTGGATAGTCATCAAAGCGCTTCTTTGGCTCCGGGAAACCAACCCGCTCGAGCAGCTCGAGCGCGCGTAGGCGGGCCTTTGTGCGGCTCAGAGACTGATGCAATCGAATGGCCTCGACCACTTGCGAACCGATCGAATAGACCGGGTTGAGCGCAGACATCGGGTCTTGGAACACGATCGACACCCGCTGGCCTCGCACCGCACGCATTTGCTTTTCGCTGAGTGCGAGAAGGTCGCTGCCTTCGAGCTCGATGACACCTGAGGTGATCCGCGCGGGCGCGGGCAGCAAGCGCATGATGCTGAGCGCAGTGACACTTTTGCCGCAACCTGACTCGCCCACCAGGGCGACCGTCGTGCTCTTCGGAACCTCGAAGCTCACCCCGTCGATGGCGGCCAGTGTGCCCTCGTCGCCATCGAACACGACGCTCAAATCACGAATGACGAGTAGGGGCTCGGCCGCCTTGCTCACGCTTCGTCGTCCTCGTCATTGTCGTCATCATCGTCATCACTCTTGGACGAGGTCGTGGCGTCGCTTTCCGCGTCGCCGCCGTCACCTGCGTCGCCGCCGTCACCTGCGTCGCCGCCATCCGCGCCAGCGTCCGGGGTCTTCTTTTCCGCACGAAGGAACAACTCGAGACGTGGTCCTTTGCCGACCACGACGCCTGTAGAGTAGCAGCCGCCGGTGGGGCTCGTGCCCGAGGCGATCAAAGCGAGTCCGTGGTATCGGGTGCGGTGTTCTTTCCACCTACGCACCAAGGGCGTGACGTCCAGTCGCAGGGCTTGGGCGGGAAGCACGGCGTGGTTGCCGGTGAACATGGGCGCGCTCATTCGAGGCAAGCGTCGGTTGCTAACCGCATCGGACTTCCAGGCCGACAATACATCTGCGAGCTCGAGCCTCAGATAGCCTGGCCGCCGTCCGCAGCGCGGCATCGGCTCTAAGACGAGCAGCGCGCGTTGCAGCACGGTTTTGGTGGGGAGCTCGACTTTGAAACGCATGAGCAACTTGGTGTCACCCTCGCCCTTCTTGCCCAACGTGAAGTAGGGTCCGAGCTCCGTCGCGCTGCGGGCCGTCTGGCTGCTGATCTCGGCAATGTCCTGGGGCGCGAAGCTGAAGCGCATCGACTTGGTCGCCACCGGCAAGGTCTTGTTGAGGCGGCAACGTCCCAGCACGCAACTGTAGCCGGGTGTGCACCGGGCACGGTGCGAACAGACCTTGGGTCCAGGCAGCTGCCCTCCGCAGGACCACATCAATGCCGCGGCAATGGCGAGGTTGCAGCCAAGCAAGATCAGGAGAACGGGCTTTCGCATGGGCGCTGCCCACGATAGCCGACTCCGCTGCGTATCGGGAACCGCTTTAGGGGGACGTTTCACCAGGACGCGATTCGGGCCGAAAACGGCCTTGAATCGCGAAACCGCGCAGCGGATTGACCACTTGCACTTCGCCCAGCTTCGAGAGAGGTGGACCGAGCAGCTCCTTGTCGCCGATCACCACGATGGCTCGCGGCGACGACATGACCGCGGCCAGCTGCTCGATCACCCGAGCACTGACTGCTTTTAGCCGCTTCGGGTAGCTCGTGAAGTAGCCGCTGCCGAGGCCCAACGATGACGCCTCTTCGATTCGGTTGGCAATGCTCGGGTTGCGGTCGAGGTCGGTTCGCAGATTGGCTAGGAGGGCGGCTTGGAGCGGCCTGATGTGTACGTCGCTGAGGTTCAAGTCCAAGCTACTCGAGGACTCGAGCAATTCCTTGGTGGCTACGCCGCCGCGCTCGGCCTCGACATCGAGCCCGAGGACGATGGTCCCGTGACCACCACGGTCGCCGAGCAGAACGCTCGTGATGTGGCCGTCGGGCTGCTGTCGAATTTGCGCGACGCGGCGGCTGAGGATCTCTTGCAACAGGTCAGCGGCGGGTAAGGTCGTGAGTGTCGTCGCGGGGAGGGTGAGCGGTGCATAGATCCACGCACGTGGTGATTTGGGGCGATCGATGACAAAGACCCGCCCCGGAAAGCTGCTGTCTGGCAACACCTGGGCGGGTGCGGTCTGTTTCGCCGCGACCGAGCGCCAGCGCGAGAGCGCTTTGGTAGCTGCTGCATGAGCGGCATCGAGGGAGGTGGGGCCTACGATGAGCAGCGTGCTCTTGGCCGCAACAATGCGGCGAGCATAGTAGTTGTTGCAGTGTTCGAGACGAATGCGTGACAGCTCGCTGAGGGTGCCGCGCCCCGCTTTTCGTGAGGTAGGAAGTCCCGCGCCACGAATCAGCCTTCCTATTAGCTCGAGGGCCAAGGAGGGGTGGTCGCCACGGGCCCAGGCTGATGCCTCGCGCATCATGCGTTTTCGGGTGGCGGGAAAATGCCTGCCGCTCAACCGCTGTCGCGCCAGCATGTTGCCGAACACCTCGAGGCCCTCGGCGATTTGGTTCCCTTCGATCAGCATGCGAAAGCTCGTGGCCTGTGCGTCGACCTGTGTCTCGATGTCCGCTCCGAGCGCATGGGCCGAGCGCGCGAAGGCCATGCTCGAAGGGGTGTCCGCCGCGGCGCCGTCGCGAATGAGCTCGGCACAGAGCTGCGCCACTCCAGGACGGTCTGCCAGGCCGCCGGCGCCGTCGACGATCAGCCTGAGCTCCGCAAGAGGGCTGTCGTGGCGCTCGACGACCAACAACCGCATGCCACCGTTCCAGCGGCGCTCGCGGGGCTTGGGGAAGTGCAGGGCGAGGGCCGGTTGGATTTCGCTCGGCACGGGAGCAGGTAGCGCTCCCAAGGGGGGATTGTCTGTCGCGGAAACGCTGGGGAGCGGCGCGAGCAGCGTTGGACCGGGCGGTACTTGGTAGGTCGAGCCAGGCGTACACGCCATGGCAACTGCGAGCCAAAGGAGGCTAGCCCATCGCTGTACATGGCGCGCCCAGCAGTCGAGGCCCATCACTTGTCGTTCCCTCGCTTGGGTGTTGGGCTCTTGCTGCTCTTCTTCGAGGATTTCTTCTTGCTGGAGCGCCGCACAATTGGTGCAGCCGCCAGCTCCACGGTGGAGCGACGATGGTTGGCGAGATAGCGCGTCGCCACCTTGCGTAGCTGCTGCGCGCTGATCGAAGCATGAGCTTTACCGCGTGCGAGCAGCGCGGCGGCAGTGCCATCGAACAGCTCGTGGCGGGCCAGCAAATGGGCGCGGTAACCGTCGTCCTGGAGTGCGGTCAACCAGCGCAAACGCAGCCGCTGTTTGGCGGCCTGCAAAGCGCTGGTCGAGGGGCCCCGGGTTTGCAATGCGCGCAGCGCAAGCCCCACTTCCGCGGCCGTCTGGGCTGCGTTGGCGCCCCGTGACAGCCCAACCGTGATTTGTAGTAAGCCGGCACGCCGCCAGCGGTTGACGCTTGTCTCGACCGACAGCGCTTTGCCGCTGCGCACGAGCGCTTCGTAGAGCGTAGCGGCGGTGCCGCCGGCGAGCAGCTCTCCGGCGAGCTCCAGGGCGAGCAGGTCCTTGTGCCCGTGCGCTGGCACCACCCAGCCCAAGGCCACGGCGCCGCGCTGCGCCCGCGTGGCCTGCAGCGTGGAGTAGCGCTGGCTGTTCTGCGCAGTGATAGGCGGCGTCTTGTCGTTGGTCGCCGCCCCTCGGGCAGTCGGCTGTAGGGATCCGAAGTACCGTCGCACGGTTTGCATCATCGTTTGCGGATCGAAGCGCCCGACGATACTGAGCACGGCTCTGTCGATGCGATAATAGGAGGCGCGAAAACGTTGCAAATCGCCGACGTCGATGGCCTTCAGATCCGCTAGCGACGGACGGCCGTAGCCGGCGTAACCCTGTAGGGCGAGGGCTACCAGTGGCGCCTGGGCGATCGAAACAGATCTCGATGGGCTGCGGCTGACTGCGAGGAGCCGGCCGCGTTCACGCTGCAGCGCAGCGGGCGGTAGCGACAGTGACGCCATCCGCTGCGCCTCCAGCCACAACGGCAGCGCGGCACGCTGTGCTGGCACCAGGTTCGTGAAGGTGGTCAGCTCTGGGCTCCGATGCACGCTGGCGCTACCGCCCACCGCGGTCAGCATCTTGACGTGCTCGCCGTCACCGGTTGCTTGGTTGCCTGCAAACATCATGGCCTCCAGCAGCCGAGCCGTGCCCCGCTTGGTTGGAGGATCGTGCGCCGAGCCTGCCAGGTAGCTCATGGCCACCACGACCGAGCTCGTCGTCGGCACTGGGTTCATCACCACACGGAGCCCATTGGTCAAGGAGGTGCGGATGATGGTCAGCTCGGCGGCTTGGCTGGTCTGCGGCCAGAGCAGACCCACGGCCAACACGACGACGAGCCCCAAGGCGAAAGCGTGCCGGTAGCATGGTTGGCAGCTCGAGCGGTCTGCCTTACCCTCGCGGGATCCGAGGGTATGTGTGCCCCTCGCGAGCGAGACATCGGCCGTCATTTGCAAGACATCAAACCTCTTTGGCTGTGCGCTTCAACTGAAATAGATCTCGACCCGCGTTGCCGTGTGGTTCATCTCTGCGCTTTTCGTCGGCGCAAAAGTGGCATTCCTTGGAACTGGAAGACAGGCAATCAATGTTGCGTTTCTGGCCCTTAGCCCTTGTCTTTTTAGCCCTGACGGGCTGTCCGCCCAACACCGATCTGACGGTCGCGCCTGTTCCAACGGTGAACAAGAGCTTCGATGTGAAGGTGCCGCCACCACGTCTCGACGGCCGCCTTCCCGCCAGTGTGACACCGCTCCGTTATGAGCTCACCCTCGATATCGATCCTGCTGACGATCGATTCATAGGCGAAGTCGAGATTGCGGTGCAGCTCACCGAGGCGGCCACGGCGATCGTCATGCACGGCTCCGGCTTGCAGGTGACTCGAGCCGAAGTGGTGGTGGGTCTCGATCGCATCCCGGCAAAGGTGCAGATGCGCAAAGCGAGTGGTGCAGCACGCGTCGCCGAAGAGCTGGTGGTCGCGGTTGCGCGCCCCATCGAGGTTGGCGATGCCAAGCTGCGCTTGCAGTTCTCGGCCCCGCTCGACGAGAAGCTGCGGGGCATCTATCGCGTGGTCGAAGGACAGGCGCGTTATGTCTTCACGCAATTCGAGCCATCGGACGCTCGGCGCATGTTTCCGTGCTTCGACGATCCATCGTTCAAGGTGCCTTTCGACCTCACCGTTACGGTGCCAAAAGGCAATCGGGTCTTTTCCAACAGTCCACAGCGGGAGCAGAGCGAGAGCACTGACGGAACGAAGATTACCGTTTCCTTTGCGACGACGAGGCGCATCCCCACCTACCTCCTGGCTTTGGCGATTGGTCCGCTCGAGGTGCGGGAGGGGCCGCGCGAGCCCGTTCCTTTGCGCTTGATCGCAGCGAAGGGACGAACGCAGCTTGGTGGGTTTGCCCTGCAGACCGCGACAGAGCAGCTGAAGATTCTCGCTGACTACTTCCGCATCCCCTACCCCTACCGGAAGCTCGATCTCGTTGCGGTTCCCAACTTCGGTCCCGGGGCGATGGAAAACGCGGGGCTCATCAACTTCCGCGAGGAGCTCCTCCTGGTCGATGGCAACACCTCGGCCAAGTCGCGGCGCAACGTGGCGGCCACCATCGCCCACGAGCTGGCCCATCAGTGGTTTGGCAATCTCGTCACGATGAAATGGTGGGACGACCTTTGGCTCAACGAAGGCTTTGCTACCTACGTGGAGTCGGTGATCGTAGACCGCTGGCGACCCGACATGAAAGCCGGCTTGGAGATGCTCTCATCGATCGGTTGGGTCATGGACTTCGATGCCCTCGAGTCGGCCCGCGCGGTGCGACAGCCGGTGTCCAATACCTACGAAGCCGAGGAAGCGTTCGACGGAATCACCTACATCAAGGGAGCTGCCGTGATCGGCATGTTGCACAACTGGCTCGGTGATGAGGTGTTCACCGACGGTGTGGCCGCTTACCTGAAGAAGTACGAATGGAAGAACGCATCCAGTGAGGACATCTTCGCCTCCCTGTCTGATGCTTCAGGGCAAAAAGTCGGTGCTGTGGCGA
>CAZRGL010000222.1:0-15879 GCA_964599485.1 uncultured Polyangiaceae bacterium
TTTGCTTGCGCTGCGCAAGCTCTCACACGATGCATAGCCCTCGATTACTCGAGGTAAAGTGAACAAGTCAGCACGGCGAAAGTGAGGCATCACCTCTGGAGGTGAGGGGGTCGCTCACGCCGCACTTACCTAGATAGCAACGGCCGTGCCGAGTTACTGTCGCGCGCCTTATTCAATGAAAACAGGGCATTGGCAGACCAGCTGAGGCCACAACTGCACTGCAATCGTCCGCGACGAACCATTCGCGAAGTGGCGAACGGTTCGCAACGCCCTCGCCTGTCGTGCGGCTGCTTCCAAGGCCGCTTCATGACCTACGACAACGGCAAACCCAAGCTCGGCTGCACCGAGCAAAGCGTCCACTAGCGGTTCCGCGCGCCGCGGTTAATAATCGGACGAGAGAGAACAACACCTACTCTCGAGGCTTGACCATGCTTGACTATCGACGTCTTCTCATTCCGGTCGCTTTTTTGTTTCTGCTTGCCTGCGGTCCCGCCGAGTCCGATCCACAAGCACCTGTCGTCCTGACTTGGAGCAAAGCTGATGGCCCGCACGTCATCAGCGAGGATCTGACGATCGGCCTCGGTAGCACACTCACGATCGAGCCGGGCGTAACAGTGCAACTTGAGGCCGAGCGGACCCTAACCATCGAAGGCCAGCTCGTGGCCCAAGGAACCGAATCGGCGCCAATTACTTTCACCGCCACCGGAGACATGGACGAGGATCGGTGGGGCTCGGTGATCTTCACCGACACCGCAGTCGACGCGCGCTTCGAACAAGTCGACAGCTATGTCGACGGGTCAATCCTAGAGTGGTGTGTTTTCGAGAAGGCCCGCAAAGCTGTTCAGCTACTCGGCGCCTCGCCTTTCGTCCACCACTGCACGTTTCGCAACAACCAGACAGAAGCTTCAGTTGACGTTGCTGGCGGCGCCGCCCTGCTCATCCAAGACGGCAGCAAGGCGCGCATCGCGTCCTGCACGTTCGAGAACAACGTAGCGGAGACCTTCGGCTCCGGCGGCGCAATCTACGCCAGCGAGTCCGACCCCATCATCCAAAACAACAGCTTCAAGGGCAGCAGCAGCATCTACGGCGGTGCCATCGCCGCCGATCTGGTGGCCTCGCCGATCGTCGGCAACTCCTTCGAGGACAACACCACAACCACAAAAGGCGGCGCCATCACGTTGGTATCGTCGGCTGCCACCCTACTGAACAACACCATCACCAAGAACCACGCAAAGAAGGACGGCGGCGGCATACACGTCTGCGTCGACTGCTATCCACACGCCACCCCCTTCATCATCGACAACGTCGTCACGGACAACACCAGCGACAGCAAGACCGAGGATGAAGGCGCGGCTGGAGTTGGCGCGGCGTTCTTGCGGGTGATGAGTCACAACACGTTGACCGGCAATCTGCGCAAGGGCGAGCCTTCGGATTTCGGCTGGTACCACGACATCGAAAAAGAGGGCTATCCCGACTGGGTGGCGCACCGTTCGATCGGTAGCAATTGGTGGGGCACCACCGACGACGCGCAAATCGAAGCGACCATCTTCGACGGCAACGACAACCCAGACTACGGCGTCACCAGCTACACGCCCGCGCTCGACCAAGCCCCCACAGATCCGTCGCCTCGCGTGCTCATCACGACCCGCAAGCTCAGGTACGTCGACGACGGCGATTCGATGCCCGTGTTCCTGACCTTGTACAATCCTGGCAAAGCCACCGAAGTCGAGCTGGTCATAGCCCTGCAATACGGCGACGGGCCCAAGCTGCTCTATCAGAATGAGTTGGACTTTCCGGAGGCGACCGTAGGAGGCGGCAGCTACAACCTGCAGCTGCCAGCCGACACGGTCTATTTCTCAACCCTGCTCAGCTCGACCTTCCTGACCACAAACAAGATCAGTCACGGCTATTGGCATGCAGCGATTTTCGACAGCGGATCGGGCAAGCGTATCGGCGATGTGTGCTCGATTCGGTTCGACCTCGGCGAGGGTGGCAGCGCGCCGAAGCTCGTCGAGGGGGCAGGCGTGAGCCTGGACAGCAAGCAGCTAGCGGTGGGTGACAGCTACGCGAAGGTCGTGGAGATCTTGGGCAAGCCGTCCCAAGAGCACGACTTGGGCGAGGTTGGCCTGGTGCTCAGCTACGCGAGCCTCGACCTGGCGGTCATCGCCTCAGGTAGCGGCGAGACGGACACCGTGCAGGCGATTCATCTCGGCGCCAGTGCAACTGCTCAAACCGACAAGGGCATCGGCGTTGGCACCAAGCAAGCCGCGGTCGAGACCGCCCTCGGCTCAGCTGGGGCTGACCCCTACCTGGGCTCGTGGTGGTACCAGACGCAGGGCTTGGCCATCGAAGCGGAGGCTGGCGTAGCCAAACGTCTGCATGTCTTCTAGCGTCTCGTTTCGTGCCTGCGGGCTGGCGGTTGCGTTGACCGTCACGACTGCGTGCAGCGCCCCTGACGACGGCAACGCTTGCATCGATGGCGGCAGTTGCGAGCCCGCTAGTGGGCATTGCCCGCCCGAAGGGCCCTATGGCTTCGACGTTGGTGACACCTACAGCAATCTCGAGCTCGAAAACTGCGACGGAAAACCGGTGTCGCTGCACGATCTATGCGGCGCGAAAGTCGGGATGGTCACCAACCTATACAGCTGGTGCTCGAGTTGCGTAAAGTTGGCGCTCTTTGCAACCTCTCTGCAGCAGAGCCATGGCAAAGCTGGTCTGTCCACCATGGTGGTCATCACCGAGGACGCGCTAGCCGAGCCCCCCACTGCCAAGCATTGCCAAGACGTCCGCGACCATTACGAGCTCGAAGGCATTGTTGCCTACGATCCCGCTGGGACACTCGAGGCCAATTATGGCGGCGTCGATCTGGTCATGCTCAGCGACAGCGGTGCGAACATCATTTTCAAGCGCGATGACGCCACCGAGCAAGCCATCATCGACGCGATCGACGCCGAGCTCGCCGGCGACTGATTGAACCAGCGGCTCTGATTGAGAGCGCGCTGGCTACTTCAAGTCGATCGGAACGGGCACGCCCAAGTTGCCACCGAGACCGGGCCCGAGCTGCCCTTTGGCGTTGTTGCCCCAGCACCAGACCACACCATCACCGAGCAGGGCGCAGTGGTGGTAAGAACCACTGGCCACAGCGACCGCGCCAGCGATGCCAAGAACCGTGCGATCCGTGCTGGAACGGTTGAAACTACCGTCACCGAGCTGGCCATGTTGGTTTCCGCCCTTGCACAACACGGTGCCCTTGGGACCCAGGCGGCAGCCGATATCCGATTCAGCGACCTGCTCGAGCGCAACCTTGTCCATCAAACGTGGACCAAAGCGATACCAACGCGCCAAGGTCTCACCGACCGGTGCAGACGCGGGATTGGCTATCGGCTCCGGGCCGAGCTGTATCTCGTGAATGTCGCCACTGCGTGCAAACAACCAGCCTCGGCTGTCAGCCCCAAGCAGCACACGCTTGGAACGTGGCGCTTTGGCGACCAAGGTGGGCCGTGCCGACGGCAGCGGCTGCGGGTTGTGAACCGTCGCGCAGCCGCCGTGGTCTTTGGCGATGGGAACGCAATTCCAAGGCGGGCGACGATGGACACCCCAACACTTCACCGTACCGTTTCGGATGACCGCGCAAGCGTCACCACCGCGCAGATCGAAGTCAGCCACCCCCGCCAGTCCGGCGACAGCGGTCGCCCGCTCGAGGCGGGCCTTTTCGGCGTTCTTGAAACGGCGGCCGAGCAAGCCTCCTCTCGCGCTGCCCCAGCACATGAGCCTGCCCGAGCGAACCAGCGCGCAGCTCGAGCCGAAATCGAGGCGAATCTTGGTTGCTCGCGATAGTCCTTTGACTTTCACCGCCACGACAGAGGGCTCTTCGGTTCCGTCGCCGAGCTGCCGCACGTCGTTCTCACCAAAGCAGCGCACATTCCCGTTCTTGATACGCGCACAACCAAAACCCTCGCTGAGCTCGAGCTGCACTGCTTGGCTGATCCCGCCGACCATTTGCGGCTGTCTCATGGTCTTTCCCGAGCCGAGCTGCTCGCCCCAACACCACACCGCTCCTGTTGCCGTGCGCGCGCAGCTCGTGCTCATCGCCGCCGTGATCTGAACGATTTTGGGTAGCCCCTCGACAGGCTCGGCCGTCGGCCTGCCACTTCCCCCCCGGAGCAATTGATCGTGATCGTTGTCGCCCCAACAGTGGATGGCACCATCGCCGGTCACTGCGCAGCTGAACTCGCCTCCTGCGGCCACGCGCACGACGTTGCTGAGCATTGACTTGACCGGCGTAAGGCTCTTCTTGCGGGTGCCATCTCCGAGCTGGCCTTTGTGGTTTCTCCCCCAGCACCACAGTCCGCCGCCCTTCGTTCGGGCGCACATATGGGCGTGCCCCATGACGACTTGCGCAACCTCGCCGACACCTTGGATCAGCCACGGTTTTGACCGCCGACCACCATAACCAGCCCGGCCCATGCACTTGGTCTGACCGTCTGCGAGGCGCACGCAGGTGCGGTGGCCGCCAGCGAAAAGCGCATCGAGCCCATCGAGCCCATCGAGCGACTGGGGCTGCGGGCCGCCTTTTCTATTCGGCCCCAACTGCCCGCGGCCAGCATCACCCCAGCACAGCACTTGTCCGCTCGAGCGACGCGCACAGCTGTGGGCACTGCCGGCCACAATCTGCTCGATGTCGTCGGGCAAGGCGACCTTCTGCGGCAGCGCGCCATTACCCTTGTGACCGACAGCGCCTCGTCCGCTCTCACCCCAGCAAAACACTTGGCGAGCTGCATCGAGGGCGCAGGTGTGACTTCCGCCCGCAGCCAAGCGACGGATCTGCGTGAGCCCCTTCACTGGCCCCGGACCGGCCCGTCCGTTTTCCACCTTGGCACCCCGTCCAAGCTGCGTGGAAGAGTCAAAGCCCCAGCAATGCACGGTCTCATCGCCGCGGATCACACAAGCGTGGTTGGTGCCTACGGCAAGCACGCGGGCGTCGCTGATGTTCGGCACATAGGCGAGGCCACGCTTCTTCGGCTTCGCAGCACCGAGCTGCCATGCGCGATTGTCACCCCAACATCGAACGCGACCGTCACCACGGAGCACACACCCAAAGTCCCCACCGAGCTGCAGATCGACAATCGCGGCGGGCTGGCCGATCGGGAGCGATGGCAAAGCGGGCCCGCTGGGCTTCGGAGCCACCTGCGCTTCTTGGGGGCCACCATCATCCAGTTGCTCGGCTGCTGCATCCTTTTGGTCATTGGACTGGGGGGGATGCGCACCAGGTGGGTTGGGTAATGGACAACCACCTCCAAGCGCGACAACCAGTACCAGCAAGCCCCAACGCGACACGCGACCTTCGAGCACCCTCGAGCAATACGCTTGCTGCGCACCACTGCCAAGCAGATCCGCGGGCCGGCTTCGCGGCGCCGCAAGAGATGAGCTCCAAGAACGTCCCTGCGATGGATCAACAACAGCCGTGCTTCGAACAGGACCCAAGCGACCCACGCTCTGCTACGGCGACAGCTTGGCGATGAACACGTCGTCGTTGTCGTAGCTCTTCAAGGCGCCACCACCGAAATCGATAGAGCCGCTGAAGTAGCCTCCTGCAACGAGCTGTCCAGCACTGTCGACGGCTATCGAGACTCCGGTCTCGTGGTGGACGTCCCCGTAACGGTGGCTCCACAGATGGGTGCTATTGGCGGCGAGCTTGGCTACGAAGACCTCGCCGCTGCCCGCACCGATGAGCATGCCTCCGCCGAAGTCGACCTCGTCGACGAAGCGACCTGTCAGCACGACGGCGTCACTGGCGCGGTCGATCGCCACACCGGCGGCGTAGTCGATGACACCCTTAGCGCCAAAGCTCTTGCTCCAGAGCGGTTTGCCCGACGGGTTCAGCTTGACCACGAAGATGTCGGCCCCGCCCGCCACAGTCGTGAGCGGGCCGAGGCCAAAGTCGATGCTCTCCTGAAAGAAGCCAGCGAGCACAACGTTGTTGTTGCTGTCGACGGCAACCGTATTGCAGACGTCGCTGAGCAGGCCACCGAAAGACTTGCTCCAGAGGTGCTCGCCGTTGGGGCCGAGCTTGGCGATGAATACGTCGGATCCGTTGGTGGCTTTCAGATCCGCTCCTCCCAAGTTGATGGTGCCCTCGAAGCGCCCGCCGACGATCGTGTTGTTGTTGGCGTCGATGGCAATAGCTTCTGGGCTTTGTTCGCCCGCGTCGCCAAAGACACGGCTCCAGCGGTAGGCGCCGCTGGCACTCAGGCTCAGCACGAAGCCATCGGTCTTGCCTTTGCTGATCAGCATCTGTTGCTTGAAGGTCACCGAGCCACTGAAGGTCCCGACCAAGCCGATGTGCCCGACGCTCTGCTCGGTGGCGACAGCCCGGGCTGCGTCGTTGCCCGCGCCTCCATAGGATTGGTTGAACATGCAACCACCATCCGAATCGAGCTTGGCCACGAAGATGTTCTCGTCGCCTGGACTGCTCATGGCGCCACAGCCGAAGTCGATACCTTCGCGAAACGCGCCGGCCACTATGACGTTGCCATCCTTGTCGCTGCTGAGATCGCCGAGCTGTTCCGACCAGCCGTCACCGTAGCGGGCGCTCCAAACATGCTGGCCTGCCGCGTCGAGCTTGGCCACGAAGATGTCGCCGTCTCCCATGTAGCTCAAGGTTTGGGGGCCGATGGCGAAGGACTGGGAGAACCAGCCACCGATGAGCATGTTGCCCTTCGGATCGAGGGCCAAGCCGCCAAGCCGCTGTTCGAGGCCACCACCGAACCGTTTGCTCAACAGATGCTGGCCAACCGCGCAGGAGCCTGCGCCGTCGCACACTCCGGGTGTGCATTCGGCGGCAGGATCGGCACCGGCCCCGATGGGCAGGCACTGACCCTGTCTGCCGGCGAGATTGCACGCTTGGCACACGCCGGAGCAGCTCTGGTCGCAACAAAAACCGTCGACGCACAATTGGTCGGGGCACTGATCAGCAGACTGACACGGCTGCGGTTGCGGTTGACCGCTGCTACTGGACGAGCTCGAGCTGGGGACTCCACCCTGGCCCCCCTGTGCTGTCGCGCCAGAACCACCGCTGGCTGAGCTCTGCGAGCCGGCAGCGCCCCCCGCGCCGGTCGCCGTCCCTCCTCGTCCTCCGGTGGAGTGGCCGAAGCTCGTGAATGAGTCGCCACAAGCCGTCATGAGCAAGAGGACGCAGCAGCCACACAGCATTTGGGATTTCATCTTTGTAGACACCTTCCTCGAGACCGAAGCACCTGCTCGAGGCCCTAGTGTCATGGACACGCTTCGCCGCATTTGTCGCATGATCTCGCGGGCGACCGCTCGATCGCCGGAAGGCGGGACTTGACATTCATCAATTACGGGCCATGATCTGACTACGGAAACAGAATGGTGATTCTGATTCTGTCTTGTCATGGCCCCCGAGAAACAATCTGTCGCCCACCTCGAGTGGGTCCGTCCACCTCGCCAGGCGCGCAGCCAGCAAACGCTCGAGCGACTACTCGATGCGGCCGAGAAGCTCATCGATGAAAAGGGGCTCGACGGCGTCACGGTTGCCGACATCGCCAAGCAGGCTGGTTCCTCAGTGGGCGCCTTCTACGCCCGTTTTTCCGACAAGGAAGGTCTGCTGCATTGCGTGTTCGAGCGCTTCAACGAGCAAGCGCGCGCCACCGCCGACGCCGCATTGATTCCCGAACGCTGGAGCCGCGTAGGCCTACGCGACGCCTTCGAGGAGATGGTCAGCTTTCTAGCGCAGGTGCTGCGCGAGCGGCGCGGCCTCATCGTCGCCATGTACGCCCGCACCGCCGTCGACCCATCGATGAAAGCGCTCGCCGAGCTCTTGCACGGGCATCTCGCGGGCAAGCTGCTGTCGCTGCTCGAGCAACGCCAGACTGCCCTGCGGCATCCAGATCCGGAGGTGGCCGCAAACGTTGTGGTCTGGATGGTGCTCAGCAGCTTGCAATCGCGCGTGATCTACGCCGATCAGGCGCCGCCTCTTCTGAGCGACGCGGTGGTCGCACGCGAAGTCGCTCTGATGGTGAGCACCTATTTGGGAATCTACGAAGCCCGCCAAGACCGAGCGCAAGCCTTATTGGTGGGCGACCAAGCACACTTGTTGCCACAACAATTTTGAGTCGGCTGGAGGACGATCATGGGATTTGCTGGATTCGGAAAAACGCAGCTTCGTTACGACATGTTCGACTTGGTGCGCGACGCCAAAGAGGCGAAGCGCTTCGCCAAGTGCGAGCGCATCTACCATCGCTCACAGACCATGGCTTGGGACGGCAAAGAGATCCTGCCGATGCTGATTGAAAAACACGGTGCCATCACCGTCGACGATGAGAAGAAGGAGGCGCTCAAGCAGGTCTTCGCGATCATTCTCTGGGGCGAGCTTGCCGCCTGGAAGATTTCGGCGCAGCTCGCAGACGCGCTGGTGCCGCTCGAAGCAAAGATGGCCGCCACCAGCCAGGCGTTCGACGAGGCGCGGCATTTCTACGTCATGCACGACTACCTCGGACACCTCGACTACATGCCTGAACGTCTGGGCCGCGCCCCACAAGCGCTGCTCGACTTGGTGCTCGACACCAACAAGCTCGCCTACAAACTGCTCGGCATGCAGCTGATGATCGAGACCATCGCGCTGACCGTTTTCCAGAGCGTCCGCGAGTCCGAGGTCGAGCCCGTGTTGTGCGAGCTGATGACCTATTTCGAGCGAGACGAAGCGCGGCATGTGGGTCTCGGCATGCAGTATCTGCCGAGCTTCATCCAGGGCATGAGCAAGCTGGAAATCAGCGCCATGATCACCTTTCAGGTGCGCGTGCTGGCGTGGGCCTTGTGGGAGCTGAAAGTTCTGGAAAAAGACTTCGCGATCATCGGAATCGACCCTCGCAAGGTGCTCGAGCGGGGCCGCAAGAAACAGCTCGCCGCTTTGCACGAGGCCTTCGCCGCGTTGGGCGTCGAATTCGAGCAAGACCGCAACTACGCCGCAGCAACGCTGCAAGCGGTGGCCGAAGTGATGTTCCCCACCGACGAGACCCGCGACAGCATGCGCAAACGCTTCCAAGCTGCTTGGAGACAGTTCTGGGACCGCGACGACAAGCACACCGCAAGAGAGTTCGCCGTGCACGAGGCCCATGCAATCAAGACGGCCCGCGGTGAAATCCTCACCGCCGATGTCACCGGCGAAGCCGAGGAAGCGCTCGCGACAGCCTGAGAGGCCGTCTCATGACCAAGTGATTGTCGTGAGGGGTCTTGCCCCCTCCCGCGACGGTCCGGCTCAGAACTTCAACTGGACGGCGAGGGCGCCACCGTGAGCGTCTTCGTCTTCCGTGAAGCGGCGTTCGCCCAGGTATTGCAGCGTAATCTTGACGTCGTCAGCAGGGTCGGCGTCCGCGGCCGGAAACAGATTGAAGCCCGCGCTCGTGTAGCCGATGAAGCGCGGATCGAAGGTCTGGTCCTCCGCCACGAAACCGACGCGAACGATGGGCTCGAGGGCCAAGAACGGCAGCGCCCGAAAGAAGAACGCGAGCTGGCCATAGGCGCCATCGGCCACCTCGGGACGGCTGGAAAAGTCGTCGGTCTGCTGGCGCCGGAAGTACTCGCCGGCGAAATAGAGCCCACGGTAGGCCATGCGCAGCGAGGCGCTGATGCGTAGATCGAAGACGCTACGGGGCTCAGTGCCCGTGCGCTCGTCGTAGATGGTCGCAGGTCGAATCATGGTGCCGAAGCCGAGACCCAAGCGAAACGGACCACGGCTGTGGTCGCCCTCGCCAAAAGCAAATGCGCCGAAGGGATTGAGGTCGGCACGAGCAGCAATCACCACGCCTCGCGTGACCGTATCGGCGGACCACAAGCCCAGACTGTCACCGTTGAAGACGCCCAGGTTGGCCAGAATGATGCCGTCGAGGAAGTTGCTGCGAGCGCTGAATCCTAGATCGGCTCCGCTCAAGAACACTTCGTTGACTGCCGCCCTGGTAGGGAACATCAAAGCGGTGTTGGCGCTCTGCTGCGTCAAACTGAACGGAATGCGCATCGAGCCAAGCAAGAGCTGGATCATGGGAGACGGCACGAAGCTGACCGTCGCTTCTTCGAGCACGGCTCCCGGAAGCGCCGAGGTCGTGTAGGCCACACCATCGGGCACCCCATTGCCGTTCAGATCGAAGAGCTCGAGATCGGTCACTGCAGTCAGCGCCTCGCTGCTGAGCTGCAGGTGCAGCTTGGCGCGCCACATCTCGAAGGGATGGGCCTCGACCTCGAGTCCGCTGCGACCAAAAAAGCCGTAGTCGAACACATCTTTGGGCAGTGCCGCCGGCAGGTACCTGAAACCAAAACCAGGCCGCAGATACCCCCCCACCTTCACAGTGGCCTCGTGCTTCTTCTTGGCCGGTGTTTTTTCGGCCGCAGGCGGATCGCTAGCAACGACGGGTCGCGCCGTCGTCAGCATCCATAGCGCCAGCAAACAGCCTACCGTTACTCGTAGGCAATCCCTACTGGCACATAGGCGATGGCGGTGTGATCTTCGCCGCCCGCCGAGAAGCTCGGTCCTGCAATCAGCCACGTCGTCGTCCCGTCTGCATAATGGTCCAGACTGTGCTCGTGCAAGAAGGGGAAAGCGCCCATCGCCGTGCGCGGCCCCTGCCAAACCGTATCGTGGCTCGGCAGGGAGCGGTCGTCGATCACCGCGATTTTGCTACCGAGCTGGTTTGCCGCCGCCACGCTCGCCTTCCAGCGACGGACCTTTCCGACATCGCCATCGTCATCGATGCGCGCCAGCTTGGGCTCCCCGGCCGAGCTGCCTACTAGGTACAGCTCGCCTTGCCAGCGATGCACCCCAACCGGATCCATGCCTTCCACAGCGCGCCGCTGCCCGCCTCCGCTGTCCAGCACCACCAACTGCCCCTCGATGTCGAGGCCAGCGTAGAGGCCCAAATCGTTGGACTGCAAGTAGCCCCGAATCCCGTAGGCTGGCAGCGTATCCAATCCGCCTACCGACGCCTTGGCCACGGTGTGTCCGTCACTATCGATGAAGCGTGCTTCGACGTGCACCGCCTCGCCGATCAGGTAGCGCGCCAACACCACCCCTTCGCCACGGCTCAGGCTTCCCCCCACGCCCAGAACGGTCACGTCGGTGGCGCTGTCGGGGCTGAGCTTCTTGATCGACGTGTAGACGTTGTTGTTCAGATCGATGACCGCTTGAAAGGGCCGCGGATCAGTGGGCGCCTGAATCCAAGCAACCGTGGTCGTGCGAGAGGGCGTCTCGCGCACCCATGGAACGACGGCGCGAAAATCGAGCCGCGCAGCCGAATTGGGGTCGTGCTCGAGGATTTGATAGCAGCCACCCGTTCGCCCTGATGCACCAACGAGAGCGCCGCCAGCCCAATACCAGGCGCGATCTTGAGCTCGGCCTACGAAGCCGTGAGCGCCCAGCTGATTGCCCTGCGTGATGGCACAGCTACCGGTCCAGCCGCCCGCACGATTGCCGACGAACAGTTTCAGCTGGAGCTCGTCGAGCGCACCGGCAAGCACATAAGCGTTGCCTTCGCGATCGTTGATCGGCGGCAACAGCGCCAGGGGCGTCGAGCCGATGATGTTGCCCACGTAGCGGAACAAGCCATACTCGCCCGGCTCCGGCGTCGGCACGCAGCCGCCGCCAAGCCCTGCCAGCGCACCAAGCAACGTGGCTGTAACCAGAAGCCTCACTGGGTCTGCTCGTTGCGTGACAACGACTCCTTACTTGCGAGCTGCGCGCTACTTCCCAACCGCATAGGTGAGCACATAATAGGCCGCATCCTCGCCCGCGCTATCGGTGTAATGCTGCCGATAGACTGTTGGCGTAAATGAGTAGCGGTGCAACTGGTACTCGTCCTCGGGCGTTTCCGGATCATCTGGGATGGGCGGCACACCACCAGCGAAGATCGTGTCCTTGCCCACCGTGATGCTGTAGCCCTGCGTCACCCCGATCCCCAGCTCGCTGTCGACGCTCAGACCGCCTACGCCGAGAGAGCCGTTCACGCCGAGCTTGGTGGTCTCGGCGAAGGCATTCGATTCTTGCTGACCGTTGACCAACCAGAAGCCAACGAAGCCGACGTCGCTAGACTGGAACGTGGGCGTGTTGGGGAACAACAAGTCTTGGGACGGAATCGGCTGACCGTCGATGGTCTGCAGCTGTTCGGGATAGCTCGACATGTCGCCTACCCGCACCGGAACCTCGATCACCGGCAGCGTGCCGAGTGACTTCGCCATCGCGTTGTAGCGCTTGCTCGACCAGAGCATCGTCTGTCCGCCGACCGGCACGAAGACGTCGAGCTCCTGACCGCTGCCGCCGAGTTTGTTGCCTGGATCCTCAGTCACGTAGCGGTAGCGATGAAAGCACCCACAGGACAAGACCACCGCGGCATACTCGCTACCGTGCAGCTCGGGATCGGCCACGACCCAAAAGCGCTGGCCCACGGTCTGGGACTTGGTAACCGTCTTGGTGTAGCTGAAGTCTTTGCCGAAATAGGCGCCGACCTTGGCCTTGAACAGCGGCGTCTCTGCGCCGTAGCTCACTGTCAAACCCAGGCTCAGCGTCAGTGTGTCCGACAAGCTCTGGCTGGTCGACTCGTTGTTGCCGAGAGTGACGTTGGCTGAGAAGCTGCCTGCCGCGAAGTCGCGCGGATACGGCGGAAACATCAGCGCCGCAATCGGAACAGCGCGCCCTGCAATGAGCTCAGGACCGCTCAAGAGCTTGCCCGAAGCCGAGTCACCGTTCCAATCGATGAAGCTGATGCGCTGGGCAGCCTCACCCACGGCCAGCGGGAAGGTCGCCATCGAGCTGAGCTGGCTGTCTTTGAACTTGAACAGCTCGAGCTTGTTGTCTTCACGCAAGATGGCCACTTCGGCCTTGTCATCCGAGTCGCGATCGCCGACGGCCACATCGACGGTGTGGCCATACACACCCTTGGTGAGAATGATCTGCTCGGTTGCCGGCGAAAAGAGGTGGACCTTGTCATCTTTCCAGCCCCACCAGCCACCGTCCTCGAGCGCCGCAACTTCAGCCACGCCGTTACCATTTGTGTCGCCAGCGGAGATGGCCCGCACGGGGAAGTTGAGCTGCCAGCCTACGGTCTGCTCTTGACCAGTGGTGTCCGCGTCGGTGTTCCAGACGATGATGTCAGTCTTGTCGCTGTACTCGAGCAAGAAGATGGCCTCGGCGAAGCCGTCGCCGTCGACGTCGGCTACGGCAACATCCTTGCCTTGCACACCGTCGATGCTCGCCGACGAACACTTCTTCTTATCGACCTGGCACAGCGCGATGTCGCCGTTGGCTCCAAAGGCCACGAGCTCGTCGATTCCGTCAGCGTCTACGTCACCAATCGCCAACGCCTTGGGCCACATCCCTACGTTGATCTCACCTAATCCTTCGGGGCCATTGAGAAGCACCTTGTCGGAGCCATCGATGGCCACCGCGATGGTGTGGGGTCGCTTGCCATGCAGATTGCCGCCAGCGACGTCGATTACCTTGCTGGTGTTCTGCAGGTCCCAGCTGTTGAGATATTTTCCGTCCGTCGACTCGAAGCCGTCGATGAAGAAGTCGTCGCTGACGACCGCCAACTCACCATCGGTGCCGAAAAAGTGGTTGTCGCCCATCGGTGCGGTCGAGGAATAGGTCTCGCCGCAGCGCGCCATTTGACAGACCTGATCCTCACAGACCTCCCCTTGGCTGCAATCAGCGTTGGAGGTGCAGCTGATGTCGTCGTCGTGATTCCAAGGCGTCGTGCCGGGACCCTCGACGGGATCAAAACGGCCGCCACCATCTTCAACCACGATACATCCCACCATCAGCGGAATGAGCAAAATGGCCAAGCGTCTCATCGCTACTACGATACCCCTCATTGTAGCGCGCGATGTAGCAAGTTTCGGACCGCTCCCACAATGTAAGGATTTCGGGTCTGCTGCACCTACATCGACGGCTTTGTGGATCGTGGGCCTGGATCACTTGTTGACCACGTGCAGGGCTCCGCGGTGGGGCTTGCAGCTCGGCCTGCAGCTTCGAGCGTGCGGGCTGGGTGGTCAGGCAGGTATGCTTCGGGCGTGGAAACACCAGTCCCACCTTCATCGGGCCGACCCGGGACCGACGGAGTGATCCTCACCCACTCGGTGATGGTCGCGCTCACACCGCTCATCCCCTTGCCGTTCGTCGACAAGGCAGTGAAAGGCTATTTGGTGCGAAGCATGGTCCGGCGCTTGGCAGCCGCCCACAAGCTACGCCTCTGGGACCGAGAAGTGGCCAGCTTGGCCGATGACGAGGTGGGCAAGCTCCTGGGCGGCTACGCCAAAGGCGTGGTCCTGTTGCCGCTCAAGTTCATCCTGCGCAAAACCTTCTTGGTGCTCGCAGGCAAGAGCATGGTCGATTTGGCGAGCAAGACCTATCACCGCGGCTGGCTGCTCGACCACACCTTCGAGCAGGGCTGGTGCGCACCCGCGGGGCCTTATTCGGCTACGCGAGTCCGCCGCGCAATCGACGAGCTCGTGCGTGAGGTTCCCATCGCCCGATCACCCGTCACGCGCGCGCTGCGACTCGGATTCGATCGCAGCAAGGACTTGGTTGGCGGCGCCGTGCAGACGCTTCGCGACAAGCTGGCGACGCTGCAAGGCCGTCCTGTCGAAGCCGACGTGAAGCGCGCCATCGACGATGCAACGAACGATGGGGACAGCGCTGGTCTGAGTGGAATCGTCGCGCAACTGCGGCGCGCATTGACCGAAGTTCCCCAAGCGCATTTCGACGAGCTCGCAGCCAAGCTCGCCGACAAGCTCGAGCCATCGGGACAGCCCATCAACAGCGACCGACAACCCTGAGCTTGCCGGCGATTCGGACGTTCACTGGCTGCGTCCCTGGGATGCGCCGCGGCCCAGCCAAGAAAACACCGCCAGCGCCTCACAAAGGTGGCATCATCGGCCGGTGCCGAGACGCAGTAAAAACATCGCCACACTGTTGTTCTTCTCAGGCCTCTGTGCCCTGATCTATCAGGTTGCTTGGCTACGCGAGCTCCGCTTGGTGTTCGGCGCCTCCACGCCAGCATCAGCAGCGGTGCTTGCCGTCTTCATGGGCGGCTTGGGCTACGGCTCTTTGGTGCTGAGCAAGCGTGCCCAACAAGCCAAGCGCCCGCTGCGCATGTACGCGGATCTCGAGCTCGGCATCGCTGCCTGCTCCGCGGTGACACCACTGTTTCTCTATTTGGCGCGCAGCGCATACATCGCCATGGGTGGCAGCATCGCGATGGGGATGGGTCTGGGCACAGTGGTTCGCCTGCTGCTGAGCGCCTTGGTGCTGTTGCCGCCCACCTTGCTCATGGGCGGGACGCTACCGGCTGCTGCGCGCGCGGCGATCGACAAGGAGGACCTGAGTCGCCGCTCGACCGCGTTGCTCTACGGGCTCAACACGCTCGGTGCGGTGACTGGCGCTGCCGCTTCCACCTTCATCATGCTCGAGGTGTTCGGCACACGCATCACGCTGTGGATTGGCTGTTTGGTCAACGCACTGGTGGCGCTTGCAGCCCGCGCGATGGATCGCAAGCACCAAAGCGAAGACGAGGCTGCGGCACGGGCAGAGTCCGAGTCCGAGTCTGAGTCTGAGTCTGAGTCTGAGTCCGAGTCTGAGTCTGAGTCCGAGGCTGAGTCCGAGTCCGAGGCTGAGGCTGAGGGTGAGGCTGAGGCGCTCGAATTGGCGGCCAAGATGGCGGAGTCGAGCGACGATGAGGCCGCGCAGGGCCACAGCAGAATTGCCCCGTTCGTATTGGCCGCGGCGGCACTGTCGGGTTTCGTGTTCTTGTTGATGGAGCTGGTGTGGTACCGGATGCTCAGCCCGCTGCTCGGGGGCTCCTCATACACTTTTGGCCT
>CAZRGL010000223.1:0-15872 GCA_964599485.1 uncultured Polyangiaceae bacterium
CATGTACGGGACCGTCGAGCGAATGCAGTTGAAGGTGCCGGTCAAGTTGACGGCGATGACCAGATCCCAGTCCTCGTCGCTCATCTTGTGACCCATGCGATCACGGGTGACACCAGCGTTGTTGACCAAGATGTCGAGCTGTCCGAAACCGTCGACGGCCGCTTTCATCAATGAGTCGGTGTAGCTCGATTCGGCGACGCTCCCGACCGAGATCAGCGCGGAGCCAGCCCGTATCGCTTCACAGGCTGCGCGCGCCTCTTCGGCGGGCCCGCCGTCCAGATCATTGATGACCACCCGGGCGCCTTCACGCACGAATGTCTCCGCCACGGCGCGGCCGATTCCTCGACCCGCACCGGTAACGACCGCGACCTTTTCTTCCAGCAAACCCATGGCTTCACCTCGGTAGAAACGAGCCGGCTACAAGCACCGGTTCGAGGCCATGGGTGTTTACCAGCCGCCGCTGAGCGTCAACAGCGGCGGCCGGCAGCTGGTCCCCCGCTCACGAGCCCTGGACGCAATACTTCGCCGAGGCGTTGCCTACGTTGCTGCAGTCCCAGAAGCTGGGGCAGTCCGAAAAGCTCTCGCAGGTGCCGCTGCAATAGCCGTAGTCGGGGTAGTTGCCTTCGCCGTCGACCTTGAACAAGCAGGTGTTGGCTGAGCAGTCGCTGTTGCCTTCGCACTGGTTGCCAATGTCGCTGCTGCCCTTGGCTGGCTCGTCGCCGAGGTTGGTGTTGGGCTCGTCGTCGCCACCGCAGGCGGCGCTGAGGAGCATGAGTGAGGCCGCGAGGCTGGCGATGAGTTTGATTCCATACTTGCGTGACATCGTTGTCTCCTGTCGGATGATTTCCAATTTGCTGTGGTTTGCCGGCAGTCGCGATGGGCGAAGCCGACGTGACCGCGGGCGAATACTGCCCAACGGCACCCACCAGACAGGGCGAGGCGGAGTCGGTCGCATAGAAATCTGGAAAAAACAGGAAACCGACCACGTTGCGACGGGATGTACCGTTACAATCGAGCCATGAAACTTGGCTTGTGGTCGGCCGCTGGGGCCGCTCTCTTCAGCGTTGTTGTCGCGGCGAGCTGCGGCGGCTCAGACTTGTTCAGCGCGCCCAACAGCACGTCTTCAGCTAGCTCGAACAGCTCGACTACGACCGCTGCTGGCGGCTCGAGCGGAGGCGGACAAGGCGGCGGACAAACTGGCTCCGGAGGCCAAAACCAAACTGGCGGCGGCGGGACCACCAGCACCGGCAACCAAGGCGACCCCTGCGATTGGATGGGCCCGCCCTGCAACGAAGGCTTGTTCTGCAACGCGCCAGGCTGCCAGGCGGGTAGCTGTCAACCCATCCTCCCCCCGGATCAACAACAGCAGCACCTCGACGTGCAATGCGGCTGCGACGGCGTGAACTACTTCAATCCGTCGATGGCCGAGAGCAGAGCGATGTCGATCAGCCATGGGGGTCGCTGCGGCGAAGATCAAGCCATCATCTGCGACAAGATGAGCCCCTGCCCCGGCGGCCTGCATTGCAACCTCAAGGTCAAGGATCTGGGGCAGTGCTTCTTCAGTCCTGGCTCCAAGTTCGCCTGTTGGGCGGTGCCAGACAACTGCGACCCGAACAGCACGCTAGGGCACAGCTGCGCCAAAGTGCTTCCCAACGATTGCGGCGACATCTGCTCGTTGATCAAGAGCCCAGATGCTTGGTACGACGATCCTGGCTGCAAGTAGTCCGACCCTCTAGCAGCGCTGTTTTGGCCCCCCGCTCACGTCCACGCTGTTGCGCTCAGCGGAGCGCGTCGAGGCGGGCTCGGGCCTTTTCGGCGGTCATGGAGGTTGGGCGTGCTTTGCCCCAATATTTCACCACGGTCGCGTAGGCTTTACGTGCAGCCTCCAAATCGTCGGTTTGCTCCAGCGCTAGGCCGAGGAAGTAGTGGGCGTGGATGACCAACATGGGCTGGGCCAACACCTCGCAGCTTCGCGTCAAGCGCTGCAGGGGGGCGATGGCCCGTTTGCTCTCGCCGGCCAGTGCGTGGCACCTTCCCATTCGTAGATCCATCCACGGGTTGGCCCCCGACTTCAGAGCCGGTGTTTGCCGAGCGGGCATCGCCGCCAGAGCCTGCTTCGCTTGTTCAGCGCTCTCGAGCAGACCGCCGTATGCCGATGCCCAGACGTACCAATCGAAGGTGGCCCCCATCTTCTTGCCTGCCGCCTTCCACTTGCGCGCCAGCTCTTGGCGCCACGAGGTTCGCGCACGCTCGAATTCAGCAGGTGTAATCGCGCCAGCACGCAGGCGATAGGCCACCACATCCAAGCTGGGAATCGCTTCGGCGGGCGGGGTCCAAGCATTCATTCGCGACAGAAAGTCCTTCGCAATCGCGTCGGCAGCAGCGGGCTGCCCGCTCTCGAGATGTACTTCTGCGAGTCCGTGTACCAATGCCGCATGCGTTTTTTGTTGCGTCCGATCGGCGACGGCCTTGCGCGACAGCTCGAGCAACTCGGCGGCGCGCCCGAAGTCGCCGTCGATCACCGCCAACTTGAGCTTGTCACCTAGCTCTACAATCTCTCGCTCTCGATCTTTGCGGAGCGACCATGCCCGAGCAAAAGCCTCTTGGACGGCAGCGCGGCCTGCGCCCGTAGCGTGCAAGGCGCGGGCGAGCTGGCGATGAGGCGTGGCGGCGCGCGGCTGAAGCGCTACCAAGCCCCGCGCGGGCTCCAACATCCCGTTGCAATCGCCAAATCTCGCACGCGCAGCGAATTGCTTACTGACGCACTCCACGGCGCGCGGCACCTTTTTCAAACATGACGTGTACGCCTCAATCTGTCCTTTGCGGTCGCCTTTGCGCGCCAAGACCGACCCTTTGAGCACCCACGCACCGACTGCTTTGTCGTCGAGCGTCAGGACACGCGACAATGCGTCGAGTGCTGTGTCGAGGGCGCCGCGCTTCAGACGAGTGGCCGCTACGAAAGACCACAGCTCGGGATCGCTGCTGTAGCGCCGCGCTAGCGCCGTGAGCCTCTTGTCCACGGCTGCAAGCTCCCAAGGCACACGCACCAGGGGTTCGATCGCATCGAGCAATGCGCCGTCCTTGTCATCGAGCTGTTTACGATGACGGAGCGCTACGTCGTAATGCTCGCGCGCCTCGATCGGTCGCAGGCTCATCTTCCAGAGCACCAAGCGCAAGTGCCCCGCAGCCAAATCACGATCGCTGCGGGTCGCCTTCATCATGGTGCGCACGGCCGCGTCAGGAGACCCTCCGCGCCAGGCTTCGAGCGCCTCTCGATACAGAGCTGCCACCTCCGAGTCGTCCGAAACCGGCTTGCGCGATCCGCTCGAGCTGATGGGAGCCGATGCAATCGGTTGCGGCGCTTTGCGACTGCCGAGTTGGCGTTTCACCACCAACCCTACCGCCGCCAGGCAAACCGCTGCGATCAGCACACGCCTCGCCAAGCGGACGCGTGCAGCCGCCCGGCGCTCAGCATCGACGGGCTCGTGACCCTCGGCATCGGTGATAGATTCCAATGGGTCCGCCGACCGCTGATCGGCGGGTTCGGCTGGGCCGGACGCGCTGCCAGCAGAATCGACCGGCTCTTCGCCAGCAGACTCGCGCCTCGAAACGAGCTCGTCGGCAGATCCGTTCGCCAATACGGTGGGCGCGCTGCTCTCGCCGGTGACGACCAGACCTTGGGCGTTGGCGAACTCGGCCGTCGAGAGCAGCTCGTCCGAGCCTTGCGCAGTTGGCTCGACCGCGTCGGTCTGCTCTTCGGGCCGCAGCAGCGGCGCACTTGCTTTTCGCTTCCCTTCGCCAATTTGGACGGCCTTCTTCAGGGCCTCGAGCAGCTGAGCGGCATCGGCGTAACGGTCACTCGGCTCCACGCACAATGCACGCTTCAACACCTGGTCGAGCTCGTCGCTCGATTCGCAGCCACAAGCGCGCAGCGTTGGTCGTCTCTCATGATCCAGCAGCCTCTCGGCCAGCTCCAAGTAGCTCTCCGTGACCAATGCGCGCTGTCCCGACACCACCTCGACGAAAACCAGCGCCAACGCAAACACGTCGGTCCATGGCCCCGTCGCCCCCAAACGACGGTCGAGCTGCTCAGGCGCACAATAGCCAGGCGTGAACATCCTGGGCTGTCCCGTCGTCGAGGTGTCATCCACGGTGGGCGCGCTGGCGAGCACCTTGGCGATTCCGAAGTCCAGGACCTTGAGTGTCGTGGCGCTGCCCGTCTCCACCAGAAACAGATTCTCCGGCTTGATGTCGCGGTGCGCGATGCTGTCGGCATGTGCCACGGCAAGCGCTTCGACAGCGGGGGTCAGCAGCGCGAGGGCCTCGGCGGGCCCAAGACCGCCCGCATTTGCTCGTTGCCGATCGCGCAGCTCCGCACCGAGCGAGCGCCCCTCGAGCCACTCGAGAACGAGATAAGGCACCGTCACCCCTCTTGGCGTGTCGACAGACCCAATGTCATGCGCCTGAACGATCGCCGCCGTACGCTGCGACAACCTCATGAGCAGCCGCCCCTCTTCGCGCAACTGGCGCAGCAGCTCGTCCTGCGCTTCACGATCGAGATGGGGCGGGAGCTTCAAGCACTTGATGGCGACGGGCGCCTCGAACCCCTGATGAACGCCTCGATAAACGACGCCGAAGCCGCCCTCGCCAACGAGCGAGTGCACCTCGTATTTCCCGTCGATGACGGCTCCGCAGAGCCCGAACGGGTCATGCCGCGCCTCCGTCATTCGCTGGCAGACTAGCCCGAACCATCAGCAGCAAGCAATCAGCACGGCGGGATCAGAGGCTGATCTCGACAGCTTGTGGCCTCAACGACACGTGGACCATCCGGCCAGCTACAACGTGGGTAGGCCGCGTAACGCTCGATCGTGGAACAACAACATCTCGTAGCCCCCCGGGCCACGATTGAAACCATAGCTGTGTGGACCGTCGACCACGATGTGCTGATGGTCTACCCCGGCTTTCTTCCATGCCTTGGACAGCCCGCCGATTGCTGGGCGATAGAAGTCGCCGCTGCTGGTGAGCAAGCGCAGACGTAGTGCCGGATTGGCCTTCTTGGCGGCACGTCCGCGCACTGTCAGCGTCTTGCGCTCGTGGGGGTACACAGCGGCTTGTAGTGTGCCGAGCGCGCCGATCTTGGTCGGGTGTTCGAGGCCGACCAAGAGCGCTGCGCGGCCGCCCAAGCTCACGCCATCTATGCCCGTGCTCGCGGCTGTTCCGATTGCCGGCGTCTCACGGTAGACGCGCGGCAGCAGCTGCTCGATCAGAAAGCGGCCAAAGGGCTTGGCGTCGTCGAGGCCGCGCTGATCGGGGGCGGTAATGTCGGGCGTGTACGGATAGACCATCACCATCCCGGCGAACGCGCGCTCGCCAAGACTGGTGTTGATGGCCGCAAGCCGCCGGCGACCGATGAAACCTTCAAAGTCCTTGCGCGTGAGCGGCGGTTGCTGAAGTCGCCGTTGGGTCTTGCCGATGGCGTAGTCGTCGAGCCAGCCGCGCGCTCCGCGATCGACACCCTTGAGCGCTTCGCCGCGACCATGCAGAGCAATGAGCACCGGCAAACGCACGGTGGTCCTTGGGAAGCTGACAACCACGACCATGCGCCCTACCGGGGTCTTGTCATATGCCCAGGTCAGCTCGGTGGCTGGCCATTTCGATGCGCCCGCGTCAACAGGCCCTGATGAGCTCGCTGATGGTGTGGGCGAGACGGGAGCAGAAGTGCTGACTGGTAGCGAAGCGGTGGGGCGCGAGGCCCCCGAGGTCTGCGCGTCCACTCGGCGCGGCGCAGGACGAGGCGGCTCCGCATGGCAGGCAACCAACAACGACAGGGTGAGCAGTAACGAGCCGGCGCCTCTCATGGCGCGATTGTAAGCTGCTGAGCGCCTCAGGGGCCTTTGCATTGCCCATTCGTGCAGATCTTGCCGATGCCGCAGGGGAAGGTGTCGACGATGCCGTCGCAGTCGTTGTCCTTGTTGTCGCAGATCTCTGGCTTGATGCTGTTGATGCCCTTGCACTTGAGCGTTCCGCCAGCGCAAATGAAGGTGCCAGCGGCACACTCACCCAAGTACCCGGTCGAACAAGAGCCGCCGCCTAGACCCTCGTCCGTCTGGCCGTCGCAATCGTCGTCCTTGAAATTGCACACTTCGGTCTTAGACGATCCCGCGACGCAGCCGATTTTGCCGCCAACGCACTTGTAGGAACCATTGGCGCAGATCCCAGGCGCATTCGCTGTGCACGAGCCGCCGCCGCCGGGGTTGCCATCGTCGACGGTCCCGTCACAGTCGTTGTCCTTGCCATCGCAAGTCTCGGTGCTCGGTCCTTGATTGGGGATACAGTCGAGCACTCCGGCGCTGCATTGATAGCTGCCCTGCGAGCAGACGCCTTTGGCGCCCAGCACCGTGCACGGCATGTTGATGTCTTCGTCGATCTGTCCGTCGCAGTCGTCATCTTTGAGGTTACAGCTCTCGCCTACGCCCTCGTCTACGAGGCCGTCGCAATCGTTGTCCTTGCCGTCGCCGCACGCGTCTCCCGAGCTAGGATTCTCGAGCTGCACGCAGACGAGCTTGCCGCCCTGGCAGTCACGCTTGCCCGCGGCACAGATCCCTGGCGCGCCGGTGTCGCACGATGTGCCCGCGCCGGGGTTACCCTCGTCAGTCTTGCCGTCGCAGTCATCGTCTTTGCCATTGCAGCTCTCGGCAGCGGGCACACGCTGACCCGAACAACTCGACGACCAGCTGCCGTCATTGCAGCTCTGCGTTCCGCCATGACAAAGGCCCACGCCCTTTGTTCCCGAAGGACCGCTGTAGCAATCGAGACTGCTGCCATCGACGCAATCGCAGCCTTCGTCGACGATGCCGTTGCAGTCGTTGTCGAGCGTGTCGCATTGCTCGACCGTGGGGGTGACTTGACCTTCGCAACCCGCTGACCACGTGCCGTCGGGGCAATGCTGCAAACCGTCTTGGCAAGCGCCGAGCCCCTGGCTGGCGGCGGGGCCTGTGTAACAAGACTGCGAGGTACCCTGAGCGCAAGGACAGCCATCGTCGGCCAGACCGTTACAGTCGTCGTCGATGCCGTCGTCGCAGGCTTCTTCGGCTGGTGCAACGAAGCCGGTGCACGGTCCCCATGCCCCATCGAGGCAAGTCTGACTGCCGTCTTGACAGGCGCCGATGCCCTGAGTCATCGGGGCGGCGGGATAGCACAATCGCACCGCCCCAGGCTCATCGCATGCCACCACGACAGGCTGCTCGTTGGAGCCTATGGTGCCTGAGCACGCTGCAGCGGCCACAATCCCTATCCCACCCAGTATGCCGTGCAGTTTCATCGCCCCCTCTAGCGGTATCAGTCGACGGGCAAATGGACAAGGTCAGCTGTGCACAGCGCCCACAATGGCCCACTTCGGCACACGGCCTGCGACTGCCAGGGCTAGATTTCGCGCTCTTGGGTCGGCACGAAACCTGCAAACACGACGACCACCCCATGCACGACTTCAGCACACGCCCCCCTCGTCCACGCACACGCGGTGAGGCACCGAGCTACCCCCGTTCTCTTGGTCTCTTGGCAGCCGCGGCGCTCGTCACCGCGTGCAGCGGCGTGGTTGATCAACCCCACGCGGTCGCCGACAACAGCGACATGGAAGCGCCCTTTGTCGTGACCACGGACAGCACGACCACGACCAGCCCTCCAGCGACCACGAGCAATCCTCACGACGGCGAATTCGGCGGCGGCGCTCCCCAAGAGTTTGAGGAATACGGCGGCGGCGGTGCTGGAGGCAACGGCGGCGCTGGCGGCGGATCATCTTGCGGAACTGGCGGCGCTTTTGACGACGGAGCGGAGTGACGGCGACTGGCGAAGCTTCTCCACCACAGAGTGCGGGGCGAGCGTTGTGCGCCCGATTCGACAGGCTTGTAACTTAGCGCGTTTTCTCACACTGAGACGCACAGAGAGACACGAAGAGGGACACAGAGGTTCTTTTCTCTGCTTGGCAGTCCGCCCATTCCTCGATCGTTGGAGAAAACGCAAATCCACGTGTCGGCCGCGTTTGTGGCGAAGGGGTGAGACTCGACTTTGCCTCTCCCCTCTCTGTGTCTCAGTGGCAAAAAATGCGGCGCGAGCCGCCCCGCAACGCCTCGAAACTACGGGCACTTGGGTCGAAGTTACCCGGCAGAACGCGGGCCGAGCGCTGTGCGCCCACACTCCGTGGCGACGCGCCCACAGGAGCCGATTGGCCAGTTGCTCCTACAGCAAGTTGCATTGCATGCTGAACCTGCCGCCATGCAGCTCGTCCTAATCGTCGATCATCAGTGCAACCTGAGGTGCAGCTATTGCTACACCGGCGCCAAGCGCTCCGAGCCGATGAGCCTCGAGACCATGCGCAAGGCCGTCGCGCTCGGCGTCGCGTTGCATGGCGTTTCTGGGGACTTGCTGCGCATCTCTTTTTTTGGCGGCGAGCCGCTCCTGCACACCGACTTGATTCGCAGCGCGGTCGAGCATACCGAGGAGTGCTTGGAGCAGCTGGGGCACGAGGCGCCCCAACTGCTCTTCGAGCTGAATACCAACGCTACGTTGATCGACGACGGGACAGTCGCATTGCTCGCACCGCCGCGACGCTGGGCCGTGCTTTCGTCAATCGACGGGGCCAAGCCCATACACGACCGCTATCGCCGCGACGCCGGCAACAAAGGTAGTTTCGACAAGGCGCGCGCCGGCCTCGAACGCCTCGGCGCTGCGGGCATCCAGGCGGGTCTGCTCGCCGTCGTGCGCCCCGAAACCGCCTCCGAGCTAGGCGCAAGCTTGACCACGCTGCTGAACCTTCAGCCAACCCGAATCCAACTCAGCATCGACTACGGCGCCCGATGGGACGAGGCAGCGGTAGCAGCGCTGCGAGCCGGTTTGCGGGAGGCGGGGGACGTGTGGGCAAGTTGTTTTCGCTCCGGACGTACGATTCGCGTCGATCCTCTTCACAACAAGATCCTCACCCATCTCAAGGGCGCGATTCCCTGCCCCGCGCGCTGCCAGCTCGGCGGCAAAGAGCTAGCCGTGGCGCCTTCTGGACGCATTTATCCCTGTCCCCAAATGGTGGGGCAAGACGATGATCCGAGGATGGTCATCGGCCACGTCGATACGGGCCTGGACCGCGACGCGCTGGAGCGACTCCAAACCGCCAAGGAGCGCAGCAGCAGCAGCTGTGACCCCTGCGCACTGCGCCACCGCTGCCAGAGCCGCTGCGGCTGTCGCCACCTCGCGCTCAGCGGCGAGCTGGGCGTCATCACCGAGACCTTGTGCGAGACTGAAGCAGCCTTCATCGATGAAGCCGACCGGGTTGCCGAGCTTCTCTTCGCCGAGCAATGCCCCACCTTCGTCGATTTCTACTACCGACGAAAATGGGTCGCCACCCAAGGCTCGGTGCTGGTCAACCTGCGGCGAGGGCCGCACGAGAGTTAGATCTGCGCGAAGTACAGAGAACAGTGTGATGAGGGCGCTGGTCGGCTTCCTTGCCGCTCACCTACACTGAAGCGTATTCTGGCTGACAGCTTGCTGCTCGAGGTACGCGGCCAGCGGGAGGGAAGAGAATGAAATCACGTCAGTCACATGTCCTGGTGCGCAATCTCTTGGCCCTAGGTGGCTCGGTTCTGCTCGTGCTTGCTGCGTGCAGCGGCGATGTCGACGACGCCAACTCGAGCAGCAGCAGTAGCAGCACGAGCAGTAGCTCTAGCAGCAGCAGTAGCAGCAGTAGCAGCAGTAGCAGCAGTAGCAGCAGCAGCTCTTCGAGCTCGTCTTCGAGCAGCGGCGGAACTTGTGGCACGAGCGAGACCAAGGCCGACTGCAAGGGCGCCTGTCCAGCTGTTGTCGCGGCTGGCTGCTCGGGGGGGCCGGCCGACGTGGACATCTGCGAGATGGTGTGCGACGCGCTCAATGCCAATTGTCCCGAATGGGGCGCCACAGCCGACTGCATGGGTAGCGAGCCGAAGTTCGCCTGTGACGGTGATGATGACGTTTACGCAGTGGGGTGCGAGAAAGAGTGGGCTTGCGCCAAACCCTGCTTCAACGAGGTCGTGCCCCCCGAATGCGCAACGAGCAATTCCAAAGCCGATTGCAAGACCACCTGCGCAGCCGTCGTGGCCGCCAGCTGCCAAAACGGGCCTCCCAACGTGGGCGCTTGCGTTCCAGTCTGTGAAAAGCTCAATACTGAGTGCCCCGAGTGGGGCGCGGCCGTCGATTGCATGGGGCCCAACCCAACTTTCAGCTGTGACGCCGGCGGCAACGTCGTCGTGGTGGGTTGCGAGAAGGAATTCGACTGCACCGAGCCGTGCTTCGAGTCGATGATGAACTGAGAAGCAACTGCCCAGCCCCGCCGCTCGACGGCTCCGATGGCAATCTCAGGGCGTGTCTGACGATAATTGACGCGCCGCCCAATTACCTCGCTAAGCTCCTGAAGGTGCTTGCCCGAGCTGGCTTGGTTACCTCGAAAAAAGGGCTTGCCGGCGGCTTTCGGCTCGCGCGGCCCGCGGGGGAGATCTCGCTGCGCGATGCCAGCGAGCCCATCGAGTCGCTCGACAGGCTGCGCAGCTGGTTTCTCAATCGCCCGAGCGGTGTGCCAGGCGGCGCCAGCGCCGTGCATTGGCGCTGGGGCGCGGTGCGCGACGCCTATCTCGAATTCCTGGAGCAGACGAGCATCGCGGATTTGATCCACGACGAGCTGCTCCATCCCCACCCACTCATCAGCCTCAGGCAACAAGGGCCTGAGGACAAAAAGGAAAGCACCCCATGACGAAGCTAAGACGACGCGTGCTCATCGCCAGCTCGGCTGCTGCTGCGGCCGCCGCGGTTGGTGACCGACTGTTCGACGGCACCGTGGTTTCAGATGCGTTTGCCGCTCCCATCGACGACGCCACGTGGCACAAAGCCCCGTGTCGCTTTTGTGGAACGGGTTGCGGCGTTGAAGCGGCGGTTTACAACAACAAGCTCATCGCTGTTCGGGGCGATCAACTCAGTCCCGTCAACAGCGGGCTGCTCTGCGCCAAGGGCTACGCCTTACCCTACGCACTCTATGGTGCTGACAGGCTGACACAACCGCAGATCCGCGACGGGAACGGTCAGCTCCAGACCGCTACCTGGGATCAAGCCCTCGACTTGATCGCTCAGAAATGGAGTGGCTTCATCACCAACGACGGCCCCGACTCGGTGGCCATGTTCGGCTCGGGGCAATGGACCATTCCCGAGGGTTACGCCGCGCTCAAATTCCTCAAGGGCGGCATCGGCACAAACAACCTGGAGCCCAATGCGCGCCTCTGCATGGCCTCTGCCGTGGTGGGATTCCTCAAGACCTACGGCATCGACGAGCCGGCGGGTTGCTACGACGATCTCGATCTAGGCGACTACTTCTTCCTGTGGGGCGCGAACATGGCCGAGGCGCACCCGATGCTCTATCAGCGCATCCTGCAGCGGCGCCAGCAGGACCCCAACGTGCGGATCCTGAACCTCTCGACCTTTGCTCACCTGACCAACGAGACCGCCGACGAGAACTATTTCTTCAAGCCGCACAGCGATCTCTACCTGCTCAATGCCATCGCCTACGTGCTGATCGACAGCAACTTCGTCGACAACACCTTCATCACCAACCATCTCAACTTCCAGCAAGAGATCAACGGCAGCGAGACGCCCATCGATTGGGCGACCTACAAGGCCTTCCTCGACAGCTACAAGCCGGGGGACGTGGCCGCTGCAGTGGGTATGAGCGCTGCCGACATCACCAAGGTGGGCCAGATGTTTGGCAACCCCAACAAGAAGTGCGTCTCCACTTGGACGATGGGGGTCAACCAACACACCCGCGGCGTGTGGGTCAACAACCTCATCCACAACATCCACCTGCTGACCGGCAAGGTCGCCAAGCCCGGCAACAGCCCCTTTTCGCTCACCGGGCAACCGAGCGCATGCGGCACCTGTCGCGAGGTCGGCACCTTCACCCATCGGCTACCTTCGGACCGGCTGGTAGCCAACCCGACACACCGCGCGGAGATCGAAGCCATCTGGAACGTTGGCTCCGGCACCATCCCGAGCCCCGCGGTCAGCCCGCTCACCCACGCCACTGCGATGTGGGAAAAAATCGCCAGCGGCGCCATCAAGTCGGTCTGGGTCAGCGTAACCAATCCTCTGCAAACGCTTCCCAACCTCGACAAGTTCAAGCCGGGCATTGCGAGCAACAAGCCCTTCATCATCTGTTCGGACATGTATCCCACCGAGACCACCAAGGTGGCCGACGTGGTGTTACCGGCCGCTTGTTGGGTGGAAAAGGAAGGCATGTTCGGCAACACCGAGCGACGCACCCACCACTTCGCCAAGCTGATCGATCCGCCTGGCGACGCGAAGTCGGACGTGTGGCAGATCGTGCAGGTTGCGCGCAAGATGGGTCACACCAACCTGTTCCCGCTGTCGTGGGACGCGGCCCTCGAGAAGAACCTCTACGACGAGTACCGCGCATGCACCTTGAACACGAAACACGACGTCGCCACCTATGACGACTTGGTCAAGAGCCGCGGCTTGCGCTGGCCGGTGATCAACGGCACCGAGACGCTCTACCGCTTCAACGCCGCCTACGACCCCTACGCCTCCAATTCCAAGCCGGACGGCATCGATTTTTACGGCAAGCCGGACCATCGCGCGGTGGTCTTTGCGCGCCCCTACGAGGCCCCAGCCGAGAGCCCTGACGCCACCTATCCGTTCTGGCTCTGCACAGGCCGCCTGCTCGAGCACTGGCACTCCGGAACGATGACCCGCCGCGTACCGCAGCTGCACAGGGCGTTACCCGAGGCGATCGCTTACCTCAACAACAGCGACGCGGCGACCCTCGGCGTCAAGGCCGGCGACAAGGTCAAAATCACCTCGGCCCGCGGCTCACTCGAGCTGCCCTGCGAGCTCGAGTGCCGCATCAAGTGCCCGCCTGGGATGGTGTACGTGCCCTTCTTCGACGAGGGCGGCCTCATCAACGTGGTCACCCTTGGCGCTATCGATCCAGCTTCCAAACAACCTGACTACAAGAAGTGCGCAGTCAAGGTGGAGAAGGCGTGAGAAACGGAGCAAATGCAATGAACAGCAAGACCAATGAGCTCTGGGTTTGGATTGGCGCCTTCAGCTTGGCGTTAGCAATGAGTGGCTGCGGCGACGGCGATGACAACGGAGCGGGGGGCGCTACGGCCACCACCACCTCCGGCGCCACGACGGGCAAGGGCGGCAGCGGCGGAGCGACAGGAAGTGGTGGAACAGCAGGAAGCGGCGGCACCAGCACCACCACGACCACCACCACCACGACCACGACCACCAGCTCCACCACCACGACCACCACCAGCTCCAGCACGGGCATGGGCGGCAGCGGCGGCGCGGGCGGCGGACAGCCGGCAATCGCATTCTACAAGGGTCATCCCCCGGTCATCCCGCACGGCAAATACGGCTGCGGCCCCATCTGCATGACCTGCCACGAAACCGGCGCCGCCAACTCACCGAAAGTCCTACACCCCGAGTGGCAAGTCTGCACAGCCTGCCACCTCTACCAAGAAGCCGTCCCCGACTTCGTAGCCAACACCTTCAAGCCAGACTGATCACCGACAGCACCATCACCAGAGCACAGAGGCGGCATCTCACCGGCACCAGGGCCACCTCCCAGTACACCAGACACCTCACGAGTACCGGCACTTCACGGGTACCCTCACCGGTACCGGTACCAGTCACCTGTCACTTAGAGAAATCTACTTTTCAGGAGATTTGGCAATGATTACGCAGCTGTGACGGGGCACAAAAACGGTACCGGTACCAGTCACTTGTCACTTTTGCTTCGGTGGCGACGCGGCCTTCATCGACGCACAGCTCGAAGCCGCCGGCAGCGAGCCAGCCAAGTAGACGTGAGTCTGGTGAGTCCGATGCTCGCGGTCGAACTACGCTCGTCCACACTCAGGTCGCAGCCTCGGCTCCTTCGGCCTCGTCGGTCTCTTCGCCAGCCGCCTTGGACAGCGCCTTGTGGCCCCGAGATATGCCCACGTTCAGGGCGAGCCACACGAGCACGAAGACCACGTTGGTCAGCGCGAAGCTCTTGGCAGTGAAGCCGAGTTGGTGAAGTCCGACGGCCACGAGCGCTGCCGACAAGGCGTCACCGGTGCGCACGAAGAAGGTGTCGATTGCGGCTTTGGCCTTGTACTTGGCCTCGCGGCTGGTGGGCAGAAACAGCGCTTGCTTGATGGTGTTCTGCAGCGAGTAGTCCGTTGCATTCTCGGCCGTCTTGGCCACCCGCAACACAGCCAAACCGCCCAGCAGCCCAATGCAGGCGTAGCCGCCGAGCGCGATCACCGGCAACACGAAGAGCGCCGCGCGGACCCCGAAGCGCTTGAAGATGCGCGAAACGAAGAAGCTCTGGATGATGAACACCGCGATGTTCACCCACAGAAAGAACTCCGCAAAGAAGGACTTGGCCGCAACCGCGCGCTTCTTGTTGATGGGCTTCATCAGCAAGTCGGCCTGCTCCTCAGCTGCTTCGGTGTAATCACTGGTGCCAGGCGCTTTGGGCAAAGCGTCGAGCTTGGCCTGAACATCAGCCGGCACCGGCGCGACCTGGGCCGCATGTGTCTCGGCGGCGTTGCCGAGGATGTACTCACCGGTGGTGTTGACCAGATTGGCCACCAAGACCATCAAGCCGATGAACAACAAATAGTTCTGCTTGAAGATGAGCTGAAAGCCCCCCTCCTTGCCGAGAGGTTTGTCGCCTGCGTCCTGTGCGCCTGCCTTCGCTGAGTCTTTCTTTGCTGCTTCATCTTTCTTGGCTGCCGCTTTGCGCTCCTGAACCCGCTCGGCCTCCAATTTGTTGACCGTGTTGAACAACAGCAGACACACGCCCAAACCGGCCGCGGCGCCAATCATGAGCACGTAGACCCCGTCGTAGAGCTTGGCGATCAACGGCCCGAGGATGGCGCCGAGCGAGCCACCGATGGCGATGATGGCGAATAGGCGCTCCCCTTGCTTCTTGGAATAGATGTCGTTGGCGTACTGCCAAAACTGCGAGATCAAGAACACGTTGACGATCCCGAGCCACAAGAAGAACGCGAGCCCCAGGTTCACGCCGGCCTTGCCAAGCACGAAGAAGAGCCCAAGAAAACCCATCACCACCGCGTAGCAGGAGTTGATGAGCTTGATGCGGCTCACTTTGCTAGCCACATAGCCATACAAAGGCACGACGCCCAACAGCAAGATGGCCATCGCCGCTGCCGCGTAGATCTTCACCTCCGCGCCAGACAGCCCAAACCACTTCTTGCCTCCTACGATGAGGCCATCGCGCACGACCTTGAGGATGTAGTAGGACGCGAGAATCAAGAAGATGTTGCAGAAGTTGAGGATGCACGCGAGCCCCTCCCCAGCCTCCATCTCGGCGAACAAGCTCAGGAATCGCTCGACTGGGCTGAGCTTCTTGGCGGCAGCTACCTTGCTCATGCCTCACGTTAGGCTCGGACCGGTCGGCGCAGCAACACCGCTGCAGTGAACGAGGGCGCTATTCGCTAGGCTCCGACGGTGTCGGCTCAGCAGCTGGTGCGGACTCGGCCACAGGAACGCTCTCCTCGGCTATCGGGATGCTCTCCTCTGGCATGGGGATGCTCTCCTCTGGGAAGGGGATGCTCACTTCAGCCATCGGAATGCTCTCCTCTGGCAAGGGGACGCTTTCCTCTGGCAAGGGGATGCTTTCCTCTGGCAAGGGGACGCTTGGCTCGGGTTGTTGGGCAGTCGCGGCAGCCTCAGCGCTAGCCTCAGGCGTACCCTCAGCAGGCTCACCCTCGCCAGGCTCAGGGGACTCGGCAGACTCAGCAAGCGTCCCCTCAGCAGGCTCAGCGGACTCGGCA
>CAZRGL010000224.1:0-15817 GCA_964599485.1 uncultured Polyangiaceae bacterium
CGCACTACATGTCGCCCGAGCAGGCCGCGGGCGCAGCGGTCGATCATCGCACCGCCATCTATTCTCTCGGCGTCATGCTCTACGAGATGGCCAGCGGCGAGATGCCGTTCAACGCCGACAACTTCATGGGGATCCTCACCCAGCACATGTACAAGGCGCCGGTGCCCATTCGCGCGCTGGTGCGCGCACCCGATTGCCCACCCGGCCTCGAAGCGATCATCCTCAAGTGCTTGTCGAAAAAACCCGACGCGCGCTACCAGACGACGGAGGAGCTCGCCGCCGACATTCGCATGCTGCAGACCACGGGCGTACCCAACGCCGTACAGGAGATGATGGCCCGCTCGGGCAGCTTCAACGTCCCAGCGGACTACTTCAAGGCCAATGCGCCCGCCGTGGTGCCAGCCACACCTGGTGGCATGCGCCCGCGGATGGGGCCCAAGGTGGTGGCCGCCGTCGGTGTCGCTGTTGCGGTGCTCGCCGTTCTGGTCATCATGTTCCGAGACAGCACCGGCACGGCTGAGACGAAGGCGGCCCCAACGCAGACTCAGGCAGCGTCAGCGCCGCCACCGCCGACCGCGAGCGCTACGACCCCAGCATCCACCAAAGACGGCGTCGCCGTGCTGCTCTACGCGGAGCCAGCGAAGGCCGTCGCTTTCGTCGCCGGCAAACGACTGAAGCTACCGGACACCGTTCTCGTTCCAAAGGGCGAGACGCTGAGCGTCGTGATCGAGGCCGGCAAGAAGTACGAGAGCAAGTCAATAGAGCTCGACGGCACCAAGACCAAGGTCAAGGTCACGCTCGAAAAGAAGGGCAAGAAGGGCACCGGCAAGGCCCCGCGAACGCACACTCCACGGGTCATCAAGACGAGCAAGCCCAAAGACGATGGCGTGCGTGATCCGTGGGGCAAGAAGAAGAATTGATGGTACGCGCCCTGAACGCTTGAGGGGCTTGGTGCTTGGTGTCTGAGCCCTTTTCTTTCGATGCGATACCTGAGGACGTGGTCGGCATCTGCTGTCGACTACGCGACCAGGGTAAGCGTGGCTGGATCGTCGGCGGCTGCGTTCGGGATTTGCTTCGTGGCGCCCCGGCCAAGGACTGGGACGTTGCTACGGATGCCCGGCCCGAAGAGGTCATGCGGATCTTCCGCAAGGTCGTGCCCACCGGGCTACAACACGGAACCGTGACCGTCGTGATCAAGGGCGTTGGCTATGAGCTGACCACCCTACGTGGCGAGGGCGCCTACCAAGACGGACGACGGCCGGAACAGGTCGTGTTCCTCGACGACATCGTCGAAGATCTGGCTCGGCGCGACTTCACGTTCAACGCCATCGCGCTCGACCCCATCGAGCAGACTCTGATCGACCCATTTCAGGGAAGAGAGGACCTCGGCCAGCGGATCCTACGTGCCGTCGGCGAGCCAGCCGAACGCTTCGCAGAAGACGGTTTGCGGATCCTGCGCGCCGCACGGTTCGCGGCCACGCTCGAGTGCAGTATCGAGCCAGCGACCTTGGCGGCCATGGCTGCGCCCATCAGCTTGCAGACATTCGCCAAAGTCAGCATCGAACGGGTGCACGACGAGTGGCTGAAAGCGCTCGCAGCGCCCCGGCCGAGCGTGGCGTTCGAGATCATGCGCGAAACGGGCCTGCTGGCGATCATCTGTCCCGAGCTACTCGAAGGCGTGGATTGTGAACAGAACCGCTACCACCAACTCGACGTATGGCACCACACCATGGCCGTGCTCGACGCTTGTAAGGCTGATGTTGTGCTGCGACTAGCGGCCCTGCTGCACGATGTAGCCAAACCGCAAACCCGCGAGCTGTCGGAGAAAACGAAGGACTACACGTTCTACAACCACGAGATCGTGGGTGCGCGCATGGCCGACACGATTCTACGAAGGCTCAAGTTCTCCAACGAGGATCGCAAGCGGGTGGTCGAGTTGATCCGTCACCATCTGATTTGCTATTCGCCGACCTGGAGCGACGCAGCTGTGCGTCGCTGGATTCGACGGGTGACGCCCGAGCGTGTGGAGGATCTCTTCGCTCTCGCCAAAGCGGATGCCATCGGCAAAGGGGACGACAGCAGCGAACCTGGCTGCGCCACGATCGACGAGCTTGGCGTGCGGGTGCAGCAGGTGTTCGAGGCGGGCGCAGCGCTCAGTAGCAGCGATTTGGAGATCGACGGCCATGTGTTGATGAGCGAGCTCGATCTAAAGCCAGGCAGGGTCATTGGCGAGGTCCTTTCAGCGTTGGTCGAGCTGGTAACGGAGACGCCGGCGCTCAACACCCGCGAGCAATTGTTGGCCGAAGCGCGGTCCTTTCTCGCTGGGCCAGACGCCGAGTGAATTCGGGCTAGTGCGGCCACCGGCGTGCGGAGAGATGGGAGCTGTACTAAGACCCAAGACCATGGCTCGACGCTGCAGCTTCGCACTGATCACAGTTGGCGCGGTGCTCATGTTCAACGCGCTGGGCGCATGCAAGCTACGCATCAAAAACGGCGCAGAACCCGACACCGACAACCCGCTCGCTTGCGAATACAGCGAGCAATGCCCGATGCACACCAGCCCCTGCATCTCCGCAATGTGTTTGGAAGGAAGCTGCGTGCATGTGCCGGCGCCCCAGGCACCCCTGCCCCCGGAGGATCAGCGCAAAGGCGACTGCAAGCATCTCTATTGCGATGGTGAAGGGGGTATCACCAGCTCAGCAGCGCGCTATGACTTGCCGCCTAGCGACAAGAACCCATGCACCGTTGCGGTCTGCGACGTCGACGTTCCCAAGCAAGATCCCACCGACGTCGGCAGCCGCTGTGGCGAAAAAGGCATCTGCAACGGCGGCGGACTGTGCGGAGTCTGTCTCCCTGAGGAACGGCGCTGCGAGAAGGATGCAGTCACGATCTGCGACAAGCGTGGACAATGGACACCGCCGCAAGCTTGCTCGCCAAGCAAGCCCCTTTGCAGCAAAGCCCGCTGCGTGGGTGTTACCCAAATGGCAACCGGCGCTGCCCATGCATGTGCTCGCTTCGAGGACGGCAGCGTGCGCTGCTGGGGCGCCAACAACCGTGGCCAGCTCGGCAGCAACGGTCTGGCTGGCGCCGCGGGGCCTGCCTGGGCAAACGGCTTCGTGCAATACGACTTCGGCCCGCGGCACGCGTGCGCGGCGCGCGCGGACGGGACCGCGTGGTGCTGGGGGGCAAACGACTTTGGCCAAATGGGCGTCGACACCTATGTGTCGAGCCAAGCGGCTTCGCTGGTGCAGGGTCTGGCAAAGGTAGCTCAGCTTGCGGTTGGCACGGACCACAGTTGTGCACTGGACAGTGCCGGCAAAGTCCACTGTTGGGGTCGCAACGATCGCGGACAGTTAGGCAGCGGAAAAGCACCCACCAAGACTCTGACGAAGACCGCGACCGAGCAGCGGTCCGCTTTTCGTCCCGATCCCCAAGCCATTTCGGGGCTGAGCGACGGAGGAAAGCTGCTGCTCGATGCCGATCACAGCTGCGTGCGGCGCGGCGAGTCCACGCTGGTTTGCTGGGGTTTGACCAACTATGCGCTACCCCAATCCATCGAGCCGCCGCCGCCACCTGATCCCAACGCGGCCCCCGACGCTCCAGAGCCCGATCCAGCGCTGCAGGAGGCCTACAAGGAGCACGAAGCAGCAACGAGCAGAACTCCGACGGCAATCGCAGGCCTGGGCCCGGTGGTGCAGATCGGCTGCGGCGACGCTCACAGCTGCGCGCGGCTCGAGGACGGCAGCGTGAAATGCTGGGGCGCCAACGACAAGGGCCAGCTAGGCAACGGCTCGACCCGCCACAGTTTCAAGCCGGTCGCGGTCGCGGCAATGAAGGACGCAGCCGAGCTGGCGGTGGGCGCCGACTTCAGCTGCGTTCGCCACAAGAGCGGCAACGTGAGTTGCTGGGGCGCCAACGATCAAGGACAGTTGGGTACGGGCAGCACAGCGGCCTCTGCCAAAGCAGCCACCATCGCAACCTTGGTCAAGGTGCGTGCACTGCACGCAGGTGACGCATTCGCGTGTGCAACGCTCGAAGACCTACAGCTGATGTGTTGGGGAGCCAACAACCACGGTCAACTCGCCGACGGAACACAGAAGCCTGCCCGACAGCCCAAGCTCGTTCGTTGGCGCTGAGCCGGGTTATTGGGGACGAACCTGCAAATCCGGGCTAATGAAGCTTTCCATGAAGCCTTGCCGAGGTGTTTGGCTCGTGGCTGCCATGCCACTCGTCTGCGCCGGATGTCCCAACATGCCCAATCCTGATCTGCCCCCAAATCCCCCGATGACGCCCGCTGCGGCGGCGCTGACCGTCGCCGACGCCAGTGCAAGCCCCATCAGTTTTGCGCGGATCGCCAGCTTCCCGCCGCCAGGCTGGCAGGTCCCCCGGCAAGTGCGCTTCTCACCAGACGGCAAACTCATCACCTACTTGCAGAGCGAATCGCAAAGCGAGCAGATGGCGCTTTTTGCTTTTGACGTCAGCTCCCGGGAGCACCGCGTGCTGGTACGGGCCAAGGACTTGATCGACACCGACAAGCCGATGTCACGCGAGGAGGAGCTGCGCCGGGAACGACAACGCAAGCGCATCAAGGGCGTGAGCAGCTACGCCTGGGCCAAAAAAGCGCCGGTGATGCTGTTGCCGCTCGGTGGCAACGTGCTGGTCCGCAAGGCCGATGGCACCATCAAGCAGCTGACCGACTCGGATGCCCCTGAGATCGATCCCAAACTATGCGCCGACGGAAGCAAAGTGGTTTTCGTGCGTGGACGCGAGCTCTTCGTGATCGATGTACAGAGCGGCAAAGAAACCCAGCTGACCAGCGACGCGCCCGCGGGCATTACCCGCGGACAGAGCGACTTCAACATGCAGGAGGAGTTCGACGAGCCCAGCGGGCTGTGGTGGGCGCCGAGCTGCGACCGCATCGCTTTTCTCGAGGTCGACGAACGCCATGTCGCCAAAGTGCCCGTGCTCGGGTTCCGCGACGGCGCAGATCTGCAGATGCACCGCTACCCACGCACAGGTGGCAAGAATCCCAACACCCGGCTCGGTGTGCTCGATCTCGCCAGCAAGAAGACCACCTGGATCAAGATGCCTGCTGCCAGCAGCTGGGATCCCGCCGACCAATACATCGGGCGGCTGTCGTTCAGCAAAGATGGCAGCGCATTGTTCTTCCAGCGCCTATCACGTGACCAAAAGCACTTGGCCTTGGTACGGAGCGACGTCCGCAGCGGCGCCGCTTCGCACCTGGCCGAGCATCAAGACGAGACATGGACGGCGATGAGCGAAGTGCACCCGCTCGGCTCCGATCGATTGGTAACGCTGTGGCCGCATCAGGGGCACCAGCACCTAGCGCTGCGAGATGCCAGCAGCGGCGCCCTGCTCCTGCAGCTCACCAACGGCGATTGGGATGTCAGCAAGGTGGTCGGCATCGACGAAGACCGCCAGCGGGTGCTGTTCATCGCCAACAAGGACGCCACGCTCGATCGGCAGCTCTACGCGGTCAGCCTCAAAGGCGGAGCGATCACCAGGCTGAGCAAAGAGCCCGGGGTGCACGAGATTCACGGCAACAACCCCGCCCATGGCTGGGCCGACACTCATTCTGCGACGGATCGTATCCCGCAAGCGACTTTGCACGGCCCTGATGGAAAGAAGATCGGAGCAATCACCGTACCGCGCAGCAAAGACTTCGACGCATTGAAGATACGCAACCCAGAGCTCGTCAAGTTGGTCAAAAGCGGACAGCCCGACCTGTACGGTCTACTCCTCAAGCCGCGCAACATGAAGGCGGGACAGCGCTACCCCACCATCGTCATGGTCTACGGGGGCCCGGGCGTGCAGATTGTCAGCAACCAATACAATCCGCGTCTTCTGTGGCAGCATTTGGCCGATCGCGGCTTTGTCATCTTTCAGCTCGACAACCGCGGCAGCACGGGCCGAGGACACGCTTTCGAGGCGCCAATCCACAACCGGCTAGGCGACATCGAGCTAGAAGATCAGCTTCGAGGAGCCGACTATTTGAGCGGGCTGGATTTCGTCGATTCAGCACGCCTCGGCATCTACGGCCACAGCTACGGCGGCTACATGGTCGCGATGGCGATGTTGCGCGCGCCCGGACGTTTCAAGGTCGGCGTCAGCGGCTCACCGGTCACCGACTGGCGTTTCTATGACACGGGGTACACCGAGCGCTTCATGGGAACCCCGCAAAACAACGAGGCCGGTTATGCCGCCTCTGCGTTGAGCCCACTGGCGGGCAAGCTCGAGGGCAAGCTATTCATCATCCACGCGCTCATGGATGAGAACGTGCACTTCGAGCACACCGCCAAGCTCATCGATGCGCTCGTCGCGGCCGACAAGGATTTCGATCTGCTGGTCTTCCCTGGCGAACGGCACGGCTATCGCAGCCCCAAGGCGCGCAGCTACGCGTATCGGCGGGTGGCTGAGTATTTCGCCCAGAACCTGTAGCCCTCGGCTACTTCTTCTTCTTGCTGAAACGTATCGAGAAACTGACGACCGTCGGTACGCGCTTGGGAGGCACGGGGAACTGCACGGCCTCGAATGCTTTGACGAGGCAGTCGACCACGCCCTCGCCCTTGAGACCGGTGCGCGGATGGCTGATCTTGGCCCCGCCGCCTTCTCGCCCAATGCGGATGTCGACGCCAAAGGTCTCGCTCTTGCCAGGCTCGACGGCTTTGGCGTAACACGCGCGCATCGCATCATAGTGCTCTTTGACGGCGTTGCGGATGGGCCGCTTAGTGGCGGCCTTGTTGGGATCCCCGCCGATATGCATGCCGATGTTCTTTATGGTGACAGCCGGTAATGCTGCCGGTGGCCCCGAAGAGGCAGCTGCTGTTGCGGTGGGGTCGGCGGTTGCAGATGCCGAGACGCTCCCGCTCGGACTGCTGTTCGCAGCAGCGGATCCGGAGGCGGTAGCGGCCTTGGTAGAAGCGGGCCCATCGCCCCGTTTGAACGTCGGGACGCTAGCCGAACCGCTCGGCGCCGAGGCACCCGTCTGAGGAGGAGCCTTGTTTTCGCCGCACGCCAGGACGAGCGCTGGGGCCAAGACGAGGACCCATCTTGCATGCTGCCACATAACTCCCGTTACCTTCTGTGGCGCTAATGGCCCAGTTTGTGGGGACTCATGGCGGCTCTACCCAGCTTGCTTCCGAGAAGCTGGGCTATTCGAGGAACCGACCTTTGGGGACCAACCCTGTGTGAGAACTATTCGCTCTGCTGGTCGTGGGCAGCCCGTTGCTGCTGCTCGTCTCCCTGGCCCAGCCAGCTGTCCACCCGTACGAAGCTGAGGTTCAGTTTCTCGGCCGCTTCGAGAATTTGCGGCAAAGCCTCGACACTCGCGGGCACGAATTCGTCCCGCTCCGAGGCATCATGAAGAAGCACAATCGCCCCATCCCGGAGCTTGGGGATTACCCGTTGGGCCACCACATCGGGCTTCGCGCCAGGCCAGCCATCCATGCCGCCCACTGACCAGCCGACCACGATGAGCTCGAGCCCCCGGACCACCCGAGCCACGCTCGGGCTGATGTGCCCGATGGGAGCCCGGAACAGCATCGGCCGCTTTCCCATGCAGCGGTGGATGGCATCGACCGCGCGCTCTAGATCGTTCCTGACATGTTTGGGCGAGCGCAGCGCAAAGAGCCGGTCGTGGGCATAACCATGCACACCGAGCGCGTGACCGCGCTCGACGATCTCACGGGCCAGATCGGGATGGGCATCGACCTTGTGACCAATCACGAAAAATGTCGCGCGGGCCCCTGCTTGCTCGAGCATATCGAGGATCTGCGGCGTCGATTCTGGATGGGGACCATCGTCAAAGGTCAGGGCAACCCCACGGGCGTCGCGCGGTCCGAAGGTAACCACGTCGGCGAACATGCTGAAGCGTGAAAAGAGCACACCACAGGTGATCAGACCGAGATAGGCAAGCAAAGCCACGACGGCCACGAACAGCGGAGGTGGCGACGAGATCAGACTCTGCACCATCAAACCGACGCCGGCGACGCTTGCTAAGTACAGCACGATACGGGCGATAGGCAAGGCCGCTCACTCCTTGCTGGCTTGCCTCGATCGCGCTTCTTCGGCTTCCTCGATCTCCGACACATCCAGACCGGTGATGGCCGCTACTTCGGCGCTGATACGCCGCTTGCTGGCGCTGGCCTTCTTGGAGCTTTGAGCCTCTTTGTCGTCGCCCTGCCCGTCCGGACTGTTGTCGGCGTCATAGAAAGCCGCCAGCACGGCTCCCACCATCGCCAAGGCAGACACAGCAAACATGCCGATCGCGGGAGCACTCTGCAATTGCGAAACTCCAGGCAATACGCCCGCGTCGAAGGGCAAGCCCATGGTCAGGAAACGTCGCGCAAGAAACAACAAGCCCGGAGCGAACAGGGCGCCCACCCCCATCTTCAGATACACCTGAATTTTGGAGTCTTCGGCCCACACAGGTTTGCCGGCGATGAGCGCGACCAGCACGCCCACCAGGGCCGCGATCGGATACGCGATCAAGGCTGACGTCACGCCGAGCCCGGCTACAGCCAGCCCGTAGCCGTCTTGCTCAACGATGAGGCCGCCCTTGAGCAACCCCAGCAACATCCGGACGGCGAACATGCAGTCCATCTACGATCGCCACCGCGCTCGCGCAAGCAGCGGTTTGACCCCGGCCGCCGCTTGGCGGATCCTTGATAGGTGGCAAGCTCACCCAAAGCATGGTTGTGCCTGGCCGTCCTGCTGACGAGCGGTGCAGCCTGCACGACTGCTCGAAACGCCGCCAGACCGATGGTGCTCGTGCAGGCCGAGAAAGACCTGCGCTGTCCCCAGAAGAAGATCCGCTTGCAACGCAAGCTCGGCGGCCGCTACCTGGCTTTGGGGTGTGGCCGTAGTGCAACCTACCACAGCGCTTGCGAGGGCTTGCAGTGCAGCGTGGGACAAGAAGACCAGTCGCCTCAAGCTTGGCACGGTCGCCCCGATCCCGGCTCGCTCGAATCCCAACGCTGATCCGTCGCCCTGCCGGAGCCGCCGGGTTTGAGCTGTGCTACCCCCGTAGCTGAAGCTCATGCCTACTGCAGACCCGGGAAAGCCTTCGATTCTCACGTTCAGACGCGTCTTGCCTCTGCTTTTGGCGCTCGCAATGTCGGCGATGTCCGGCTGCCAAGGCTGCCCGAGTCAATCCCCGTCGGAGCCGGGCTCTGCCGCGGGCCCCCCAAGCGTGCGGATCTATGTGCTCAGCACGCTCAGCGGTGCACTGGAGCCTTGCGGCTGCGCAAAAGACCAGCTTGGAGGCCTGGACCACCTGGCAGCCTTCGTACGGAAAGGACGACGTGAGGCGCCCAACAGCGTCATGCTCGCGGCCGGTCCCTTGTTCTTCACCGAGCCGGTATTGAAGAAGGAACAGGCCAAGCAGGATGGCGACAAGGCACAGACCATCGCTGAAGTCCTGAAAGACCTCGGTCTGGCGGCTTGGGCTCCCGGCTTCAACGACTGGGCTGACGGGACCAAACGGTTGGCGACCCTCGCTGGCAATGCGGGCGCAACGCTGCTGGGTGCGAAGCTCAGCGGCATCGCAGCAAAACCCCACAAGCTGATCACCATTGGCAAGCTGAAAGTCGGCGTGTTCGGGATCAGTGATCCGCGCGATCGGGCTGGGAAAGCTCCCGCCGGGGTGAGCGCACCGCCGAGCGCCGAATTCGTGACGCTGGCCAAGGCCGGAGTCGCGGCGCTCAAGAAGCAAGGCGCCCAGCTGCTGATCGGCTTGACCGCAGTTCAGCGCGGTGCGGCCCTGCGGATCGCAGAGGCTATTCCAGAGCTGAATGTGCTCATCGTGGGCCAATCCCTGTCGGCCGGCAAAGGCGACACCGCCCAGCCACCACCGGAGCTCATCGGCTCGACCCTGGTCGTCGAGACCGCCAACCACGGCCAAACAGTCGCAGTCGTCGACGTCCACGTTCGCGGCGAAGCGAAGGGCATCGTCAAGCTCGCTGACGCGGGCGGCGTCAAGCGCGCCGCAAAAATCGGTTCGCTCTCGACGCGGATTCGCAAGCTCGAGAGTCGTATCAACGCCTGGGAAAAAGGCGGCAAGGCCAAAGCGGCGGATCTGAAAGCACGCAAGGCCGATCTGGCCAAACTTCGTGGCGAGCGCAAGCAGCTAGAGGCAGAGCTGAGCGCCCCCAAAGGGAGTTTCTTCCGCTACTCAGTAAAAGAGGTACGCACCGAGCTGGGCAGCGACAAGTTGGTGAGCGCGCGCATGCGGACGTTCTACAAGGCCGTCAACGAGCACAACAAGAAGGCCTTCGCCGACCTCAAGCCCCTGCCCGCGGCAGAAGGTGAAGCGAGCTTCGCCGGGGTCGATTCGTGCAATGCCTGCCACTCCGAGGCGGTGGCGTACTGGGAGAAAACGCCCCACGCGCATGCCTACAAGACGCTGGTCGACGAGTTCAAAGAGTACAACCTGGAGTGCGTGGGCTGCCACGTCACGGGCTACGGCAAGCCCGGCGGCTCGACCGTCACCTTCAACGATACGTTGCGCAACGTCCAATGCGAGACCTGCCATGGCCCCGGCTCCAAGCACGTTGCGTCCGAAGGCAGCGAAGAGATCGCAACCGCCAAGCCCGACACCAAGCGCTGCGTGGAACAATGCCACCATCCGCCTCACGTCACGAGCTTCGACAAGAAAGAGCGGCTCGAGCGGATAATCGGCCCGGGCCACGGCATGCCCAGCCCCGATCCCAAGTAGACCCACCTGCCAGCACCCAGCTCGGCCAAAGTTTGCTACCGTAGTGGTCTATGCGCTTTTCAAGAATTACTGCCTCTTGTGCCGCGGTCGTGCTGACTTCTGCCCTCACCGCGAGCACTGCATCTGCGGAAGATTGCACACCGCCCCGCATCTTGTTCGTCGTCGACGCATCCTCGTCGATGTTGGGCGCCATCGAGAGCACAACCAAGTGGGCTGCAGCGCAAGACGCGGTCTCGACCGTGCTCACCGCCTACCCTGAGGAGGCGCAATACGGGCTGATGCTCTTTCCTGGCGCGGCCGGGCAGTGCACCACTGGAGAGGTCAAAGTAGAGATCGCGGCGGGTACGGCCAACACCATCGTCGGGGAGCTGAGCAATCTGGTCATCCCAAACAACAACCAGACACCAGCCGGGCAGACCCTGATGGCGGCATCGAAATATCCGCTCATCACCGATCCCAACTACAACAACTACGTCATCTTCGTCACAGACGGCTATCAGTACTGCAGCTTGGCGGGCGGAACCGCTTGTGTGACCCCCGAAGACTGCACGGAAATGGGCGATCCAACCTGCGACTGTAAACCCGACATGAACGACGGCTGCTACTGCGTGCAGGAATGGCCCGTGCTCGGTGCTCAGGCCCTGACCAATGCCGGGGTGAACACCTATGTGGTCGGCTTCGGCAGCTCGGTCAACACCAAGGCGCTCAATCAGGCCGCCGATGTCGGCGGCACCGCATTGCCGAATTGCGACCCCAACAGTGACATGCCGAGCTGCTATTTCCAGGCCACTGTGCCTGCTGAGCTCACCGCTGCTTTCAGCCAAATCGTACAGCAAGTCGTAACCGAAACCTGTACAGGCCCTTGCGGAATCATGGGTGAGCGCACCTGCACGCTCAACGGCTGGACCGACTGCGACGCGCCTGACACCATCTCATGCAAGTCGACCTGTGACACCGATGGAACACAGACCTGCGTAGACGGTAGCTTGACCGAGTGCTCGTCCGAGCCCGAATGCGGCAGCGGCGGCAGCGGCGGCACCGTGAGCACCAGCGCCAGCAGCGGCTCGGCCGGAGCCTCAGCAGCGGGTGGATCCAGCGGCTCGGCCGGAGCCGGCGGCGCCCAGTCAGGCGGCGCCCCGCCTACCGACGGCATCAAAGACGACGATCCCGAGCAAGAGGGTAGCTGCGCGTGCCGCACCGCAGTCGGCAGCCACCCCAAGGACAGCAGCGGCCCGCTCTGGTTGCTCGCAATGGGCACCATCCTCGCCGCCTCCCGCCGCCGCTCGTAGCGTCGGCAAGGCAACTGGCCCCGTGAAAGGTGGGCAGAGCCGAGGAGAGATGTGAGCATCCGAGTGTCAAGCCAGCGAAGCGTTTGCTTGTTCCAAAAACAAGTGCGTATGTCAATTCCGCCATGGGGCCATTGCACATTGTGGCGGTCGCCACGGAGGCCCCACTGGGATTCGAACCCAGAAACTCTCGTTAGAGCGATGCATGTGTGACATGTACGGCTGGATGCTCTGGTCGGTCGTCCCGGAGTCGAACCGGAATGCATGTGAGAATCGTCTGGCAGCCCCTCTGAAAGAAGGGCGAGATGAGATCCTGGAATGAGCTTGAAGCTCCTGGTTAACAGCCAGGTGGGGAACCGATCCCCTGTGACGACCGCATAGGTGTCGATGTGGAGTGAAACGGTGAAGTGAAAATGTGGGAGCGCTCGAGTTGGCGTGCTTCATTGCGTTTGCAATGGATGTTGTTGGATTGCAGCGGGATTCGAACCCGCCCCTGGTCCAGCCCGAATTCTCAGACTAGACCATGCTCTGCCGATGAGCTTTGCGTGTGAGCACGTTCACGCTGAGCGCTCCCAGCGATGACTTGTTGTTGAGGTTTGGCGGGCTGGTCAGGTGATGATCGCACCAGCTGGTGAGATCGACATTCCGATCTTGTTGCCCGTGTTGATGAAAATCTGGGCTGCTCGGGCCAAGTGGGCCGAGACGATCCCGATGAACGGCAAGTGCGCGCCGCTCTCACAAGTGGCCGCGCCCTGAGCTGGCTCGTCGTCTACGACGAAGTGCTCGTCCCAGATGACACGACCGAAGGAACCGCTGTCGTCCACCGCCCCGTGCAGGCAGGCCATTGCATGGCTACGAACATGACGCTGAACGAGTCGCCGGGATGCGCCGTTGTCGAAGCATTCGATGACGAGGTCAGCGCCTTGCAGCACCTGGACGACGTTGTCCTGCGAAAGAGCGTGCGGATTGGTCTGCACCTTCAGGCCGAAGAGGAACTGCATGGTCTGGCTCAGAGACTGAACCTTCGACTTGCCGACGCCGCTTCGGCCGTGGAATTGCGAGGCCACGTTCTTGCGCTCGACGCGATCGAAATCGACGAGACGCAAGGTGACATCACAGCTCCGGAGCAGCTGCACGGTGTGGGAGCCGAGGGCTCCGACACCCAAAACGACGACGAGTGTCATGGCGCTGCTCCTTTCAGCCAAAAGCCGTCTTCGGACGGACTTGAATCAGGTTGTACGGCCGCGCCCCGTTGGCATCGAACCGTTCGACGATGTGCTCGTTCAGATGCAGATCAGCCTGCAGGTGAATACCTGGGATGGATCCGGCACGCGCCGCTTCGGTCACCCATTGGCGGACCTCCGCATCGGTCGCATCGAAGCGGACCAAGTCCGGCAAGTCGCCGTTCTGGCCCAGCCAGGTGATGTTTACGCGAGCCTCAGTAGCTTGCTTGATCATGATGTCCTCTTGATTGTCGATTGGGGAGAGACCGCGATTCAGCCTCTCAGTCGATGGTACGGAAGACGACGAGCAACCCGCGCTGCTCAGCTTCCATGATGACGGCGGGGAGCGACTCGAGGGTCAGCAAGGAGTCGTCCTTTCGACCGGTATCGTGATCCTCGAGACAGATCCCCGCATCGATGATGCGAAGGGTGTAGCGGTGGCAACTGCACTCGAACGACCGATGAGCCAGTCGAAACTGAACCACCATCTCGTCCGGAGTGTAGGCGCGGCGGTGATCGAGCAGCTCAGCATTGCCGACTGCCAAGGCTGCGCGAGCAGCTGCTTCGAAGTCGGTCGCGGCTACTCTTCGCCGCGTGCAAGCGTCGCCGAGCTCCTCGACGAGCTCACGCTGCAAACGCTCGCGATGCAGTCGCTCCAGCTCTCGCTGGTGACGCTCATGGGCCTGTCGACGGCGGCGCTCTACTTGCTCGCGTCTGTGGCTCTCGAGCCGAAACGCTGCGTCGAGCGCCGGCGAAACGCCAGCGATCGCTGCGAGGCTCTCGCGCCGATCGAGGTAAGCAGCTTGCACTTCCTCTTCCGGCCCAAGTGGCATCTGCTCACATTCGAAGAGCAGCGGCCCAGCCTCGCAGCTGCGGCCCGCCGAGATCCGGGTGAAGCGTCCCAGCCCTGCCTCAATCAGATGAGCGCGCTCGAAGTTTCGTGCGAGCTCAGCGATATTCGGAGCGACTGCGACGCTGTCCGGGACCATTCGATCACCAACCAAGTAGCCCTGAACGACGTCCCGCAGGACGCCGAACGGGGTCTCGGTCTTCGTCATGTGACGAGCCTTGCGGCCCTTCACGTTGAACTCGTGCCATCCGTGCTCAGCGGGAAGCTGACCTTCGATGGTCCAGGTTCGCGTGTTGGTCCGGACATAGCGACCACCGACCCAGGGGGAGACGATGGTCTCGTCCTTTTTCTGTAGAAGCGCTCTCCATCCCATGTTGCGTACCTCAGGCTGCCCAAACGGGCTTCTGCAACAGCTTGGTTTCGAGGATTTGCTCGACCAGCGACTTGCGCTTGATGGCGCCTGTCGCCTGACCGACCGGCGTCGCCGCAACGACCGCGCGCACAATGCGCCCGATCGCGTAGACGTCGTCGAAGGTCTGCTCGTCGATCAGAAAGCAGGGAATGCCGAGCTGTGCCGCCGTGTCACGTACCGCCGAGCAACTGCTGTTGCGCATGCGCACGAACCCGAAGGCCATTGGGCGAAGCCCTGATTGCTCGATCTGCTGGTCGAAACCCACATATTGCTCTTCGTCACCGACGAAGATGAACAAGCTATCCTCATCCTGTTTTGGAGCGTGGTTGCGTAGCGCAAGAACCCCACTGCCGTAGTCGGTACCTCCACCAGCTCGGACGCCGCGGAACGCGTGTTGCACGCCCTTGGCCGACCGATGCCGAATGGTGATCTCGCGTCCGGCGGTGTTGAACACCGCTACATGGAGCTGCTCGAGCGGGATCGAATGCATGAACATCTCGATGTACCGCTTGGCCTGTGCGATCGAGTCATCCATCGAGCTCGAAATGTCGATGAAGAAGTAGACGCGCAGACCCCGAACCACCTCTTCGACCGCTTTTTGGACGGCCGCATCGGCGCCTTCCTGGAGCATTTCCTTGGTGGCCTTGTGCTTGACGTTGAGGGCGATGTTGCGCGCTCGCTGATCCTCGGCCGCTCGCACAGCCGTCTCCCAACGCTGGCGCACATCCTGGATCTCGAGCAGACCCATTGCCTCCAACGTCGGTGTTTGGATCACGAGCTCCTTGTCACTCAGGCAACCCTGTTCGATGGCCGCCGCCATGATGGCTCTCGTCAGCCCAATCTCCTTCGGGAGCAAACCGACGACGCGCTTGAAGCTCATGCGCTCGGCGGTGATCTTGTTGCAGATCGCCTCCTCGCTCAGCCCGTCCCAGCTCTCGGCTTTGGCCAGCTCGGCTGCGATGGCCATCGTTCGACGACCGTCAGAAGCCTGAACCTGGCGCCAACGGAGCGCCTCGAAGAAGGCCACACCTGCCGGCTTGTAACCGACCTGGCGCGCCAGGCCCCTAACCGCGTTGGTGTAGCCCGCTCTGACCAGGTTGCTGAGCAGCATGGGGTTGGCCTCACGGAAGCGGAGATACTTGTCCACCGCCTTGGGCCAACGACCGAGGAACGCACGACGGCCGGACCGTCCGAAGCCGAGCTCGCGGTTGATCGCCGCTACTGCCGGCACGCGGAGCAGGTCGTGGACCCGCCTTACGAGCTTTGGATCGAGGGCGCGCTTGCGCAACGTGGCCAGCTCGGCTCTTTGCT
>CAZRGL010000225.1:0-14913 GCA_964599485.1 uncultured Polyangiaceae bacterium
GGCACAGCGGTCATTCAGGCACAGCGGTCAGTCAGGCACAGCGGTCAGTTAGCAGGAGTGAGGCAAGAAACGGTGGAGCAAGCGTCCAGAAATCGTGGTAGCGAGCCGCCGCTCGCAAGAGAGCTAACAACGGGGCTGCTGTCCAACGCTGAGGCAGAGCCAATAGAGCGAATCCTGTCAGCCGCCGAGCAGTGCTTCCGTAGCGCTGGATACGCGTCGACTTCTTTGCGTGAGATCGCCGAAGTCGCAGGGGTCTCGAAGAGCCTACTGCACTACCACTTTCAGTCCAAAGAGCACCTCTTCTTGGAGGTATTGGTGCGCATCTACAACCGTCTTGCGGTCCGCGTCACCGAGTCGCTCGGAGAGCAAGGAACTCCGACCGAGCGTGCCCTCTTTGCACTCGACGCGCTTTATGACGCACTGGGCAACAACCCCGACATCCAGGTTCAGGCCAAGGTGTGGGCCCATTCGTTGTCCAACGAGTCCTTGCGGGGGCATGCCGAACGATTGCGCGCCCACCTGCACGCCGAGATTGTTCGAACGATGAAGCGGATTCTCGGCTCGGCTGCCGAGCGTTTGCCGCTGAGCTTGGAGACCACGGCAGATTTGCTCTGGGCCACGGTCAGTGGTCTTGGCTTGCAAGGCTCGACAGCCTCGAACCAACGAGTGGAAGAAGCGTTTCGAGGGCTACGACAACTCGTCGAGATGGCCCTGGAAGAGGACACAGTGGTGGAGGAGCCATTGAAGGAGGAGACAGTTGGCTGATCAGACCTACGATGTGGTGATCATCGGAGCAGGGCACAATGGCCTCGCGCTCGGTGGCTATCTGGCGCGTGCGGGCCTCGAGGTCATCGTGCTCGAGCGCCGCAACGAGTTCGGAGGCGGGCTCTCGACCGAGGAGGTGACGCTCCCCGGTTTTTATCACAACCTGCACTCGAATTTTCACGGGGCGATGCCGTTCTTTCCGCCCTACCACGACCTCGAGCTGGCCAAGCACGGCACTCAGTACTTCCACCCCGAAGCCAACATCGGCATGCCGATTCGCGACGGCCGGGCGCTGGTGCTCTATGTCGACGAGCTCAAGAGCTACGAGCAGATCGCCCGCTTCAACAAGAGCGACGCCGAAGCATGGCTCGAGACGCGCGGCATCATCGCCAACCACATCGAGGAAATCCTCGCTTCCGGTTTCACTCCCCCGGTGCGTCAGCCCGAGGCGGTAGACATCGTGCGCGAGGAGGTCGACAGCTGGTTTGGCGCGAAGATCAGTGAGATGAGCGCTGTGGACTTCGTCAAGAGCCGCTTCGAGGATCCGCATCTGCAAGCCCTGGTGCTCTTTCACATGGCCGTGGGCGGCTGGGATGTTCGGCAGCATGGTTTCGGCGCCGTTGGTTGTGCCTTCTTGGGCTACATGACCAACTGGCAGCTCTGCCGCGGCGGCTCGCATCATCTAGCGCACGTGCTCGGTACGGTCTTGCTCAAGGGCGGCGGCGAGCTGAAAGAACACTGCGATGTTGCCCGGATCCGTTTGGCTGACAATCGCGCCAAAGGCGTGACCCTGACCGACGGAACCGAGATCGACGCCCGCATGGCAGTGGTCTCCACCGTAGACGTCACGCAGACCTTCCTGCGCATGCTCCGTGAGGACGAGCTGCCCGAGGGTATGGCCGAGCGTGTCCGTGGCATTCAGTACGGCCATGGCGATGTCCTGTTCGGCGTGCATGTGGCGCTCGACGAGCCCCCCCAATACACCGCCGCGGCCTTCAATCCTGATATCGACAAGACCTTCAACGTCAACATCGGTTACGAGACGCCTGACGATCTCATCCAACACTACGAGGAGATCGACCGCAACGAGCTGCCCCACACGCCGCGGCTCGAGGTGGGCGTCAACACCTTGTTCGATCCTTCCCAGGCTCCGCCAGGAAAGCACACGGCGGTGCTTTGGCAGTTCACTCCTTTTGCCCCGGGCTGTGAGGACAAAGACTCGGCGGTATGGGACAAGCTCAAGGACGAGTACGCCGAGCGCTGTCTCGACGAGTGGCGTTCGTATGCGCCCAATCTGACGGCTGACAAGATCCTCGGCGTGCACGCGTACACGCCGCACGACATCGCCGGCAAGATGATCAACATGCGTCGCGGCGGCTTCCATTGCGCCGCGGTGACCGAGGCACAAGCGCTCACCAACCGGCCCATCGAAGACGTCGCCACGCTGCGCACCCCGATTGAAGGCTTGTACATGGGTGGCGCTTCGGTGCATCCGCACGGCGGAATCATCGGCGGGCCGAGCTACAACTGCTTGCAGGTCCTCGCTGACGACTTCGACCTGTGGGGGCGGCTCAAGATCACCACGAAGATCTGGGAGAAAGCGACTGAAACGTGGCGTGAGCGCTTCCGCGCAAAGGGGCTGGACGTATGAGCTCTTCTCATGACGTGATCATTGTCGGCGGTGGGCACAACGGGCTCATCTGCGCGGCCTATCTCGCCAAGGCTGGACTCGACGTGTGTGTGTTCGAGCGGCGTCTCGAGGTCGGTGGTGGGCTATCGACCGAAGAGGCCACGCTGCCGGGCTTCTTGCACAACTACCACTCGGTGTTCCATGACGCCGCCGAGCACATGCCAGCGATGGACGACCTCGAGCTCGAATCCCACGGCGCTGAGTACATTTGCCCCGAGGTTCAACTGGGCGTCGTGCTCTCCGACGGCCGAGCGCTCTGCTTGCATACCGATCGGTCGCGCACCGAAGCGAGCATCGCCCGCTTCAGCGAGATCGACGCCAAGGCTTGGGCGCAGGTGGACGACGACTATCACGAGTTCGTCGAGACGTTGGTATTGCCGGCGCTGTACGCTTCGCCACCGAAACCCTCCGAGCCGCTTGTTGCCATCGAGGGATCCGAGGTGGGGATGAACTACCTGCGCTTGTCGCGCTCGAGCCCCGCCGATGTGGTCAAGGAGCTGTTCGAGACCGAGGCGGTGCGCGCCGCGGTGCTCTACCAGCTCGCTGTGCCGCGCGGAGTGGTTACCGATTACGGCGCCCTCGGCATGTTGGTGCCCTTGGTGGTAACCGGGGTCGAGACATCGCACCTGGCCAAGGGAGGCTCACACGACATCGCTCATGCTTTGTGGCGTACGGTGCTTCGCGCTGGCGGTCGCGTGCGCGGTACCCACGAGGTGACCAAGATCGTCATCGAGGGTGGCCGCGCTGTCGGAGTCGAGCTCGCGAGCGGTGAAACGGTGGTCGCCAACAAGGCGGTGGTGAGCGCCATCGATTTGCAGCAGACCTTCCTGCGGCTGGTCGACGAGGACGCCATCAGTGCAGAGACGCGCAACCGCGTCGAGCGTTTCAAGCTCGACGAGTTCTCGCTCTTCGGCGTGCACCTGGCGCTCAACGAGGCGCCCCGCTACAGCGCGGCGGCTTTCGACCCCGATGTCGATCGCGCTTTCAAGGTAGCGATTGGCTTCGAGTCGGTTGCCGACTTTTCCGACATGTTCCACCAGATCCGTCTTGGCAAAGCGCCCGATCCACCGCGGCTCTACGCGTGCTGTCCGACGCTGCATGATCCCAGCCAAGCGCCCGAAGGCAAGCACACCGCCTTCTGCTGGGCACCAGCCCCCTATGAGCTCGCCGAAGGTGGCGCTGAGGCATGGGAGCAGCTCTCGAGCGAATATGCCGACCGCTGCATCGAGGCATGGCGGGCGGTGGCCCCGAACCTGACCGACGACAACATCTTGGCGCGCAGGGTGCTGTCGCCTTTCGACGTATACCGAAAGCTGAGCAGCATGCCGCGTGGCGGTGTGTTCCACGGTCGAATGACCTTCGACCAAATCGAGTCCTTCCGGCCGCTGCCGGGGATGGGTGACGGCAAGACGCCCATCGACAACCTCTACCTCGGGGGGGCATGCATTCATCCCGGCGGTGGAATCCTGGGTGCTTGTGGCTACATCGCCGCCGGCACTGTCCTTGCTGACCTGAACATCGAACCTTGGTGGTGATCAAATGCTGTCTGTTGAAGGAAAAGTCGACGTCCGTTGCCGTATCGAAGACGCATGGGACTTGTTTTGTCGCTTTGGCGACGTCGCTGCGCTCATTCCCACGGTCGAGCAAGTCGAGTTCGAGGGCGAACAGGTGCACGCGCGCGTCGAGATCAAGCTCGGAGCGTTGCCGATCTCCAGTCGCATCATCCTCGAGGTGCTCGAGCAAGAGCCTTATTTGCTGCGGGCGCGCGGCGTTTCCTACTTGGGTGAGACGTTGACCGAACAGATGAAGAAGAACATCGACGGCATCGGCGCTGGCTCTGTTGGCTTGCTCAACCTGCGCCTCGAGCTCGCACCGGGCGACAAAGAGGGCGATGTGACGATCAGCTACCGCGGCGAGGTGGACGCCAAAGGCCGGCTCAAGAGGATCTACAAGGCGATTCTCAAGACCAAGGTGCCGACCATGATGGAGGAGTTCGCCGAGAACATCCGCGAAGCGCTAGAGAGCTTGCCAGAAACTGAGGCGGCGCCCAGCTCGCAGGTGGTCGAATCCCAACCCACCAGGCAACCAAGAGTGCAGCCGGCGGCTCCGCAGCCACAAGCGGCCCGAAGCGCCGAGTCGCAGCGCCGTGGCATCCCCGATCCAATGGAGCTGCTCGAGCGGCTCTTCAGCTGGCTACGTGAGCTGTTCACGCTGCTGCGTGAGGCGCTGGCGCTGTGAGAGTCGTCAGCAAGTTCATGACCGCTGATGTTCGCATCGTGCGGGTAACCTATGAAGACGGACAGATCGTGGTCGAGGGCATGGTCAAGGAGTTCATGCCGATGACCGTCAAGATGGGTCCGAGCGACGTCGCCGAGATGGCGATGGCCGTCTCTCGTCCGCTGCGCGAGCGCTTGGCAAGCCGCTTGCCAGCGCGGCTCAAGAGCGCGCTCGTGCCCGAAGCAGCTGCGGACGAAAAGCGCCCGGAGCCGCTGTCGTGATCAAGAACGTCGTCTTGATTTATCCCGATTCGCGCCGCTACTCGGGCTTTCTCTCGACGCACAAGTTACCGGGCTTGGTCACCTCGCACGCGGGGCTGACCATCCTGGCGCAGATCCTCGAGCGCGAGGGCTGCAACGTTCGGGTCTACGACGAGCAAATCACACCGTTCTCGGAGCGCATGATCGAAGGGGCAGACCTGGTCGGTGTTTCGGTGCAGACCCTGTGGGCGCCGCAGGCCTATCGCATTGCGCGACAGGTGCGCCGGGCTGGTATCCCATTGGTGCTAGGCGGTGTTCACGCCACGCTCAACCCCGACGAGGCTATCGAGCACACGGACTACTTGGTCCGTGGTGAGGGCGAGAACACCTTGCCTGAGCTGGTCAAAGCGCTGGGATCTGGCGAGGCGCTCGACGACATCGCCGGCTTGTCCTTTCGCAAGAATGGCAAGATCCAGCACAACCCCGCACGGGCCTTGCTGACCACCGCTGAGCTCGATCAGGTCCCCTTTCCCCGCCTCGACCTCATCGAAGGGATCACCGACACGCAACGCTTCCCGCTCAACGACATGGTGTACTTCACCATGGCCACGCGCGGCTGCGATCAAGCATGCACCTACTGTTCGATTACGCGGGTTTTCGGTCGCGCGCTTCGCCATCGCAGCGTCGACAACATCATGGAAGAGTTGGGTAGCTTGTGGGATCCCGAGCGGCAGTTCTTGTTCTTCATGGACGACAGCCTGGCCAACAACGTCGACTTTCTCAAAGAGCTGCTAGATCGCCTCTTGCGCGAGGACATGGTGCCGCGCCTCGGCTGGCATTCGCAGCTACGCGCTGACGTGAGCCAGGACGCTGAGCTGTTGCGGCTCATGCAGCTGACCAACTGCACCTTCGTGACTTGTGGCTTCGAGTCGGTCAATCCGCGTAGCCTCAAGTCACTGGGCAAGGGGCAGAGCCCCGCCGATGTCAAACGCGCGGTGGCCCGGTTGACGGCGCACGACATCATCGTCAACGGCTTCTTCATGTTCGGTACCGATCACGATGGACCGGATTGCTTTGCCGAAACGGTGCGTTTTGCGAAAGAGAGCGGCTGCATGTTGGCGGGCTTCATGCCGCTCAGACCGTTCCCCGGAACTGCGACGTTCAAGCGTCTCGACCGCGAGGGGCGCATCTTCACCAAGGACTGGGAGCTGTACGATGTGCAGCACGTCGTCTACCACCCGAAGAACATGAGCGCGTGGGATCTGTACCGCCGCACGCTGGCCTGCTACCCCTACTTCTACGCTACCCGCCCGCTGCTTCGGCACGTACGGCTGCTGTTCACCAAGCGCCCATCGCCGGCCATGATCGGTATCGGCGCCAGCTGGCCTTTCGCCAAGCAGTACTGCTGGACCCGCGAGGTGATGGCCAACACCGACTACCTGCGCGAGTTGCGAAAGGTCGGGCGCAACGGCCAGCGCTTCCCCGATTTGAACGGTCACCGCCTATGGGCCAAAGACTTACTCAGCGGCAGGACTTTGCGGGCTGCACGCTCCCGTTCCAGCCTCGCGCTCCAGGCGACGCGGTGAACGATTCGCGCTAGGGTTTGCGAACCATGAGCGCCTTCTCGAGTCCCAAGGTCAGCCGACAACTCGTACTGGCGTCTTTGGTGCTCGTCATCACCGTGCAACTCGTCGCGTTGGGGCTCACCTACCAGTTCCATAGTCTCACCGCTGACATGCTCGCGCTGAGCACGGCGATGGCCACCGGTAAGCTCGATGAGGGCATTACGGCACGAATGTTGGAAGTCACCACGCAAGTGATGGCTGTCAATGTTTGGTTGAGCCGTCTGACTTGGGCATGGTGCGCCGCCCAGATCATGTGGCTTGGGACCTTCATCGCCTGGCTCTATCGCCTGCAGGCCAATCTGCCCGCCTTGGGCCACGCCAAGCCGCGATGGCGACCCTGGATGGCGCTGAGCATTCTGCTGCCGCCGGTCAATATCGTTCTGCCCTACCTCATGCTTCGTGAAGTGGCCCAGCACAGCTTCGTGAAAGGAACGGCAGCCGCACGCGGTTTGGTCGAGCTGTGGTGGATGAGCCTGTTGGGCAGCGGCTTTGCCATCTACTGGTTGTTTCGCACCTGGGCAGCGACCTTTCCCCGTCTCGGCACCGTTTCATCAGGCTTGGTGGAGCGAGGCGAGTTGCTCATGAGCTTTGCCCGCACTCGATTTGGCACATCGGCCATCATCCTGCTTTCGATGCTCATCTGTGCCGCCCTGGTTTCGTCGCTGACCAGCGCCCAGAGCTACAAGTTCAATGACCAACAGGCCGACGCCTAGGTCTTCCGGTTTACTTCGCCGCGATTCTGGGAAACGCTCCCGCTGTGGCGGCCAATCTCTCGCCCGAGTACCGCGCTGCTGAGGCCGAGTACAAAAAAGCGCGTGAGCCTCGCGAGCGGCTGACGTGTCTCAAGGAGATGCTGCGGACCATCCCCAAGCACAAGGGGACCGAGCATCTGCAAGCCGACATCAAGACCCGCATCAAGTCGCTGAGTGAGGACCTTGCATCGCCGCGCAAAGGCGGTCCAGCGCGAGGCGGGCCGGCCCACGTCATTCGGCGCGAGGGGGCCGCCCAGATTGCGCTGGTGGGTCCGCCCAACAGCGGCAAGTCGACCCTGCACGCGCGTTTGACGGGCTCGCACACCGAGGTCGGGCCGTACCCTTTCACCACCCAGCACCCGATTCCTGGCATGTTGCCTTTCGAGGACATCCACTTGCAACTGGTCGACTTGCCCCCGGTGTCAGCCGACTATCTGCCAAGCTGGATCGGCAACTCGCTCGGCCCAGCCCACGCTTGTTTGTTGGTGCTCGATTTGGCCGACCCCGAATGCGTCGACCACATCGGGGCCATTCGCGCAGGCCTGAAGAAGAAACACGTAACGCTGCTCGAGCAATGGCAGGACACAGGTCCGGACGGCGGCGACGACGATGATGTTCCCGACCCATTTGCGGTGCGTCTGCCGACTGTGCTCGTCGCCAACAAGATCGATCTGCTCGATTCACCCGAAGAGGAGCTGGAAGTACTCGCCGAGTTGCTAGGGATCCGCTTTCCGACGCTCGCCGTGTCGGCCACCACCGGACAAGGCCTCGAGCAGGTCGCGCCGACACTGTTCGAAGGCCTAGGTGTGGTTCGCGTCTACACCAAAGCGCCCGGTCGCGAGCCAGACAAGAAGAGGCCTTTCACGGTGAAGCGAGGTGAGACGGTGCACGATGTCGCCATGCTCGTTCACCGCGATGTCGCCGCCACTCTGAAGTACGCGCGCTGCTGGGGCGAGCACACCTTCGACGGCCAGCAAGTGAGCCGCGACCACGTCGTGCACGACGGCGATGTGCTCGAGCTTCACGCCGCTGCGGTCAAGCTTCAAAGCTGAGCCCGAGCCCTGCTACCAGCCGAAGTTGAACAGCGGCAATAGTGGCACGGCGCCTCGAGCGGCGATGTTGATGACGCCGATTTGAAGGCCCTCGAGGCGGTTCGCTACGTTGATGACGCCGATCTGAAGCCCTTCCTGCTTGCCGGCCAAGTTGATGGCACCGGCCTGCACACCGTAGAGGCTCTTGGCGATGTTGAACGCGCCGATTTGAGTCCCCTTGACCCACTGGGTGACGTGCGTCACGGCGCCCATTTGTACGCCGGCGACGTCCTCACTCAGCGCCACGACGCCCAGCTGAAATCCATAGAGACGGTCATCGTTGAGCGCGACCAGGCCCAGCTGCACTCCGTTCATCTCGTCGGCGAAGGCGACCGCGGCGAGCTGCATCCCGAACATGTCGTGGTGGATGGCGCTCACCAGCGCGATGTCCAAGGTGCTTGCATCCCGCGCGGAGTTGAAGAGCCCGACGCGCATCGCTCCGCGGTACTTCTTCGCGAAGTTGACCAGACCCACCTGGCCCAATCCGTAGACTTCGACGTTGCGGTCGGCCGTATACAGCAGTCCGCCACCGTAAACCGGGCCATAGAAGCGCTGCCAACGGGACTGCTCGTCGTCGACACACCAACCGACCAAGGTCGGCCCATGCGCGCGTCGCTCGCAACCGAATATCAACGTGCCTGCGGTGAGTTGCGGAGCGCGCTCAAAGGGGGGCGGCGGCGGGGGAGGGTAAGGATCGGGACCGACGATGACGAGAGGATGGTCTCCGGCGGCGAGTGGTGGCGACAGGGCCAGCACGAACAATACCGCCAGGAGCCAACAAAGCGGTCTGGCAAATCTCTTCACGACAGAGCCACAACGGCCAGATGCGACTCAGCTTACAGGCAACCGAGTTTCGTTCAGCGCTGACCGTCGGTAGCATCGATTCAATGGTCAGCTCGGTCACCGCCTGGACAGAGAACCCCCCTTACGTCCCATTTTCCAGCCATCAGCCAAGAGTGACGCACGGGGCGAAGTGTTATTGCGGGGCTGTTGCATTCGAAGTGTGCGCGGACCCCGTCGATGCGAAGATTTGCCACTGCTCCGCGTGCCAGTCACTTCATGGCGCGCCCTTTCAATGGGCCGTCATCTTCCACAAGGCCGATGTCTCTTTCATCCGCGGACTCGATCAGCTGCACTTCTTCAACAGCGAGCTCGGTCGGGCCGAGCGCATCCTGCCTTGCAAGCTCAGCTGCGAGCGGTGTCGCGCTCCCATCGCCGACGAAGGCAGGAATATGTTCCTCGCCTTCGGGCCGCTCTTCGGCTTTCGATCGCTAGCAGAGATCCCGGAAGCGTTTCGCCCCACCTGTCACATCTTCTACGGCGCGAGGGTCATCGACGTAGATGACGGCCGACCGAAGTACCTGGGGCACAAGGGCAGCGCGACACTGTAGCCCACAAGCCTTGATTCGGTGGCTCAGACAGGCGTGTCTCGTCCGTTCGCTTTGGGCGCGCTGTTGGGCTGCCCTTCGTCGCAGATCTCGCCCACCAGCTCCTGCATGACGAGCCCAGCGCATTGCCCCATGGCATCGCAGTTGCGCTGTTCGAGCAAACAGCTCGTCAGCGCCTCGTACACGGTGTCGGCTTGGCCAGAGGCAACCTGCATCAGGTCGGGACACTGTTGCTCCGCCGTGATCAGAGCCTCGGCGAACTTGCGTTCGGCCGGCGATTCGCCAAGCTCGTCAACTGCTTGGGCGAGGCAGCTGGCTGCTGGATCGGCATCTTCGCAGGGGCGCTCGGGCAAACACGCGTACACCGCGTCGACGACATCCTCCCGCCACATCCGGCGTGAGCAAGCGAAACGGGTGGCGCATGCTGTGAGCTGCCGGGCGTCGGCTGCAGATTGAGCTGGGTCCAAGAAGCACCCCTGCTCTCGCCCGGCGAGCTGCTTGCAGAGAAGAATGTCGCGCGGCGCAGGCGCCAGGCTGTAGGCGGCCTGCTGGATCCCGACGGCTCCGCCTTCGTCACCCGCACCCAGCTCGTCCGCTGGTCGCTCGAGACAAGCCACCATCACCAGCATCGCCGACAGGCACGCCAACCCAGAGAGCATCCTGAACCCCAACATGCCCGAAGAAGCTGCAAGCTTCGCGCCGCGCATAACATCCTGAAATCAGGTGCTCACTGCGAATGATTGGTGCCACCATGGCAAGCGCATTCGCAGCTCGTGCCAACTTGTCATCCGCAGCACGCGGCGTCTCGTTGTTGCCGACTGTGATGCTCGGTGACCTCGTCAGGGTGTCCGTTGCGCTTACCTCATGCATGAGCACAGACAGCTGGTAGTCTCGTCAATTGGGGGCAGAAGGTGCGTTTTCGAATTGAACGGGGGCAAAAGCCAAGCAATCAGGCAAGCGCGCCGCAGCATGCCTCATGGGTGAGGTTGGTCGTGGCGCTGTCGCTAGCAGCCTCACTGGCCCTTGGCAGCTCGGGTTGTGACTCGGAGTTGTTTGGGAATTGCGGCGACGGCGCGGTACAGGGTGCCGAAAGCTGCGATGATGGCAACCGCGTCGACGGCGATGGTTGCAGCAGCAACTGTTTGCTCGAGCAAGGTTGTGGCGATGGCGTGCTCGATCCTGGCGAGATTTGCGACGACGGCATCGACAACGACGACCACGCACCCGACCGCTGCCGCACGACTTGTGAGCCGGCGCGATGCGGCGATGGCGTCATCGATGGCGGCGAGGAGTGCGACGGTTATGCGGTGCCCGTCGACGCGACCTGCGAGATGCGCGGTCACACAGGAGGCCCGCTGAGCTGTGTCGACTGCGTTCTCAGCACCACGAGCTGCGAAATCTGCGGCAACGGGTCCTGCGCCAACAAGGAGACGGCTGAGGACTGCCCAACCGATTGCAAGATCATGAGCATCGATGCGCGTGCCCATCACACCTGCGCCGTCGTGGGCGCGAGCGCGCGCTGCTGGGGTGACAACTTCTATGGTCAGTTGGGAGGCCCCTCCGTTTCTGCTGATTATGGCGAGACACCTGTGCTCGTCATCGGCCTCGACACGGGCGTCGTCGATTTGGACATGGGTATCAACCACGGGTGCGCTGTACGCAGCGGGGGCACGGCCTGGTGCTGGGGCTACGACAGCACGGGTGCGATTGGAGACGGCGAGCGAAACAACTCGCTCGAGTACGCCACCGAGGTGGTGTCGTTGACTGGCGTCAAGACCGTGGCTGCAGGTGGCGGACATAGCTGCGCGCTAGTCGAAGGCGGTCACGTCTACTGCTGGGGCAACAATGAAGACAAGCAGCTCGGCGATAGTGGTGTGGAGAGCAGCAGCAAGCCGATGTTGATCGAAGGGCTCGGCGAGATCGTCAGTGTCGGTGCGGGCGGTGCCCACAACTGCGTGGTCGATGCGGGCGGAGCCGTGAAATGCTGGGGGAACAACTGGTTTGCGCAGCTGGGGGAAGAAGGGTCGCCGCAGAGCGGAGTGCCGGTCGAGGTCACAGCACTGACCAACACGACGCAGCTCGCGGCGGGAAACGATCACAATTGCGCCCTCGACGCGGGGGCGATCCGCTGCTGGGGGCGCAATTGGAACGGGCAGCTCGGCGCTTCCCATCCGAAATACAGCGCGACTCCACTGACGGTCGAAGGGCTGACCGAGCCGACCGCGGTTGCGACTGGCAGCGAGCACAGCTGCGCGCTGCTGGCCGACGGGACTGTTCGTTGCTGGGGCTACAATGCCTCCGGTCAGCTGGGCGACGGCACCAAGACCAGCAGCGGGGGGGCCGCTGTTCAAGTGCAGGGCTTGGACGACGCCTTTGCCATCACTGCTGGCGGTGCACATAGCTGCGCGTTGCGCAGCAACGGAGTCGTGGTGTGTTGGGGCAGTAACTACAAGGGCCAGCTAGGCAACGGCAGCAAAGTCGACAGCACCGTTCCGGTGCCTGTTGCTCTGTGACGTGTAGCGTTACTTTGCGCAGCCCAAGTCGGCTTGCACACCGCTGTGGTCCGAGGGCCAACAAATGGCCTCGGGGGTCGGACCACAGCTGGCGGCGAGCGGGTTGGGCTGATGGGCGAAGGGGCCAGTACGCTGACCGTCGTCATCTGGATCGCCGGCCGCTTCGATGGTGCCGGCGCAGGAGCCCTGCGAGTTGGTTGGAGGCAAACTGAACACGAAATCGATGCGCTCTACCAAACCGCTGTCGGTCGACTCCAGGGCTGTGAGGTCGGACTCGCGCCCGGACGTGCAGCCTTCACCGCCGCTCGCGTTGCATTCGGGATTGCCCGCCTCGGCGTAGGTGTCGATCCAGCCGAGCGCTTTCAGGCCCAAGTACTCTGGGTCGGTGGGTGAGGCGTTGAAGTCGCCCGTGATCAGCGTGAGCGCATCGGGCGCTCGGTCCGCGCTGACGAGCTCGCCGAGCTGTACCGCTTGGCATTGTCGTTTGGTCTTGGCGCCAGCGGCGGTGCACTCACTTGGGCACTGGTCGCCGCAAGGATCGTTGGCGCCATCCGAGCCTGAGGCGAGGTGCGTGGTGAAAATCAGCAGCGGTCCTGCCGGATGATCGATCTCGGCTCTGAGGGCGTGGCGAAAACCACCAAACAACGGGAGCGCCTGCAGAGTCAGCTGGGCGTAGCGAGACAGGATGACAGCGTCATCGAGTCCATTGACCTTCTCGAATCCAAGCTGATAGGCGCCATCGCACAACGAAGCCACCCGCTGTTGCAGCTCAGTCTCGACCGCGCTGGAGACTTCTTGCAGCGTGACCACGTCGGGGCACTTGGCCTGCTCGAGCAAGCCAAAGAGCAAGCTGATGCGGTCGGTCAGTCGGCATGCCTCGCCGCCGCAGAACAAGCCGTGCAGCACGTTGAGATTGACGATGGTGACATCGTCGTCGCTGCCGAGATCATTCGTGGGCGACCCGGAGGCGGTGCAGCCAAAGGTGGCAAGCGTGAGCAGCAGCGTTGCAACAATACTCAAACGGCGACGTTCGATGGCGACGATGGCGATGGACCCCATTGTCTTTGTCTGAAGCACAGTTGGTGTCGGTCGTCTACGGCGCTCCCATGCGTCCTGTCTCAGCCTCCCATGTGACAGCAAGGCTCGGCTCGGTGCTCACCGACGTAGTTCCGCGTGCTTGCGAATACCGGGCGTTTGGCATGCTACGTGCGACAGTGACCTGCAAACCCTCGACATAGGAGCTGTCCATGTCCTTGCATCGTTTCGCTGCCAGTTGTGCGCTGGCCCTGTTGCTGCTCGTCCCGGCATCCGCCGACGCGCAGATTGTTCCCAACTACAATCCCTTCATCCGCTACAGCCCAGCCGAGGCTGTCGACATCAGCGCCGGCTATACCCACACCTGCGCACTCACTGACTGCGGCAGGGTCGTGTGTTGGGGAGGCGATGGCTACGGGCAGTCGTCGCCACCTTCGCGCGATGACTTCGTAAAGGTCAGCTCCGGGCTCAATTACAGTTGCGGGCTCACCGAGGCTGGCACGGTAGAGTGCTGGGGCGCCACCAACAACACAGTCCCACCTGGCGGCGGACCTGTTCCCACTGGCCTGTTTAGTGACATCGATGCCGGGTGGTATGAAGTGTGCGGAATCCGCCCCGATGGCTACGTCTGTTGGAACGCCTCGACGGGCCAGGTCACCGGATACTCCGTGCCGGGTTTGGCACCGGTCCCTGACAGCATCTCGATGGGCGCCAACAGCGTGGCATCGCTGCGCAACGGTGAGTTGCACACCTTCGGACCGCCCGCACCGCCCGCGACCACAGGCTCGGCTGCCTGGGGCTTCACGCCTTACGCTGAGGTGAGCATGGGCTACCTCCACACTTGTGTGGTCAGCACCCAAGGCAGGCTCAGCTGCTGGGGCAACGACTCCTGGGGACAGACCTCGGGCCTCAATTTCAGTTCACAGAACCCGAATAGCCCTTACGCGACAACGGGCATTCACGGTTACGGTTTCAATGGTTGGGATTGGCAGCAGGTAGATGCAGGCGCCTTCCATTCCTGCGCGATCAAGGGCAGCGGCTTCAACAATGCCTATTGTTGGGGTGCCGACTGGTATGGCATGGCAACGCCGCCCACTGGTGAGTTCATCAAAGTAACCACCGGCTTCATCCACTCCTGCGGCATCGAAAGCGACGGTAGCATCAGCTGTTGGGGCGACACCGGTCAGGGTCAGGGCAACGTGCCTTCGTCCTTGGGGATGTGCGCCGAGTCGCTCATCCAGCAGGTGTACAGCAAGTAGGTTCAAGTCAGTCTCTGAGGCGTTGCGTCCTCAGGGTCGCAAGGCGCGCCACGAGCACTGGGCTCGCGGCCGCCGCCGCTGGTGACGAGCTTGACAGGCCGTACTTTGTGCAAGTGAGGGGCTGCTCGTTGGACACCGAGCGCTGCAGACGGTGCCGAGCTGGGCGAGGCGAGTTGGACGCTTCGCTAGCGCCTCCTGTTGCACGGCTCCAAGTGTTTGATGGCTCTTCGCCTAACGGCTCATCGGGATTGCGCCGTGCCCCATGGCGCTCCGCCAAGCCCAAAGCTGGGCCACGCGCCGCGGACGCGTACCGACCGC
>CAZRGL010000225.1:14923-15700 GCA_964599485.1 uncultured Polyangiaceae bacterium
GCTGGGCGAGGCGAGTTGGACGCTTCGCTAGCGCCTCCTGTTGCACGGCTCCAATGACACCGCGGACCGAATGGCGGAACGCAGACGCGGGCAGCCACGACCGCATCTTCGAGCGCCAGCTCATTCTGGTTTGCCACGCTCCTAGCGGCTACAACAAATTGGCGCGGGTTTCCGCGCAAGCTCGTTGCGACGAGCGTTCTGCCGAGACCATCGCGTATACTGCGTGCCCTGAAGCCTTGCTCGAGCCAATGGAGGCCGACTATGACCTGGCAACGATCGCGTTTCACGGTGTGTGCGATTGCGGCGGCTGCACTGACACTGCCCGCTTGTGGCTTGATCACCATTACGACTGGCAAGAAGGCCTCGCAAGCCACTGCGAGCTCGGCTCGAGGTTCGTCAGCGGGGGCCACCCCTCAGCAAGACGACCGTGCGGATCTGTACGCTGATGCGGCGAAGTTGGTCGATGAAGCCGACGAGCTGCACGAGGCTGGCAAGAACGAGGCGGCCGCAGCGAAGTACCTCGAAGCCCGCGGCGAGATTTACGCCGCGTGGTTTCGTTTCGAGCCAGACCTCAAGGAGCTCGACTACGCGGTCACGCGCATGCGCAAAGGACAGACCCACAAGATCCTGCACCTGACCGCGAGGCATTTGTTGTGGCACACCCGCGTCGGTCGCTGGCACGCCCTGCGCGCGCTGGGCAAAGACGACCAGGTCATTCGAGACTACCCCTACATCACCGCCCCCGCGCGTGACTGCCCCCCGGAGGGGGGCGGGCTG
>CAZRGL010000226.1:0-15655 GCA_964599485.1 uncultured Polyangiaceae bacterium
GTGCCTGCATCTGCCCGCGCGCCCGCGCGCCCGCACCCGCCCGCGCGCCCGCGCGCCCGCCCCCGCCCGAGAGGAGAGTAAGGCCCGGGGAGGAGAGTAAGGCCCTGAGCGGCAGCAGATGTTGTCAGCGATTGGGCAAACGACGGAGGGGATAGGCCGTCGGAGCGTCATTTTGCCGCCGGCAGACCTTGCTCGAGGACGGTTTTTGGCCGCTTTTGTGAGGGCGGACGCAGCTGTCCCTTGCCGCGGCACCGGAGTGTCGCCTTGGAGCAGAACTGGGGGCTCATTCACTCGAGCGCGGGTGGCGGCGACTCGCAGCGAGCTTGCGACAGACCCTGCAAGCGAAGCTTGTAGGTGCCGTAGGGAAACACCACGTCTTGCTCACCTGAGCGGCGACGGGTGAAGGCGTCTCGATAATTCTGTTGGAAGCGCTTGTTGGCGGCAAGCAGCTCGATGCGTCGCCGCTCATTCTTGCTGGCCACAGCAGGACGCATGCCTCGGCGCTTGGGGCGCGTCTTCGGGCATGTGTAGGGGGATTGTCGCCGGATGGCCTTACGACCGACAATGCGGCCGCCGGTCCTTTTCCGCTCTTCAGCTGCGATACGCTCCTGCTCAGCCACGGCGACACGGATTTTGTCCGTCCACTCCTCATGGCTCAGGTGGGCGAACTCAGGCGGTCGCACGAACGATACCTCCACTTGCTCGGGCATCTTTCCGTCATCGCTGAAAAACCACTTGGGTCGCTTCGCCACTACGGGCTTGTCGGCAAGTTGGTAGCGCAGCGAATTGAAACCGGGCCAGTTGAGCACTTTGTCGACCAGATGGTCTTTGACCGGGTTGGTCAGCGAGTAAATCATCTTGTCGAAGATGGCATCGGCATCTCCAAGCAACACCACTCCGCTCTGCTCGTTGGACCAAAAGTTCTCCCGGCGCCCGAGACGCACGTTGAGACATCGCGCTAACAAACTGTGGAAGTAGCTCAAAAACTTCGGGTAGTTGGCTAAGTTGTCGTTGCCGCCATCGTGAAGGTGATTGGACATCACGCTGGCCCAATACAAGTCCACCTTGTAGCGCTTGGCCGCGACGCCCAAACAGTACACGAATGCCTGCTCGACATCTTTGCTGGGTCGAAGGAAGAACCGCCGCTCAGAACAGCGGCGTGTAAACATATAGGAGCGGTTCTTGAGAACCTGACGTGGTTTTGTCATCTCCTATATCCATCGCCGCGAGCGCGAGACCAGTTTCAGGAAATCGACGAGCCGCTTCGCGCTTGGCGCTGACCCCCTCCCATATCTATCGCCGCGAGCGCGAGACCAGTTTCAGGAAATCGACCTTAACCCCCTAACGAGCTGCTTTGCGCCAGGTACGGGCCTCGTCCCATACCAACGAACCAAAGTACCCTCGGGTGGGGTGCCGCGGGTGGGGTGCCGGGCTCGGGTGGGGTGCCGGGCTCGGGTGGGGTGCCGGGCACTCGGCGGTTGAAGCGTTGGCTAGCGCTGGCTGCGTCTCTTCTGACCGGAACAGCGCGCTGAAATGCTGAAGAGAGGCGCAGCCTACCTCCAGGGCGATGTTCGTCAGCGCCGCATCGCTGTCGAGTAGCAGGCGTTTGGCAGCACGAATGCGTGCCTTCGCCGTCTCTTCTTGGAAGGAGGTGCCCGCTTCGCTCAGCTTGCGCTGCAGACTGCGGTCGCTCAGCCCCAGGGTGCTGGCAGCATTGGACAGCGCCAATCCGTCAAGGCGAGCGTCCAGCAGCGCCCGCACCGCGCTGACCATCGGCGGCGTCGAAGAGACCCGCGCATACAGCTCTGCTAGCTGCGGCGCAAAAGACTCAGCCACCCCCAACCACCTCAGCGCGTCCTTGGCGTTGTCGAACACTTCCACCGGATAGGGGCGCGGCAGAACATCGTAAACCCCCGCGACGATGGCCCCTTCGAGGCCGCTTGGGCGCACCAAGGCCAGCTTCTCGACTTGGCGCGCGAGGGCTTCGGCGTAAGTCCGCATGTACCACTGGAGCGCCTCAAAAGCGGTCGTGTCAGCACCCTCGAGTCGACTCGCGTCAATGATGGAAACATGGGGCACTGCCGGCGCATCCAGCTCCAGGACGAGCGATCTTCCGAGCAGCCGAGCTGTGTCCACGCTCGGCCGTCCCCAAAACACCACCCCCCAGAATTGGGCGTAGGCACAGAAGTGTGCGAAGCCGTCTCCTGCGACGTACCGACCGACCGGATCGGTCGCCAACCGCTCGATGGTCGTGCGCTGCACAGCATCGAGCCTACCAGCTGTCGGGCTGTGCCGCGCTTTGGCGCCTGCAAATCAGCGAATGGCGCCTCGGCGGAAGCGAGAAGGCAAGACCGTGGGGCAAGCTCGTCATCATGGACCGAACAGACGCGTGGGCAGGGGGTTTGGTGATGGCAGCAGTCGCTTTGGGCGGTTGTGGCTCGGCCGACCAGGCCACGGATCTGAGTCCAACCCTGGGCGCCGTGAGCGGTACCGGTACCAATACCGCGTCGCCTTCGCTACCAGTCGAAACCGACGAAACCGGAGGCGCAACAGGCAGCGGCGGCGCTGGTGGCGAAGCCCACCAATCCGTCAGCTACCCTGGCGGGCAATGGCCCACCGGTGATCCTGCCGACGTAGGGCTGGACGCCGCTCAGCTCGACATCGCCTCCAGCGTAGCCGCAGAGCTCGACTCCCACTGCATGCTCGTCATTCGCCACGGCAAGCTGGTGTTCGAGCGCTATTTTCAAGGGCACGAGCCCCACACCCCGCAAGTCTCCTGGTCGATTGCCAAGTCCTACACGAGCGCACTGGTGGGAATCGCCGTCGACCGCGGCGACATCGGTAGCATCGACGATTCAGTCGCCGTCTATCTGCCCGAGCTCAAGGGTACCGCGCGGGAAATGGTGACCATTCGCCACCTGCTGAGTATGACCTCGGGCCTGAAATGGAGCGCCTTCGAGGACTACATCGTGATGGCAGCCTTCGCCAAGGACCACTCCGCCCATGCCTTGAAGCTGGATGTCGACAAAGCCCCCGACCAAGAGTGGACCTACCACAACGCAGGTGTCCAGCTGCTCGAGCCGCTGTTTCGTAGCGCCACCGGGATGAGCATCGAGGCCTACGCCGCCAAGCATCTCTGGTCACCGATCGGTATGACCGCCACCTGGGCCCATGATCCCTCTGGCAATCCAACTGCCTACGCTTCGGTGCTGGCGTCTTGTCGCGATCACGCACGGCTGGGATACCTCTATCTTCACAACGGGAGCTGGGCCGATCAGCAAGTTGTGCCAGCCACTTGGATTGCCCAAACGCTCTCGCCCTCGCAGCCGTTCAATCGCGCCTACGGTTTCTTGTGGTGGCTCAACGCCGAGACGCCGGCGATGGACGCCATGATGGAGCCTTGGGATGGCCGCATGACGCCTGCTGCTCCGCCGGACATGTTTGCGGCGCGCGGTTTTGGCAACCAGTTCATCGACGTGATCCCCAGTCTCGACTTGATCGTGGTCCGCTTCGGTAGCGATCCGATGAACAAGCTCGACTTGATTGCCCTGTTCGAAGATCAGCGCTTCGAAAAGCACGATGCGATTCTGCAACAAGTGCTCGATGCGGTGGTCGACTGAGCCTGTCGGGCCACCAAAGGGTCGTGTCATTCGGCGGGCGCCGTCAGCACGGGTGCGGCGTTGCCTCGGCTTGCCGGCCCGTTGATTTGGTAGGGCTCCCGGCGCAACCATTTGGCAGCCTTGGCCATACGCCATGCGATGTACGCCTTGTTGAAACTGAAGACATTGCGGTGGTCGAAGTACGGGTTCTGAATGCCGCCGAGCTGGGCGATGAGATAGATCAGCTCTGCCACGCTCACCGGGCACCCCTTCAGGCGCAGCCATGGCCGGTTGCGGCCTGACACCAGCATACGGGCCAGGTTGGCCATTTTGACGTAGAGGTCGTCGTGCGTGGCTTCGTGTGGGTCCTTCGTCGCACGCTCACGATATTGGCTGCCGATTTGCACCGGCTCGTCACCAATGCGCCCGTCCCACGTCACACAGTCGCCTACGAAGACCACCTTCTCGCCGTAGCTCACGTCGAGCGGGCCTTTGTAGTTGCCGAACACGAGGTGGATACGCGGGAGCTTGGTGTCGCACTCGGGATCCACCAGCCGCAACACCTCGATGACCTCCTCCATCACTTGGGGGCAGCCGCCCCAGCAATAGCCGTCCTCGGGCTGTCCAGGCGCCGGTCCGGCATAGGCGTTGATGTTACTGCCCTCGAAGTACTTCTCGACCCGCGTGAGGCCCACGTCGTAGTTCTCGCCGCGCTGTTTGGCTTCGTCGAGGGACAGGTCGCCTTCGACCGAGATGTCATCGAGATCAATGGGGCCGAAGCCACGCTCGTAGGCCAGCCGGATGTGCTCCACCTCCATGGGGTCGACGCCGATGATATGACAGCACACCGCGTCGAAGGCCACTTGGTTGTTGCCCATCGCGATTAGGTTCATGTTGCGTGGCGTCGGAGTGAGCATTCGCCCTTCGCCGGCGATGATGGCGTCGATAGCGATGAATTCCGGTTGGATGATGTACTGCAGATCCGCCACCTTGCGGCTCAAGGCGTGATCGTGATCGATGAGCCGGTGTCGGTCGTCCTGGATGCCGATGTAGTTCTTCATCGAGAAGGTGACCGTCGTCCAGGGGTGCGCTTTGAACTTGGGGCAGTTGACGAAGAAGTCGGCATTGGCCACGGTCTGGGGCGTGAAGACGTAGTCGCGAAGTCGTTGCTCATGGGTCAGCGGGATCTCGACCTGGGGTACCTCCTCGAAGCAAACACGCTTGACTCCGACTCGCTTCAGCATCGGATTGAACTTGGCTTCCTCGTAGACGAAGCGGGTAGGGATGGTGATGCCGCAGCGCTCGCCGACCGTGAGATCGCGCATGTCGCCTTCGTCGCGATCCTGTAGCGCCAGCAGCACACCCTCCACGAACTCGTTGCGGGTGTGGGCGTGCTCGAATAGCTCGCCGGCGTTGACGAGGTTGGGTTTCACCAACGTGCGGCCGCGAGGGACGATATCGAGGTCGCGCATGGCGTCACGCGCGATGCCGCGGATACGCTGCACGTCGTATTCGTCACAATGGCGGAGAATGACCCGGGCGTGCTGATTGGGACGCATGCCCGACAGGCTACCACCTCGTTGTTCTGGGCGATTCTGTCTTGACCCTTCCCCGTTCGACGATTATCGAATTGTCGAAGCGTCGAAGGGACGAAGATAGAGCATGGCCAAGCAGCAGCGAGCGTCTCATTCCGCCCAGTCGGACGCTGGAGCAACGATATCGAAGACTGCATTCCAACAGATCCAGGCGCATCGATTCCGATCGGGTCCGCGGCGTTGGGTCAGATCCGCGGCCCGCGTGGTGGGCAACCTTGCCTACGCCTTGCGTAACTGGTCGGGTGGGAGGACGTTGAGCAAGTACCTGGCCCCCGTGTCGGTGTGGTTGTTCCGCGCCAACGAGGGGACCTTCGATCTCGCACCGCCCTCAGCCCACAATTATTGGTCACGGAGAGAAGCGCGCTGGCGAAACGACGGCCTGCTAGAGCCTTCACAGAGCCTAGGACCCTTCGCGCGAGGAGTGCATGGCTGGCTGGGCATCGAGGGTGCCGGCATGGCTTATCCGGACAACTGGCGGATCCTCGAGTTGGAGTCCGAGCACTTCCTCGAGCGACTGTACGAGCGAGACGAGACCGGGGCGCACTGTGGAGGCTGTCCCTGGGGCAACGCATGGAAGGACGGATACAGCTGTCGCTCCGTCATGATGGCAACGCAGAACGTCTGCAACGCATTGGAAACCGTGACGATGAACATCGACATCGTCATTCCCGAGATGATCGAATTGGAGCGCCTTATCGAGGACAGCACAGCAAGCCGCCCCGTGATGAGCGCCGAAGATCGCTTCGAATTACTGCGGCCCTCGATCATGGAAGTATTTCGCCGGTCCGCGCCGCCTGAGCCGAATTTCTTTCCAAAGTCAGCGCTGCGTCCACAGACCAAGGAGGTCATTTTGCAGATGATCCGAGCCATCTCGTCGGGCAAGAAAGCAGCTCTGTTTTGTCAGTTTCGACTGGTGGGAAAATGATGAGAGCTGCAATCGGCTGACCCGCGGGATCTCGTCGACCTGCTTTCCTGGATTCGATATTGATCGTGGTTTGCCTCCAAACTCGCGGTACCGTCGGAGCGTGCGAACGCTGACGGCAAACACAGCTGGTCTGCTCGTTCTTCTAGCGGGCGCGGGGCCCGCGTGGGCGGGGCCGATGGGTGACATCAGTGCGGGCGGTCTCGGTCGCGTCGAGGCGGAATGGATCAGCACCACCAGCGAGCCGAGTGGCGAGCGCGACGCGACTACGGTTTACAGCGATCGGATTGTCTTTGGGATGGCGCTGCGGCTGATGGGCGGCTTTCGCTACGCTAAGCTCGCGGCCTGCTTCGATTGGCACTTGGGTGCAACCGCGCCAGCCGGTTTCTACTACGGTGTGCACTTGCGGCCCCTCGGGCTTTCGTTTGGCAGCGGTGACGTCTTCCGCTTCTCGACGACGATGGGCGTGGGCGTCGACGGCGTTGCGCCGCTGGTACCGGCCGCGGCGCGATTTCCGCTCGATGCGCTGATCGAAATCCCGGCCGGATCACATTTGCGATTCGATCTCGCCGCCGAGATGGTTTGGCTGGCTGGAGCGGACGGGCGGTTGAGCGGGGCTGAGGGGATCGATTTCGTCGACGAGACGGCCGCGGTGTTGCGTGTCCGCATCGGTGACCGCTTCAACCGTCGCAAAGTCGGTCCGCTGGATGATGCCAGCAACGGGATCTTCTTTGGGGTGAAGCTCGAGCAACGACTCGGGGCGCTCTATGCTGGCGCGGTGCTCGGCCACGGGTTCGACATCACCATGCGTGCTCGCTGACCGTGCCAACGAGGGGCGTCAGCGATCTTCAATTCCGAGCCGCCCTGGGCCTACCGGGAGGATGATGGCGGGAGGCCACAGATCGATTCCGATTGGGAAGGTCAAGACATGCAGCTCGATGCCCTCGGTGAGGCCGATCTTCAGACCGACCACCGGGGTTTCGATTTGGAGGCCGGTTCCTCCCGCTGTGGACGAGACGCCGAACAGGCCCCGATAATCTTTGCCGATGCTGGTCGCGGGCAAGTCCACGTCGATGTCACAAGCGCGGATCAACCAGTCCACGAAGGTGTTGCTGTTGGGGCCAGGCCAAACCAAGTAGTCGCTACGGTGCGGGTAGTAGGGGCCGCGCGCCCGCACGCAAGCAGCGATGCTCTTGGCGCGGGCACCCCTGATTACGCCGTGCAGCCGCACGTCGCCACCGCCCCCGCCATAGTCTGACAGGGGCGATCGGATACTTCGGCGCACGGTGCTGCGCCCGCGTCGCCCCGGACAGCACATGACCTCCCAACGCTCCCATTTGTGTTTTCCCTCGTCGCGGAGCGCTACCCAGGGATGCCTGGCGAGTCGATTGATCGGTGCTGGTAGCGCAGCGCTGCCCACAACGACCAGCGCGTCATGGGTGGTTGGCAGCTTCAGCGAACGTTGGCCGATGACGCATCCGGCCAAGAGCGGCACCGCACAAAGCAGCAACAGCACGCTGAGCGTCCGGCCAGAAATCAGCATCGGGTGATGGTAGCACTCGAGACCGAATCGGTGCGGCGAACGTCCATGCTGCATCACTGCCACGAAACATCGCCCTTGGGGGCTGGCTCTCGTGTTGCTTCTGGGCTGCGGCTCCAGCCCTGCGCCTGCTGCGCCGTCGGTGGATCCTTTTCAAGTCCCAGAGCACTTGCGCCCCAGCCCACAAAGCAGATGGTTGAGCTCCGCGTCTGCAGTCTTGCCGCCCACGTCGACCGCCCCCGCAGAGCGCCAAGTGCCGAAGTGCCCCTGCATCAACAATGCGCAGTTGGTCGAGCTGACGAGACGGGTGGCAGCACATTGCCTCGAGATGGCCTCAGCGGCGTCGGCCGACGTCGAGCCCATCGTGATGATTCCGGAGCTTCGAGCAACGACGGAGGAAGGCGTCTATCGAGTCGTTGCGATGCGCCTCAATCGGGTGGTGTCACCCAAGCTCGACAGCCGCCGTCAGCGCATCTTCTCGCGCTGCGTGCTCAGGCCACTGGCGGGGCGCTGTTACTGCTACCGGCCGATGATATGTGGCACGTCTCTCGGGTAGCTGGCCGTGCGCTCCACCATCAGGGCGAAATGCTCTTCCAGTTTGGATCATCGTCGACCATTTGGGTAATCCACTGCTTGAGGGTGACACCGCTCTGGCTGACCTTGGCCCAGCCGGCTTTGAGCAGTACGTGGTTCGAGCCCGCTTTGCCGAAATAGTGGGAGTTCGCCAGGGCATTGATGGCTGGCGCCAACGTCACCAAGCCTTCGGTGAACTCGGCCAAGCTGATACCGAAGTAGGCGGCGACGACTGGGTCGACCATGTAGCTGAGCAGGGCGCCGCGGCTGGCGGGGTACTTGTTGGCGACATGCGTGTAGATGGTATCGAGCTTGTCCAAACAGCTGGCGCAGCCGCTGGGGAGATTGGCATCGATGCCCCAAGCCGTGCGGAACTTCTGCTCGAGCGCTTCAGGCAGGTAGGGATTGGGCAACCAGGGGCCGGAGTCGTCGATCATGTCGACGCGCTGCCCAAACGCAATCTGAGTGCGATCCCAGTTCATGGTGGCGCCAAAGCCCCCCGCGCTCCCACCAGAGAGAACGACCTGCTTGATGGCCGGGAACGTAGGCACCAGGCGGTTCAAGAACGCGCCCATGTTGGCGAAGCCCACGTGGCTGGTGGGCTTACCGCCATGGTTGGTCACCGTATTGCCGGCGTGCAAGTCTCCCGTGCAGTAGGGCACGAAGACGTAGCTGGCGTCCTTGAAGGGATTGGTCGCGTCCGAACGGTCGAACATCCCGCTGTTGATGAATGGATCAGCGTAGTTGAAGTCGCTCGCGCCAAAGCCGCTCTCGATAGCGACCGCCAGCTTCTTCACATAGCAGCTTTCGTGGTCCCAGCAGGCGCCGCCGCCCCTCATGTAAATGAGCAGCCGCTCGCTCTTGGGTCCGGGATTGATCCCGATTCCGGTGGTCGAGCCGTTGGCGCAGAATGCGTCGTCGAAGTCTATCCAGCTCCATTGCCCGGCCGGCGCGTCGATGGGCTTGCCCAAGCCCGCTCCGCCATTGCCGCCTGTTGCTGCCCCGCCGCTACCGCCCTTTGCGGTTCCGCCCGCTCCGCCTGCTCCGCCCGCTGCGCCGCTGGTCGAGTTTGTCGCGCTGGTCGAGCTGGTGGTTGCTCCAGAGCTCGAGCTCGCGCTCGTCGAGGCGTCTGGGTTGTCATTGTCGTTCGAGCCGCAGCTGGTGGGCAACGACGCGAGCGCGGCAAGCACGAATGCACTTGGCGCGATGACGAGAATGAGCTTCCGCAACAACATGCCCCATCTTAGGGCAAAGCGCGGGCTGCGTGGGCCGGCAGTGAGACTCCTTCGAGGATGATGGCTTCGTCGCTCAGATTGAGACCATAGCGCTTGCCATCAGCGCTGCGCCAGATGTGCGGCACCACATGGGTGCTCTTCTGCTTGAGAATGTCGATGACGATGTTGGTCAGGGTCTCAGGAGGCTCGTTCGGGAAGGGGTCTTCGACCCGCGTGGGCGCTGCACCCAAGGCCGCCTCGAGCTGGGGTTTTGCGGGCAAGTACGCGTAGCGCTCTTCGGGGAGGTCGCGTAAGTCGTCCGACAAGAACAGGGCGCCGCCAGCGAAGCTCACGATGAAGCCACCGGTTCGTACCTCTTCTTCGGGTAGACCACGTAGCAAGACCGGATCGGCATCGCACAAGGTGGCCAGACACAAGGGCCAACGCGACGCGACGCTGCGCGCCTGGTTTGGCAAGAAGGCCCAATTGACGTCGGTGTTCTCGAAGGCGATGTCGGCTCCGATTCGCCAGCCGTCCACGAACGGAAAGCTGGCTATCCCTGGCGAGCCGACGGCTACGAGCAATGTCGCCTCGCCTGCAGCCTCCCGAATCGCTGCCAGGGCTTTGCCGTAGGCTTGCATGCCAGTGAGCGGCTCGTGTCGTGTGCCTTCGAAGGTTCCGGCGAACAAGAAGTCGATCTTCAACAAGCTGAGTCCCCAGCCCGTCAGCTTGGACACGGTGCTTTTCAGATGGGCCAGCGCGTCGGGGTGGCTCACGTCGAGCACCCGCATCTTGCCGTGCAATGGGTGGTCATAATAGTTGGCGCTGTCCATGAACCAATCGGGATGCGCAGCGACGATTTGGCTCTTTTCTTCGGCCAGCAGCGGAGCGAGCCACACGCCCGCCGTGAAACCCGCGTCAGCCAGCTCGGCGACGAGTCCATCGAGGCCTTTGGGGAACTTGTCGTTGGGCTCCCAGTCGCCCCACGCTTTCTGCCAGCCGTCGTCGACCACGATGCGCAGCGGCAAGTTTGCGGCCGGTACAGCTGCCCCGTAGATCTGCTTGGCCAGAGCAGCGTTTGCAACGACCGCCTGATGGTCGACTCCGTCCCAGAGCTCGTACCAGGAGTTCCAGCCGGCCGGAGCTGCCGGCGTGACAGACGCGCGTCGTGAGCTGAGCGCTTCACCATAACGTTGCAACATGTCTTGCAAGCCGTCTCCGAGCTCGATGCGCCAAGCTTCACCATGCAGGCTTTGCCCTGCCGCCACGTCGACGGCCTCGCCCGCTGCGCCGTTGACGAGTTGCACGAGCAGCATTTCGTTCGCGCCCTGGGCTATTTGAACCCAGGACTTGAAGCGTTCTGCAGAGGTGGCTCCAGCGAAGAAGGAGGGGCGTGGGGTGCCGTCGGAATAAGGGCCACCCACATAGGTGAAGGTCCAGGAAAGCTCATTTCCGGCGCGCATGACCTCAGCGTCAGAGCGGGCTTTCAGCGCGGTGTCGAGCACTTGCTGCTCGACAGGCGGGCCGAGTGCGACCATTCCGCTTTGGGACCAGGATTGGAATCCGTTGGAGAGCCAGCTCGTCGCGCCGTCCAGCTGAGCCGTTCCGTGCAGACCGAGCCCTTCGACAGTGACGGTCGAGTCGCTCGGGGCGGCGAAGCGCGTGATGACGACTCCGTGCGGTCCCAGCTCCGCCGATACGGTGCCTCCGCCGCCCACCGGGCAGTCGATGCTGAGCGCGGCCTGGTCGAGCTGACAGCTCGCCCCTCGCCAGGTGCCGTTGATGAGCACCGATGGCAACAAGGTGGCGGTGTTGCCGCAATCATCAGCGAGCATGACCCCTTGCTCTTCGAATTGCGGCAAGGTGTGGCCACAGTCGGGATGCGACTGCGGCTGCGGCTCTTCATCGACGGCGGCCTCGTCGCAGCAAAGCAAGCCAGCTGCAAGCAGCGCTGTCGCGAGCAACAGCAGCTCAGGTCGTGTCGCGGCGGCGGGTTTGCGCATGATGAGCACGAGACAGTCTAGCCGCAGAAGGATGAGAAACTCCCGTCGCCGGAACGAAAAACTCCGGGCTAGGCTGTTGCCGTGTCCTCGCGCGAGATCATTCTGGCCCCCAGCAGCGGGCTAGTCCGCCTTCGGATGAAGCGACGCCCCGCTTGGCGCGACCACGTGGAGTACTTGGTGTTTGCTCTTCCAAAGCGCATCGACAAAGTCGTCATAACCCGCGCCGCGGACGCGTAGAACCCCGACGGGTCGTTCGCGTTCGCGAATCGTCAGAAAGCTCAGGACCTCGACGTCGTGGCGCTGCGCCAATTGGAATACGGTCTCAAATGGGTGTGGGTCAGCGCCTAGATCGAAGGTGATGCGGGTCGTCGTCGGGCTCGCGCCAAGGATGGTGTTGAGCGCCCGAAATACGTCCGATTCGGTGATGATGCCTTCGATGATTCCATCACGTACGACCGGCAAGGCGCCGATCTTCTGGGCGATCATGATGCGTGAGACCTTCTCGAGCGGCATGTTGGGTGACGCCGTCGTTGGGTCGGTGGTCATGATGGTCGAGACCGGGAAGGGCGCCATCGAGCGCTCGACCGTCGCTGCGAGGGGATTGATGTGGGAAGGGAAGGCGCGCATCAAGTCGCTCATGCTGACGATGCCGACGAGCCTGCCCGTCTTGCCGGTGCGCCCCTTGTCGACGACCGGCAGCCTGCGAATGTCGGCCCGTGTCATCACTTGGGCGGCAACCGCAATCGCCGTTTCAGGATCGATGACCTTGGGGTCGCGTGTCATCCAGAACCTGGTGAGCATAGGACTCTCCGATCAATTGGGGCGGGCTTCTGTCGTCAGCCGCCGACTTCTTCCACGAAACGGTTGACGTTGTGCTCTTCGCCAACGAGCAGCAATGTGTCGCCTTTGGCGATGACATCATCGGCCCGCGGTTGCTGCAGCGTTGCGCTTTGCTGGGCCTCGCCGCTGCGGCGGATCCCGAGCACGTTGATCTCGTAGCGTTGCCGAATGCCGCACTCGCTGAGCTTCTTGCCCACCAACGGGCCGTCAGCAGTCCACGGTATGACGCGAAACTGGTTGGCGAAGTCGAGCAGATCAGGCGCAATCGGTGTCGTGATGGCGAGCGCGGCGCGCTGCCCCATTTCCGTCTCCACTTCGTGCACGCGGGTAGCGCCGACCGCCTTGAGCACTTCCGCTCGCTCGCGGCTGGTAGCTCGCGCGACGATCTCGCCGACCCCTTCTTTGCTGAGCGCAGCCACCGTCAGCACCGCCGCCTCGAAGCTCTCGCCGATGCCCACCACGGCGGTGTCGATTTCACCCAAGCCGGCACCCTCGAGGGCGCGAACGTCGGTGGAGTCGGCTACGAATGCCCCATGGGCGTATTCCTTGAGGTTGTCGACGGCGTGGTCGTCGCGGTCGACCAATACGAGCTCGATACCGTTGTTCCAGAGCTCTTTGGCGAGCGCCTTGCCGAAGCGGCCCAAGCCGATGACCAACACACGTTTCTTTCTTGCCATTATCCAATGCCGATGTGCTCTTCGACGAGCCGATAGTGGGTACTGCGCCAGCGCTCCGCAATGGCCAGGGCGAGAGTCAGTGGACCGATGCGGCCAATGAGCATAGCAAAGCTCAGCAGTAGCTTTCCGGCAACTCCGAGCTGGGCGGTGATCCCCGTGGACAGACCGGTCGTCGAAACAGCGCTCACTGCCTCGAAGACGAGCTGCGTCGACGTTTGCGATTGATGGTGCGTCAGTAGCAAGACGAAGACTACTGCGCCCACCACGAAGACGCTCATGATAGTGACAGCCAGCGCGCGCCGCACGGTGCTCGGTTTGAGCGCACGTCCGGCCAGCTCCGCTTGGGGTCGGTTGCGCAGCTCGGCGCGCAAGGACGAGAAGAGCACCGCCAGGGTGGTCGTCTTGGCGCCCCCGCCGGTGGATCCGGGCGAAGCACCGATGAACATGAGGCAGCAAGCAATCATGAGCGTGGCCGGTTGCATCAAGCCGAAGTCGATGGTGTTGAAGCCGGCTGTTCGACAACTGACCGATTGAAAGAGCGCTGCGATCAGCTTGTGGCCCCAGGACAGCTCGCGCATCGAGCTGTCGTGCTCGAGGAGCAAGAACGCCACGGCCCCGGCGCCGATGAGCGCGGCGGTAGTCAGCAATACCACCCGACTGTGCAAGCTCAATCGCGGACGTCGCTGCCGGCGCCAAAGCATGCGCAAACGTCCCATCAGCTCGGTTGCGACCGGAAAGCCCAGGCCGCCGATGATGATGAGCGCCATCGCAATCGTCGGCACCGCCCAACTGTGCGCAAAAGGCTGAAAACCACCACGGAAGATGGAGAAGCCAGCGTTGCAGAAAGCGCTCACCGAATGAAAGACTGCCGCCCACAGACGGCTGCCGGCGCCGGCGAGCGGGGCGCTCGAAGCAGCAGCATCCAGACCCACTTCGGGGTGGGCGCCGAGCGCGAAGTACAGAAGGACTGCGCCACAGGCCTCGACAGCCAGCGTGAATACGACGATGCCCACCAAGCTGCGCCGCAACACCGCTAACGAATCGACGTCGACGAGCTCGGCGATGGCCACTGCTCTGCGGGCGCGCAATCGCCGACCGGCGATGATTGCAAAGAAGGACGACAGCACCATGATGCCGAGACCGCCAGCTTGCATGAGCAGCAAGATGACTGCCTGGCCGAACGCTGAATAGGTCTCCGCGACGTTGTAGACGCTCAGCCCGGTTACACATACAGCGCTCACTGCCGTGAACAAGCTGCCGAGTAGCGATGCGTCCTGCACCCGCTGCAGCGACAGCGGCAACGCCAACAGCAGTGTGCCGATGAGCGCGACCAAGCCGAAGGAGCCCACCATCAAGCGGGCTGGCCGATCGGCAACAGCCGCCACCACGCGCGACAGGCGCCGCGGGCTTCCGAGCAGCGCGACGACCACCAGGACGAAGGCGGCGACGGCGTAGCTGCGATAAGAGCCGCTCAGCTCAGCCGAGGCCGCGCCCTGGTAGGACGTATAGAGCACCTGTAGTTGCGCTGCGATACTGCCCATCAGGAGCAACAGCGAAACAGCGTGAAAGCCAACGCTACGGAGGATCCGGTCGCGCCAGGATCGTTCACGCTCGCTCTTGTCTTCTCTTGGCAGCTCCTGACGGGCCAACACGATGACAGCGACGACGAGCCAGGGCGCGACCACCACCTCGATCGCCGTCAGTATCCATGACAGTACGGGTTGCAAGCCAGTCAGCAGTTGCAACACGGTGATGGGGGCCCAGACGACCAACACAGCCGGCCCGACCAGGAGGAGCCAAGATCTGCCGCGTTCTGCGGCTGCTGCCGGCTCTTCGGTGTCCTCAGTCTGTGCCGGCTCGTTCACTGGCTGACGATAGCAAACACCGCAGTGCTTTCACCGATTTGATCCACTGGGGCATTGGTCAGCTAACATGGCGGGATGCGACGGCACTCCCTCGTGCTCTGCGCCCTGGCGCTGAGTTGGATCAGCGCAGCGCAAGCTCAGGCGCAGGACAAGTTTGCCCTGCAGCTGTTTCACTTCAATGTTCAGTACGTCTGCGGCGGCACGCTGGGCTACACGCCGCTTCCCAATCCGCTGATCGATTTGGACAACGACGAAATCGAAGACCGCATCATCACCGAGAGCTTCGCGCCCATCGTCGAGCTGTTCGCCAAGCACCCCGACTGGGGCGTCGATCTCGAAATGCAGGCCTACATGCTCGACATCATCGCCGCGCGCCATCCTGCGTTGCTCGACAAGATGCGCGCGATGGCCAAGAGCGGACAGATCGACATCAACAGTTTCCATTACTCCGATCAGTTGTTCATCGCCTACCCGCAGCAGGATTGGGAGCGCTCGCAGCAATTGACCGCCGCAACTTTTGCCAAGCACGATGTGCCGCTGTCGCGCAGCGTGTTCTGCCAAGAGGGGCAAAGCGCTATGGCTATGGCCGATCACTTCGGCGCGCGCGGCTACCGCACCATGGTTTGGCCCAAGAACCTGTGGATCTACCAGCACGGCGACTTCGATCCAGCACCGCTGTACGCTTTTGGCGATCAGCTCATGATCGTTGGCTCCAAGGGCGTGAGCTACGACCAAGGTGGCGTGCAGATCGAGGTGACCTGGACCTTCCTCGACGACGGCGAGCTGTTGGCCACCAATGCCTTCCACCCGTACTTTCCCGAGCTGTT
>CAZRGL010000227.1:0-15619 GCA_964599485.1 uncultured Polyangiaceae bacterium
GTTCATGCAGGACAACCAGGCCCTGAAGTTCGGCGTGAAGACGGCGAACAACGCGAGCAACGACTTCGGGATCTTCACCAGGCACGCTCCACGATCAGATGATACGCATGGCCTAGCAGATTCTCCCCCCGCCGGCGCGGCTCACGTCCTACAGCTCCCATATCGCCAACTCGACCACCAAGACTGCAACACCGCCACCTCCTTGGCCACCTCCTTGCATGTTCTGAACCGCGAGAGGTAAACCAGCCGGCATACTGTGTCCGGGTCCGGGTTGGCCGTGTATGAGCGCTGGTGGCCTGACTGAGGAATTGGGCCCGTCAGGTCCGCTTCCGCTTGGTGATGCGCTGTTGAGCCCGCCGTCGTAATACGAGGCCGGTGATGATGAAGATGCCCGCCGACCAGGGTAGCGGAGATTGGCGACTCGGTGCTGAGCACGCGCAACCTGGGCCGGAGTCAGGGATCCCCATGGAGCCAGCGGCGCCATCAACCTCGGGGCCACCACCGGCGCCTCCACCGCCGCCAGCGCCGCCCATGCCAAAGACGGGCTCGGTCAGCTCCAAAACGGTCCAATTGGCCTCGATGCGATAGGGAGCGCCGTTTCGCACCGAGTGACTGCCCTTGACACCTACGTACCAAAGCCCCGCCGCAGGTGTGGCCACGGAAATGCTCTCGGCGGCGGCGGCAATGTTCTCCGAGGCGTAGTCGTAGGCCAGTCCGTTCGGATAGCCGCCGTAGCTCAAGTAGAGATCGCAGTCTTCGGTCAATGAGTCGACGGTGATCTCGAGATTTTGCACGTGTTCGGGAAGCGTCAACCGCCACGTGTGGATTTGTCCGTCGCCAACGAGCGCCGGGCCGGCGTCCATCGATTGCGCGACAGCTGCCTCGAGATCACCTTTGGGCGGCATCGGATCGCCATTGCCATCGAGCGCATAATCCAGGATCGCTGCGGTGAGATCGCGGCGTTCGCCAGAATCTGCGCCTTCGGGGTGGGAGCAGGTGAAGACTACCCGTCCCGTCGTCGCGTTCTTCTTCCACGCCGCAATGTTGTAGTAGCCGTCGAGGCTCGGCAGCGATGGGTTGTCGACCACGCCGAGGTATTCGGTCTCTTCGGGGTTGTCGAAGTAGCTGGGATCGAGCCGGCAGCCATAATTATGATAAACGTTCGAGACTTTGCCGTCTTCGAGGGACGGAAACTTCTTCACGAGCGGGTGCGATGTATCATTGAAAATGATGGCGTGATGGCTTTTGGCTACGAAGGCATTCCGAGCGATGCCTGGCCATAGATGGTAGTAGTGAGGCCAAGCACCATTTTGCTCGTAGTCAGCAACATTGTTGTGCTTCATTGAAATGAAGGCACCAGCGCAGCTGCCCGAATAGGAGCCGCCGGCAGCAAAAAAGTCTCGCACCCTTTGGAGCCCTTCTTCGCCAAGCGACTTGCCGTGCTTGGTGGCCGAACCGCCAGTCGTGAAGATGAGCCGATAGCGGGGGGCGCCGTCGGGGTACAACAGCGCGCCGTTGTCGTCGTCGGCACTCCCGATCATCAACTCGGATTGCTCGTCCTTGTCTTCAGACGCGAGCGAATCGTAGCTCAGCCCGAGTAGCTCAGCGGCGTGCAGCACCTTGCGATCGGTCAGCCCGTAGCCACCATCGACAAACAGGTCCTTGTAGTACCCTTCTTGCGCCCATGCCGGTGACGAGGACAAACACCCAGCAGCCAGCAGCCCGGCGCAAGCATAGTGCAGCCAACGGCGACAGCGACAATCCCTGTCCCGTTTCGAAGCGCAAGAAGACGAAGCACGCATGGGAATGGCCCAAACCACGCGACCGTTCGGTCGCGCCTCGACAAGCTAGCGCACTCTCATAGGGTAGTCCTCAAAAACTCAGGCTCTTGCTATGCAACCCGAAAGTCTGGCGGAACAGAGCAACTACACCCAAGGCGCTGTATCACCGTGCTGTCGAGTTGGGGCGACCGATCAGCGCGCTACAACCGTCAGCTCAACCGGTCCACTCTTGGTCGTCGCCAAGATGGTAAACGCGCTGGTGGCAACGGGCGCAAAGAGCTCGAGCCCATCGAGACCTTCTACCTTGGTCGGCGGCGCTGACAGATCAGTCGGCGCGCGCCACAACGTAGTTCCGCCGTCGCGGACCACCCATTCGAAAACCCCATCCACCAGGGTCGGACGAACATAGGGCGGCTCACTGCTGACCTCGGCGATGGTCGTACCCTCACCATCGAGCGCGTCCAAAGCGATGACTTTGAGCGTGTACATCTCGAGCTTGGGAAGCGGGTGAACGAACTTCCACGAGAGGAAGCCGAGCGGGCCATCACCAGTCTCTGGATAGGCCTGCTTGCCTTCGGCACTGTGCTTGGCCACATCACCGGAGGAGCGCTCGATGACGACGAGGTCAGCCAACGAGGAACCGTCGCTCTTGTAAACACCGTCTGGATCTTCGGAGAAATCGGTAGCCGCGATGTGCGTCGCAGACACATCAGCAAAACGCTGTTGACCTGCGCCCCCGGCGACCATGCTCACCTCCTGCTTGGCCACGTCGAACAGAAACACATCGGTATCACCATCGTTGTCGTCACTGAGCCAACCGGTGAATACGACCGCGCCGGCGGTGACGCGCGGCTCGCCCGCGTGGTGAAAGGTCCCAGACATGGTTTTGATACCGCCGTCGTTCGGCAAAGCGACACGCACCACGGGCACGCCATTGTCCTTCGCCTCCCAGGCTCGAAGCATGCCGGCCAATGCGGGGCGGCGTGGAGAAGCATCACTCGCCGCAAGCTGTTGCTCGACAGCGCTCGACAAGTCACGCTCCATCAGCGCACCGCCCGGTGCCACATAGAGCAGGGTGCAACCATCCACCGCATAGGGCGGGTATCCCTCCAAGTCGATGTTGTCCACGGCAATCCCAATGGCCTCGGTTCCATCGCAAACCCCGCCGCCAGCCTCGCCTCCGCTGCCACCACCTCCTTGGTCGCCACCCCCTTGCTGACCACCACCCGCGCCAGTCGTCGGGGCGGCCGGCGAGCCGTCACCGTCACTACATCCGACCGACATCAACCCGAGCGCAGCCGCGGCAGCGCTCGCCATCCATAAGCATCGCATCAACTCATCTCTCCCATACTCATTGTAAGCCAGAATTCGTCTTCAGCTTAGGGGCAGGCGCAGGACGTATGCCGAGCCTGACCATGCGTTTCTTCAACCCTTGGCGGGTGATACCGAGATGGCGCGCAGCATGCGTGATGTTGCCGGCGCTGAGCGCCAGAGCGTCAGCAATCTGCTTGCGCTGCTGCTCGGGTGATTCTGGTTTGGGCCTCGCGCGCCTTCGCGATTTGCGTGCGCTGGATTGTCCGCCGGCCCCGCCCTTGAGCGCGCTGCGTATCTCGCGGGGCAAATGAGAAGCCTCGATCCGAGGAGGGTTGAGCGCCGCCAAACGCTGAATCAAGTGCTCGAGCTGCCGTACGTTTCCTGGCCAATGGTAGCTCGCAAGAGCCGATAGGGCCGGGGCGGACAGCTCCGCACTGCAGCCCGCCCGATCGAGAAAGCTTCGAGCGAGCTGGGGTACGTCGACAGGGCGTTCCCGCAGCGGCGGCACCTGGATAGCCAGCACATTCAGCCGGTAGTAGAGATCGCCACGGAAGGTGCCGGCTTCGACTGCTTTCGCCAAGTCGCGATTGGTAGCGGCGATGACGCGAACGTCAAAAGGGCGCTCATCGTCACAACCTACGGGTCGATATCGCCGGCTCTCCAGCGCCCTCAGCAGCGTCGCTTGTCGCTGTGCGGGCAGCTCGCCGATTTCGTCGAGCAGCAACGTTCCTCCTTCGGCTCGAGCCAGCAAGCCGGGACGCTCACGCTCGGCTCCCGTGAACGAGCCCCGCGCATGGCCAAAAAGCTCGGCCTCGAAAAGGGTATCCGGAATCGCTGCACAGCTCACAGCGACGAATGGAGCTGTTGCGCGCTGGCCGGCCTCGTGAACAGCGCGCGCAAACAGCTCTTTGCCTACGCCGGTCTCTCCCAAGATCAGCACGGGTAGCTCACTGGATGCTGCAGCGCTGAGGTGCCCCATCGCGCGTCGCAGCGCGGGGCTCGAACCGACGATGGCGGGCAGCTCGAGCAACTGTGAAGGCAGCGGCACCGAAGTGGTCTCGCCATTTGACCAACGCGAAGCCTCAGCAAGCGGACCGGCAGAGACGGCGACCGCCGAAAGCTCCCGGCTCGGGCTCGCCGTGCCACGATGAACCCGGGCGATCAACGCTGCCAAGACAGCCCACTTGTCGGCTCGAGCGGCGGTCACGTCGTCGAAACACGCCTCCCGAAAACGATGCTCTGCAACGACCAGAGCCCGCTGCAACTCACCGTCAGGCACAGTGGCGGCAATGGCGAGCTGCGAGCCGAGCCCGCCGCGCGTCTCGACCGACGGCAGGTAGACTGGACCATCACGGCGCAAAGCCGTGTCGAGCAACTCTTGGCTGATGCGCTGAGCAGGATCGGCGAGCGCAAGACCATCCAGATCCGCCCCCCACGCCACGTCGACCCTCGCTGACGGATTGACCAGCGCCACGAACACGCGTTCTGCGCCGGACTGCTCGGCCACCATCCGTGCCAGCGCCACGGCAGCCTCGGCAGCAGACTGCCCCGAAGCCAAGGCGTTCAACCACGACCATGAGGCCCGCTCCGCGCCGCCATCCTCGACCAGCTCAGCGCGGCTCTGCATCTTGTGAGCGATGGGCACGGCCTCATGGTAGCGCTGTTGCTGGCCCCGGGCTTGTCTCAACACCTCAATGGCCCGCTGCTCCAGCTCAGCCAGGCGGCCCTCTCGGGCCCGGCGAATGGCCCGCACGGCCAGCCGCGCACCCTTTCGGCGGTCAGCTGGCAATTGTGACAGGGTTGCTCGAGCCTCGGCGACCAATGCCCGAGCATCAATCATCGAGTCGGCTTGTCGCTGGGCGTCGGTGAGGCGCTGCAGTGTTTCGAAGGCTCCGCGCCCATCACCTTCGAGCAGATCGATGTCAGCCCTCAGCAGCACCAGGTCCGCCTGTACTGACGCAGGCAATGACGCGCCGAGCTCCTCGGCCTGCACGATCCAACGCTGGGCGCTGGCGGCGTCACCACGTTTCAGCTCGACCTCGACCCGTGCCGCCAAACACCAACCGGTGCCAGCTGATTGCCGCAATGCCCGCGTGATGCGCAGCGCTTCGTCGAGGCTGTCAGCCGCCCGGTCGAGCTGCCCCGCCTTGGTGAGGGCGAGCGCCAAGTTGAGCAAGCATGCCCAGACCCCACCATTGTCTCCCATCGCGCGTTTGGCCCGCAACGAAGCCCCGATCGCCTCGATGGCGATGTCGATCTTGTCACGGTAGAGCGCCACCACACCGCGGTTGTGGTCGACCCGTGCAATCTCCTCGGCATCATCGACGTCGCTGCTCGCGAGCATCGCGTGGGCCTCGCTCAAAGCATCATCCGCCGCAGCCCAATCAGCACGATAGAGCGCTATCGCCCCCAATGTCGCCAGCGCCAGCGCCTCGCCACCCGGATCCTGCTGCGCCCGAGCCTCGGCGCGTGCTTGCTCGGCCAGTTGCTGCGCCTTCGCGAAGTCTCCCTTGCGGGCTGCTTGATCTGCCTGGCGACGCAAGGCCAAGGGACGCAGCTGTGCATGCGCGCCCGATGCCTCGCCCAGCCACTGGGCTACTCGAGGGTGAAGCCCAGCGCTTCCTCCCCCTCGCGTTACTCGATCGAGCGCCACGAGCAGCTCGGGGCTTCGTCGAGCGCCGTCGTCAGCCAGCTTTTGCAACGCCTCGATCTGCAACGAGCGAAGTCCTTCCTGCTCAGCCTGCGCGAAGGCGCGGCGGAGCAGCGCTTCGTTGTCGCTCGGCTCGATGGGCGCGCCAGCGATCGCCAACAAGAGGCTCGCCCGAGGCGCCTCGAGCTGGAGCGACACCGCGGCAATCTTGTCGACTGTTGCCTGGGTTGCCAACGTTTCGGCCAGCTCTTCGCGTAGCTGGGGCAGCGAAAAAACCAAGCTGAGCTGCTGGTGAGCTCGATGACGGGTCAGCAGCGCCGCTTCTGCGAGCTCCGCTGTTGCTGCAGCAAGAAGCTCGGCTGGCGTTTTCGATGAGGGCGGCGCCTCGTGACACAACAGCTCGCGGCAGAAACCAATGGGCAGCTCTTGTGCAGCCACGACGAGTGCTGCAAGCAGCAGGCGCGCATCTTCACTCAGCGGCTCCAAGCGGGCGGCCACCGCATCGGGACCTAGAGCAGCCTTCCCACTGCATGCCAGGAGCCATCCTGGGTTGCCACCGGCAACGACGAGCTGATCGCGCAATTGACCACCGCCGAGCTCGTCGGCCAAACGGCTCATGCAATCAGCAGCGAGCGGGCCGAGTGTGAGCGACTCGACACCCGCTGGCGCCTCGGGAGCGGTCACGATGAAATCGACTTGGTCGTCCCGCGGAGCACGACAACGATATGCCTCGAGCCCGTCACGCAGCTCGCGCGGCGCGTTCTGGATCTCGTCCAACACGACGACGAGCGGCTCGCCTAGCGGCGCACGAAAAGGCCATGCGCTCCGGCTACCACGCAGAAACGCCAAGAGGCGGGCGATGAATGGCGCCTCCTCGTTGGGAAAGCTCATCAAACGAGCCGCGCGCCCTGATAGCAACAGCCGTGTAACCAGCTCGCGCACGAGCGCGCTCTTGCCCATCTTCGCAGGGCCGACCACGTAACGAACACCGACATACGGTTTCATGAGCCACTCGAGCTCGCGCTCCCGCCCAACCAACGTCCCCCACGCCAATGAAGTGCCAAGCTCGCCCGAGCCCTCGCTGCCGAGTCGGCGCAGCACGTCCCGTGCGTCCTGCGGGCGATCTCGTGGATGGCGCGCCAGCAGCGCCGCAATGAGATCGCTCTGGCAAGGCGTGATCCAATTGGCCACACTTCGGAGCTGCAGCGAGTCTCGCGTAGCGCTCGGCGGCGGCTTGCTCGTCGCGCACGCCCAACCGAGCGCCCCCAAAGCGAACAAGTCGCTAGCTGGACCGGGCGCGGCGCCTGCGAGCAGCTCCGGCGCAGCATAGCCTCGAGTTATTGCGGTGGCCGAGCCGAGGGCTGAGCCTTCGGCGGATCTGGCAACCGCCGCGCCCAGATCGAGCAGCTTGATGGGGCCACGGTCGGCGATCCGTACATGGGCGGGCTTCAAGTCGCCGTGAACAAAACCTGCTTCATGAAGAGCAGCCAAAGTGGATGCCACCTCCGCCAGAAGCCGACTCAGCCGCTGACGACGACGACGCGGGTCCTTCTCCGCGGCAATCCAGTGCGCTCCATCAGGTCCTTCAACGAAATCCTCGACTAGGAAGGGCGCACCGCTCTGCTCGTCGTGACCAAAATCATAGGCACGGGCGAGGCCCGCGATGCGCAGGCGAGACAGCAGCGCGAACTCGCCTTCCAGAAGCCCAGGGGCGAAACCGCGAGCGTGCCAGATCTTGGCCACCAGCGGCCGCGACGGCGACTCGCGATCGACGACCCGCAGGACGAATCCTTGGCTGCCTTGGCCGAGCCGCTCACCGGCGTCGTAGCGATGATGCTGCAACAATGTGGGTCGCACCTTCTTCCTCACGACTGTCGAAGTTACCATCTGAAGGTGCATCCGTAGCCAATAAAGCACGAATCATTCCAGGCAGATCAGTCTACTCATGTCGCGTGCTTGGGGTCCTGAGGCTCAATTCTAGTTACCGGTAACAGGCGTAAACTCGCAGCTAATTGACCCCAGGAGACGTGCGGCTGAGGCGCCAGGCAGCTAGATTGGGCTGATGAGCTCCTTGCTTCGGCTGCCCACGCAGCGTCGTTTGCTGTGGCTCGCGCTCACGTCAGTTTGCCTGCTCGCATGTGGCTCGAGCTCGCCGGATCCGACACCGACGCTCGGCGATGAGCTGCAAAACGCCCTCGATCAGGTCGTCGTGGAAATGGGCGCGCCAGGTGCAACGCTAGCCGTGGCTCTACCGGACGAGCCTGTCTGGCTCGGTGCAACCGGAATGGCAGACCGCGAAGCTGGGCTCGCCATGAAGCCGAACGATCGATTTGGCATCGGCAGCATCACCAAGACCTTCACCGCTTCGGTGGTCCTGCAACTTCAAGAAGAGGGCGTGCTGAGCTTGGACGACACGCTCGAGAGTTGGTACCCAGGCTTCCCCAGAGGCGAGCTCATTGCCCTGCGCAATCTGTTGAGCCACACAACCGGGATCTACGACTTCGCCTACCACGGCAAGATACTCGCCAACTCGGCGGCCTACTGGGAGCCCGAGGAGCTGGTGGCGCTCGCAGCTGGTGAGCCGCCACTGTTCGATCCGGGCGAGGCTTACGACTACTCCAACACCAACTTCATTCTGCTCGGATTGGTGGTCGAGGCGGCAACAGGCAAGAGCTGGGCAAAGCATGTGCGCGACCGCTTGCTCGATCCGCTGCAGCTCGATGACACGATCATCGCCAGCGACGAGCCGATCGGTGTCGACGACGTGGCCAAAGGTTACTTCGTCAACGCCGACTGGACGACCCAAGTCAATCCGTCGACCGGATGGGCGGCAGGCGCGATGGTATCCAATGCAGCAGACCTGGTCGCGTGGATCGACGCCCTACTTTTCGGCGACGTGCTCTCGCCCGCCTCCAAGGAGGCGATGCAGACCCCCTTCGAGTTGAACAACAACAAGACGATCCGCTACGGCTTGGGCCTACGCCTCAAGAGCACCAGCCACGGAAAAGCCACCAAGCTCGGCCATGGCGGCGACGCCATCGTCTACCGCTCTGACATGTACCACCGCTCCGTGGAAGGGATCACCGTCGTCGCCTTGGTCAACGGCTACCCGCATGAGGCGGACCGGATCTCCGACGTCGCTTGGGACATCGTCTTGGACCCGTGAGCGTTTGGTGCAGTTGCTCGGCACGCCTGATGTCGGACTATAGTCATACAGCACCATGAGCTTCACCTCACACAGCATCCTCTTTCCCGACGGCACCAGGAGCATTCCCCAGCAAGAAGGGCTTCTCGCCGACGGCAGCTACATCAAGAGTGTGCTGGCGCTGAGCCAGACCTTGCTGCCTGCTGACTCCTCGCCCACTCCGCGGGTGGCAGATCTGGGGTGCTTGGAGGGTGGCTACGCCGTGGAGTTCGCCCGGGCTGGTTATGAGGTCTTGGGGGTAGAAGCGCGCGCTACCAACATCGCCAAATGCGAAATTGTGCGCCAGAAGATGGGTTTGCCCAACTTGCGCTTCGTCCAAGATGACGTACGCAAGCTCGCCCAACACGGCAGTTTCGACATCGTGTTCTGCGCTGGTCTGCTCTATCACCTCGACGAGCCTGTGAGCTTCTTGCGCACCCTCGGCGAGCTCACCAACAAGCTCTTGTTCGTTCAGACCCACTACGCCATCGTCGACGATAGCTACGCCGAGCATCCGCTTTCTCCACTGTGTGAGCACGAAGGCAAGCTGGGACGCTGGTTCATGGAGCACCCAGCCGGCAGCACCGCTGCGCAGCACGAACACAATGTCTGGGCGTCCTACGGCAACGCCAAGTCATTCTGGCTGGAGAAGAAGCACTTGCTGCAAGCCATCAAGGACGCGGGCTTCGATCTCGTATCCGAGTCCCACGATTGGATCGGTGACATCGTTGGCTCCGACTACATCGACAAGTACTGCCGCAACCTGTTCATCGGGATCAAAAGCAGGTCCTGACAGCTGAGCCGGTCCTGATTGGGCCCAGCTCAGGCCATGCCAGCGTCGAGCTGTCGCGCTTCTTGCAGAAGGGCCAACGCTTCGCCGCGTCGCCCCTGCTCGAGCGCATCCCAGCCGCTGCCAGCGAGGGCTGTGACCAACTTGTCGGTGGCCGTTGACTCACGGCGCAAAGCGGCTTCGCGCAACGCGTGGCTCCCCAGCTGCTCCTCGCCCAACGCGAGCAGCGCCTCGCCCAGCGAGCAGAATCCACGTGGTGGACTTCCCGAAGGTCGCTCGAGAAGCGCGGCCGCAAGTCGCACCGAAGGTCCGCGCAGCACAGCACCAGCGCGAGGCAGCGCCGCGCGCAACGCGAGCTGGACAGCAGTCCACAGTGCCGCCGGTACGACGTTGCCAACTTCATATCGTTGGTGTGCCGTGGAAAGGCTCCGTCTGGCCGCAGCATGATCGCCACCACGCAAAGCGACGATGGTGTTGAGACCACATCCGGCCAGGCCCACGATGACGTTAGCGTCGCTTTCGAGCTCCAGCAGGGCGATGGGCGTTCCAGCGACCATCGATAGCGCAAGATCCAAATAGCGGCCCGCAGCGGGAAGGGTATCGAACGCTTCCCGCATCGCCGACTCTGCCCCGCTGGCATCTGCGCTCGAGATGCGCCGGCGCGCGCTGAGCCCCGCAAGCGCCAATTCACGCTGCTGCACGTCGGGCCAGTGGGCGAGCGCGCTCATGATTCGTTCGGCTTCGACCCAGCTCAACGCTGGCCCGAGCTCGTCGGCATGGCATACCGCAAGCCATATGGCTGCCCGCGAGATTGTCGCTCGTCCTCCTGCCGCGAGCTCCGCCAAAGTAGACAACGCAGAGGCCCGCTCATAAGGACTGCTCGCCCGCAAGCGAGCCTGGGCCACGACCAGCTTCTGCGCCGGATCCAACCGCTCTTCTTTGGACTCACTGCGTTTCGGCTCGATCTGGCTCGCCAACGCAGCGAGCCGGGCCCCGTCTGCGCCACCGGCGAGCTTGACTTCGAGCTGCCGCAATCGCGCCAGGGTCACGACGTCAGTGTTGGGACGCTTCGCTCTTTCGCTGGCGTCGATGGCGCGCTGATATTCCCGCAACGCCTCGACCGAATCGCCAGCTAAATCGGTGACTCGAGCCAGCAGGTACCACCCCTCAGGGCTGAGGGTTCGGGCCGCCTCGGCCTGAGCCAAAGTCATCGCTGCCTGCCAACGTCGAGCCCGAACCAGCTCATGACAGAGCTTCGCGATGGCCCTGGGCTCATACGCATCCTGAAGCGTCTGCCAGAAAGCCGCGACCTGTTCCAGCTCGAGCGGATCGTCTAGCGCCAGCGCACATCGCAGCGCTCCGAGCGAAGCCTTGATGATCACTTTGCCGTCGTCATCGGATAGCAGCGCCTTGTATGACCGCAACGCCACCGATGGCCCCATCGAGTGCTCGAGTCGCTCGGCAGCTGCCAAGCCGATGGAGGCGATTACGCTCACCCTTGACCACCTCCGCCATGCTCGGCGACGAGACCCATCGACGGAATACGCTCGAAGGCGACCTCGATGCGATCGAGCTCCGCTTCGATCCGCTCGAGCTTGCGGCGCAACTCAGCGGTGCTGCCCGACTCGGGCTCGGCAGGCATCTGGCCCAGCGCCCCTGCCACGCGCTCGCGCAGCGCGCTCAGCAGTTGATCGCGTTCTGCGAGCTGCATCTCGCGCACCTCGTCCGACGCGGAAGGTACAAAGTCCTCCAGCTCATGCTCTATCTCGTTGGCGCGATAGCTGAGCGAGGCCAGACGACGTGCCAGATGCGCTGGGTCGTCCATGCGCATGGTCGCGAACTCCTCTTGGTTGGCCGTCTCGCGCAGGGCTTGTACCTCGTTGCAGATACGCCGCCACGCGACCGGATCAGCGGCCGCGTAGGCCTCGTCAGCACGCTTCTCGATGTCGTGAATGCGCTCCTCCCAGGCTGCGCGCCCCATTCCCATGATGGCCCCCTTGGCCCGATAGACCACCCGCCTGAGCCCATCGAGCTGGAACTGGAAGTGGTGCATCGGCGGAGCCAATCCGCCTGCCGTCTCGTCGGGCTTGAACTCATCGACCAAACCGCGCAGCCGATTGCACAGCGCCATCAGCTTGTCCGGATCGGTAGCCACCACCTCCCGAATCGACGCCGAAAGCCCGTCCACCTCTCGGCGATAGAAGTCGCCGCGCCCGCCCCAGAGGCTCCGTTTCACACCATCAGCCTCTTCGAGCAAGCCCTCCACATCACCGCCTGGATCGAACTTGGGCTGCTTGGGCGGCTCGACCGTCGCCCACAACTCTTGACCCGCCACGGTTGCCTTCGCCTCGAGGCGCATCGCCTCGTCACATCGGATGTTGAGCTCGACTGGCGTACCGGTGGGCAAGTCAGGCGGCACCTGCAACATCAGCGTCTTGATTGGGATGCGCCCCTGTAGCAAACGAAGCACCACGGCTCCACTCTGATCGGCAGTGAAGAACTTCTGTTTGACCTTCATCGGCAAGCCCGTTCCTTTGGGCAACAACACCCGCCGATCGCGCCGCCCCGCGCGCACCACCTCGAGCGAGACGTCCTTGGCGACGACAGCTGGGCGACTCAACGCGGTAGCGCGCGGGCGGACGTCTCCTCGGTAGACAGCGAACACCAACTCGGCCAGCGCCTCGTCTTCGTCGCCGCGCATCACCAGCGTCAAGGGCTGCTGCTCTTCTTCGCTGAGCGGAATTGCCAAGCGAACCGGCGCGACAGCATCTCCTGGCATGGGCGCGCCTGCCACCGATTCGCCGTCGCGAAGCACCGCCAGCTCCCGCGCACCCGAAGGCGCTTGCTCGACACGAAGACCCAAGCGCAGCGGCGTGCTCTTGGCCACCAGGGGGCTGGTCAGCAGCACCTGTGCTTGCTGCTCCTCGTCGCCAATACGCAACCCGCCAATCTGTGCAGCATGGATCGCTGCACCCAAGGCCACGCAGGTGTCCACTTCGTCTTGCAGAGGCGCCTCGGCACGTGAGGGCTCGCAAATGGCTTCGGTGACGCGCCGAATGATCATGCCTACCCGGGTCGAGCCACCGACCAAGATCACCCGGTCGACGTCTTCCAAGCCTACATCGGCTTTTTCTTTGCTGGCTTCGAGGGCACGCAGGCAGCAGGAAATCGTGGTCTCGACCAAGTCGGCAACGGCCTCTTCGTATTGCTCGCGTCCGATTTCGGTTTCGAGCTCGACCGACTCGCCTTGCTGATCGACCAAGAAGCCCTGCTTGGAAACGCTGACGACATCTCGGCTCGAGAGCGCTTCTTTGATTTCCTGTGCGAGATGTACCAGCTGCGTATAACGAGCACGGTCCTCGTCGTTGCCACGCACATCCAGATCCAGCGAATAGCCGAGCTCGACCAGCATCTTGCGAAGCTTCTCGGCAAAGCGCCTGTCGAGGTCGTCACCGCCGAGATAGTTGTCTCCGTCGATGGCCAACACCTGATACTCGCCACCCACACAGCGCAAGACGGAAACATCGAATGTGCCGCCTCCGAAGTCGTAGACCAAGCAGTTGCCATCACCAAGCTGGCGCTTCCAGGTGTGGTAGATGGCCGCCGCTGTTGGCTCTTGGATGATGCCAATGGGATCCAAATCGGCTAGCTCGGCAGCGCGACGCGTCGCCTCTACTTGGGGCGCGTCGAAATAAGCCGGAACCGTGATCACGGCGCGCTGGACCCGTGCTTCGACACCACTGCTGCGCTCTTTGAGGAACTGCTGCATGTGCTCGCGCAACGTCACCAATATCTTGCCGGACACCTCTTCGGGAGTCAGCTCGTGCGGGCCGCAAGCAACCGCCTCGGTTTGACCCATCTTGCGTTTGATCGACTCGATAGGTGGCGGCTTCTTGCCACGGCGCGCCCGCGCCGCGCGTCCAACCAAGAAACCCTTGTCCGGATCCCAGGCCACCACCGAGGGGACTGTTCTGCGCTTGAAGCGGTCCTGATAAACGAACAGCTCGCGCTCCGAGGGCTCGAGCATGGCGACCTCGGAGTTGGTGGTGCCGAGATCAATGCCAATGGCGCGGTCGATGAAAGTCATGGGTCCTCGTAACGTAGAATCGGATCGTCCTGCCATTCCGGCAGGGCAGAGGGCAACTCAATGGTCTCGTCGGAGAGCACGCCCGCGACAGACGGCGCCAACGCTACAAAGGCGAGCTCAATTCTCAGCACAGCCGAATCGGGAGTCTGCTTGCCGAACAGTTGCGATGCAGGAGATGCTCCCAAAGGCTCCCGTGTCTCCGGAAAAGCGGCGAGTGCCACGCGCAATCGGGCGCGCGGATGCACAGTGAGCTGTTCCCAAACAGCCCGAAGCTGATCGCGTTCGCCCTCGTCGGCCTGCTCGACGAGCTCGCGCAAGCGCTCGGTGATTGCCTCGGGTCCCTCGAGAGGATCGATGTCGTAGCGCTCGAATGGGTTGGGCTTGCTCATGACGGCTGACTCATGCTCCCCCCCACCAGCTCGACGACTCGAGGCGCACCCTGAGCTCGTCGAGCCCACGGGTTCGCGGATAGAGCGTCTCGGCCCGGTCGACCAAGGCGAGCAGTCGTTTTCGGTCGGCTGGCAGCAACAAGCCGCGGTCGATTCGATCGCTGACCTCGTTGCACAGCAAGTTCGCAAGGATGAGCCGACCGTTGCGGTGGGACGGGCAGAGCGCTACGGCGCGTTCCGCCAAACGGCGTTGCTCGGCGGTGGTGGTCGCGGCTTCTGAGCGAAACACGAACATCTGCGCGCAGGGCGCCGCGTAGGCAATACGGCTCGGGTCATCCTGAATTCGATAAGCCAGATGATCGACGAGAGGCGAAAGAGGCTCGATCAACGCTCGGACCCGATGGTAGTCGGTATCTTCAGCGTAGATGTTCCACGCGACCGGGGTGACCTGATCGACAGCATAGCGCTCGACGTGCTCGTCGCGGTCCGCCCAGCGCCACACGGCGGCCACGCGCGCCATCAAACGAGGCGCCGCACGCTCGATCGTGCTGTTGGCGGTTGCCTCCGACATGGCAACCGTTATGGGTGCAAGAGCGCGCTCGATGGCCTGTGAGCGCTGCTTGTCCGCATAGCGCTCCATCCGCTTCTGGGTGGCGACCTTGCAAGAAGCCAAGCGGCCCGCTTGCGGCACCTGCGCGAGAGCCCGCAGCGCCGTGAGTGAAGCAGCAGACAAACTAGGTGCTCCACGTTGCGCGCGCTGGCCGAGCTCGGTCATCGGTGCAAGCACCGCTTCCTCCACGGCGCTATCGCACGCCTCATCGGTGGCGGACGCGCCGAGCACGGCTCGGGTCAGCTGACGCAGATAGCTGCCCTCCTCCCCGAGCGCGAACCATGCCGCCATCGAACGGCCGAGCAACACCACGGCCGCCTCAGCCGAACGCGGCCCGATCGCATCAGCCACCCGACGATGAAACACAGCCAAATGATGCAGAAGCTTGCCGTCGAGCCCCCGCAGCGAGGTGGGACGCGTCAACGCCCGCAAAGGCGAGACGTCGCAAGCTCCAGCGCGAAGGCCATCGACAGCACGCGCTACTGCGGCTTCCCCCCCCGGCAAATTGCGAAGCATCCGTACGAGCCCCGAGGCGCGAGGATGCAGCGTGGCCGCCCCCATGCCCGCTTCCGCCCGCCAGAGCTGCTCCATCAAGAGCTCGTCCTCGATGCGACCGAGCAGCGCCTCGTCCTCAGCTCGCCACACGCCGGCATCATACCCGCGCCGGCGGCGCGGTCCACCGATCGATTCGAAGCGCAGGATGTCAGCGGCTAGGGCGATACAGCGGTCAGGAACCGATACTGCGGTCAGGAACACAAACTGAGGTAAGGAACCCAAACTGACGTCACGAACGCATAAAGAGCTCAGAAAAGCA
>CAZRGL010000228.1:0-4493 GCA_964599485.1 uncultured Polyangiaceae bacterium
GCGCAGCGTCGATCCTGGTATTCGCAAGGCCTACCGCTTGGTCGAAGAGCTCATGTTGCTGGCCAACGAAGCGGTCGCGGCGTTCGTATTGAAACGCGAGCAGCCATCCATTTTTCGCGTCCACGGCGCCCCCGATCCTGACAAGCTCGATCGCTTCGGAACCCTCTGCGGCGAGCTCAGCGTCGACTTCGACCCTGAGGACGCCACCGATCCTAAGCGCTTGTCGAAGTTCTTGCGCAAGCTCGACGGCCATCCCAAGAAAGCAGTCCTGAACATGCTGCTGCTCAGGGCCATGCAGCAAGCCGCCTACGACCCGACCAACATCGGCCATTTCGGCCTGGCTTCGCCGGCGTACTTGCACTTCACCTCACCCATCCGCCGCTACGCCGATCTGGTGGTGCATCGCCTGCTCAAGGCCATGCTTCGAGACGCCGACGAGGCTCCGTCTGGGCGCAAAGCGAAGTCTGACCCCAAAGCGCAGTCCGAACGAGAGGAGCTGCTGCGCCGCGCCGCCATGACTGCCTCGCTGCGCGAGCGAGTCACCGTCGACGCAGAGCGCGCCATCGCTGACTTGTACCGCTCCATCTACATGCGCGGGCACCTTGGTGAGATTCACGCGGGGTTGGTGACGGCCATCACGCCAGCCGGTCTATTCGTACAGATCAGTAGCCCGTTCATCAGCGTGATGGTCCGCCTGGACGATCTCGGCCAAGACAACTACGAGCTCGACGATAGCGGACTGCGCGTGGTGGCTCAGCGCTCAGGCGATATGGTATCGCTGGGCGACACGCTCACTGTCGAGATCGTCGACGCGTCGATTTTGCGGCGCGCCGTGTACGGACGCCGACTGGCTGACACCACCAAAAAGAGACGCCTGAGCAAGAAAGAGCGCAAGAAACTACGCCGCGGCGGAGCAGCGCTCGGACGAGGGAAACAGTCCAAAGGCAAAGGCAAAGGCAAGGGCAAGGGCAAGGGCCGCGGAGGGCGCCGCCGTTGACGCTGACCTCCTAGCGCGCCAACCGCTGAGCCGTCATGAAGATCCTCGCCGTCTTGGTGCTTCTGTCGATCCCCTTGCTGATCGGCCTGATGCGGATCAACGAGTTGTTTTGCCTCGAGTGGCGTGACGGGAAGCTCCGCGTCCGACGCGGCCGAATCCCACAGCGCTTGCTCGACGACATCAATGATGTCCTCGAACGAGCACGGATTGACCACGTTGTGCTGAGAGCCGTCATCGAAGACGGACGCGCAACGTTCGCCGCAAAGGGCGTTGATTTGCCTGGCCACGTGCGTCAACGTCTCAGAAACACCTTGGCCTTGTGGCCGTTGGCCAAGATTCGCAATGCCCCGAGGAGGCGCTGAGGCGGCTAGAAACACTGGGGTCGAGATTGTGATAGGTATCACACCGCCACCGCTGTAAGAGCTGTGGGCCCGCACCGTCTGATGAGCAAACCTCCCAAGAAGAAGCCACCCACCTCCCGGCTGGGCCGGCTCGCGCGTCTCGCTGGACTGAGCACCAAAGGCATCCCGCTGGCGCTCGAGGGCGCCAAGCGCGCGCTGGGTATGGACAAGAAGCGCTCCGAGGAGGAAGAAAAGGAAGCGCGGCGGAAGATGGCCAAGGAGGCCAAAAAGGCCGCCGAGGCGATGCTCAAGACTCTGGGCGACATGAAGGGCTTGCCGCTGAAAGTCGGCCAGATGGTCAGCTACATCGACGGCATCGCGCCCCCTGGATACGAGGAGCGCTTCAAGCAGACGCTCAGGAAGCTGCAGGACAAAGCGCCGCCCTTGTCCCCACAAGCCGCCATCCAAGTTGTGCAGGAAGAGCTGGGCGCGCCGCCGGACGAGGTGTTCGCCGAGTGGGAGTATGAGCCGTTCGCCGCGGCGAGCATTGGGCAGGTTCACCGGGCGGTCACCAAAGGTGGCGACCGGGTGGCCGTCAAAGTGCAGTACCCAGGCATCGACAAAGCCATCCGCAACGATCTGAAGAGCATCGGTCTGCTAGGCGCCATGATGGGCCCGCTGAGCACCAAGACCAACGCCAAGGAAACCATCACCGAGCTGACCGAGGTGTTTCTGAGCGAGCTGGACTACACGCGTGAGGCCGAGATGGCAGAGCTCTTTCAGCGCCTCCACGCTAGCGACGACCAAGTGGTCATCCCGCGAATCTACCAGTCGCTCAGCACCAAGCGCGTGCTCACCGCCGAGATGCTGGGCGGGATAGGTTACGAAGAGTTCTGCGAGAGCGGATCCCAACAAGCGCGCAACCGCTCCGGGCTGACGATCTGGCGCTTCATGTTCCGTTCCTTGTTGAAGTACGGCTACCTCTACGCCGATCCGCACCCCGGCAATTACCGCTTCTTGGACGACGGACGGGTGGCGTTTCTCGATTTCGGCTGCGTCAAGCGGCTCAGTGACGAGCTGATCAACGGCGTCAAGCGCTACATGCGGGCAGCGATGGACCAGGACTGGGAAGAGTTCGACCGCGCCTGCATCGAGGTGCTCGACTACAACCCCGAAGACCCGAGCTGGGAAGTCTACCGCAGCTACACCATCTTCTTGCTGGGCCCCCTGATCGAAGAGGAGTGGGTCTGCACTCAACAGCGAGCCCGTGAGGCAGTCACCTACATCGCCGACGGGGTCAAAGGCCTGGTGTTCCAGAGTGGCGAGACCATCCCGACCATTCCTCACGTGCCCAAGATGCCCCGCGAGTTCGTCTTCATGAATCGGCTGCAGTGGGGCTTGGCTGCGGTGATGGGAGGCATCGGCACGGTCGCCTCCTTTGGCCCGGTGACGGAGCCATGGATCCGCGGCGAAATCGAGCCACCGCCGGCCTGAGCAACGACGCTCCCGAACCTAAGCGAACGGCATGGGGGCTCAGATCTGGGTGCAGTTGAGCTGCACGCCGCCGAATTCGCCGCCGCTACAGGCCTCACCGCAGGTCTTGCCCTGCGGGCACGTTTCGCACAGATCGCAACCACAACCAGTGGGACAGCTCGGCGGCTTGGCGATGCAGTCGTAGCGGTCGGGGCTGGGCTCGGCCAACTCGACGGTCTTGCGGCAGATTTGGTTGGCAATACTGCAGAACAGCGGACCGCACGAAAAGGTGCCCGCTGGCTCCTGGCAGGGCTTGCCGAGGGACAAATCGAAGCCTGCAGCCCGAGCCGCGCATGCACTGCTGTAGGTCTGCCCATTGCAGGCGCATACGGGCGGCTGATCCGAAGGCGAGCAGCTAGCAGGCTTGGCAACACAGCTGCCTGATGTCGATCCCGTACCGCAGCTGAAGTCGGGCACGCTGCAGTAGCTGGCACTGGCGCAGGGCAGCAGGGCCGCGCAAACCGCTGGGGGCATACACTGCCCCTCACCGAAGAGCACGGCATCCGGAGGACACTGCCAGTTGCCATCGATACAAGAAGCCGCACCCAAGTTTCCGTTCGCCAGACAGCAACCGTGAGGAACCGGCGGGCATTGCTTGCAGATGGTCGTAGACACGGTGCCTGGTGGGCACACCCCCCAGCCGCCCTGACAGATAGGCGTGACGTATTGCCCGCTGCCACAATCCTTCACGCAGCTGATGGTCACAGCGCCGCCGCACTCTTCACTACCGCCGTCCAGCTCTTCGCTTGGTTTCTCCCCCGCTCCACAGCCGGCGCGTACCAGCACCCTGGAGCTGTCGAGACTGTGCACCAAATCGCAAGAGGCCGGGCACAGCTGAACACGCTTGGGTGCTTGGGGATCGTCGAGGAAGAAGCCGTGGCCGCCACTGCAGCTTTCAACACTCGCTTTGCGCTGCAGCACCACGACGTCATCGGCGCCGAGCAAGATCTGCACCGAGACGTCGTTGGCCGTCACTTCGTGACCGTACGCTGGCGGCACGGCGAACCGGCATGAGACCAGCTCATCGCGCAAGGCGCGCAAAGCCTCGACCAAGCCTTGAGCTGTTCCCTCGCTGCCCACCAAAATGAGGTCGCCCGTGCCGCCCGCTTCAGCGATGAGGGCCAGGCTGTTGGTGTAACCGGTCTCCAGACCGATGACGAAGGTGAGCACCTGAGGACTTCCTGCGGCTCCTTGGGCTGCGATCTCGGCAACCTCCGGCGTAGTAGAGTTGCAAGCATTCGGTGCCCCATCTGTGATGATCGCCATGGCAATCGCATGGCTGGGCTCGGCGAGCAGCTTGGCACGGGCGTATTCGATACCGCCCCGTAGTGCCAACGCAGTGGGGGTCTCGCCAGCAGGGATCTGGCCACTGAGCGCGCTTTTGATGGCCGCAGCGTTTTCAGGCAGCGGGCTGATGGCAACGAGCGGCAGGGCATATTTGTCGGCCTCGCAGCTCGAGCCTTGGGGAAAAAGCTGTAGGCCAATCGACAAACCTGCAGCGCTGGGGTCATCCACAAAGGTCGCCAGCGCGGTGGTGGCCTGCACCCACTTGTCATCAGCTTCCATCGAGGCCGACTTGTCGAGCAGCACGTAGATGCTCAGCTCTTCGTAGCCGCTGGAGT
>CAZRGL010000228.1:4503-15613 GCA_964599485.1 uncultured Polyangiaceae bacterium
AGCGCTGCTCGCTGGCCCCGACCCGTCGCCCCAAGCAGGCAATTGGCTTCGCGCACCGCAAGCCGCCGCAAAAGCCGTCGCCAGGACGAGGATGATCAGTGCACCCAGGACCTTAACCATCAACTGATCAGTTTTGCCTCGTCCCTGCACTGTGGCCAGCTCTTTCTCAAGTGACCCGGAGGACCTCCTCGAGAGAGGTCTCGCCCCTCTTTACGCGGAGCAGCCCAACTTCTCGCAAACGCCGTTCGCCGGTGCTGCGCACATAGTCACGGTAGACACGCGTGTTGGCGCGCGACTTGATGAGATCACGCAAGTCGTCGTCCATCTCGAGAACTTCGAAAATGCCGGTTCGGCCGACATAACCGGTGTTGTGGCATTCTTCGCAGCCATTCGGTTTCTTGATGATGGACCCCTTCTTCAAACAGATCGTGTCCTCCTCTACGCCTGCAGTGATGTCGTTGGGCAGTTTGAAGTCCTTGGCGCAGGAGCACAATGTACGCACCAGCCGCTGCGCAATGACCGCTTGTAGGGCGTTGCCGACAATCCACGGCTCGGCGCCCAGATCGACCACGCGGGCAACCGTCTCGACCGTGTTCGAGGTGTGCAAGGTGGACAAGACCAAGTGCCCCGTGAGGCTTGCTTGCAGCGCGATTTGCGCGGTCTCTGCATCGCGCATCTCACCAACCATGATGACGTCCGGATCTTGACGCAAGATGGCACGCAGACCCGACGCAAACGTGAAGCCGGTGCGGTTGTTGGCTTGCCCCTGGGTGACGTCTTGAAACTCGACCTCGATGGGATCCTCGAGCGTAACCACGCTCAAGTTCTCCGTATCCAGCTGCTGGATCATCGAATAGAGCGTCGACGTCTTGCCGCTTCCGGTCGGGCCGCACACGATGATCAGCCCCGACGGCAGCGTGGTCAGCCGCTCGATGGTGTCATACTCCTCCTCTTCGATGCCGAGGTTGTCCATGCTGATGAGTTGGTGACCGAGCAGCACCCGCATCACCAAGTTCTCGCCATGAATCGCCGGAAAGGTCGAGGCCCGCAGGTGGACGAGCTCACCATCGCTGAGCTCCAGGCTGAACTGGCCGTCTTGAGGCAGCCTCCGAATGGTCATATCCATCCGGCCCAACACCTTGACGCGGGTAACGAGGGCCGGAGCCAGATCGATTGGCAGCGCACCCTGATCGGCCATCACACCATCGATACGGAAGCGTACGCGGAGCGACTTGCGGCGTGGTTCCAAGTGGATGTCGCTCGCCTTGATGGTCACGGCGCGCTTGACGAGGTGGTCGAGGACTTTGACGGCGTCGAGATCGTGCTTGCCGCCGGCGATACGGGTGGGTCCGTCATCTGTCATGGGTCTTCTCAATCTTCAGGGAGCAGGGGGCACTTCGATGTCGTGGTCTGCAGGGGTCACGGTGGTGGCGACGAGCGGCTCGTCCATCTCGCTGGTTTGCCCAGCATCCACCCCTTCCTGTCCGGAGCGGGGCCCATCGGGGACGACTGGATCTTTGGCTGGTCCACAAGCGAGCCAGCCAAGCAGCAGCCCCGCGAGCAGCAGCCCGAGCTGAGTGCTAGCCACAATGTAGGGGCGCATCACACCTTGTCGCATGAGAATGGACCGTGAGCCGAAATGGATCGCTGACACGTCATAGAGTTACCGACCACAAACATGTGATTGCGCTACTCTATACCCTCCGAGCGACACCGTCACAGACCGCAAATGCAGAAGCCGACATGAGCGCACGACGCGCACACCTTCGTCTCATCGATAGCTCACCGGCCAGCGACCCCTCGCCTGGCCTCGAACGGCCCGATCCGCCCAGCGGGCGCCGTGAGCTCGACGAGGACGGAGATCGCGGCGGCTGGAACGACAGCGAATGGGTCGGCCAGCTCGCGCCTGACGCGCTCGACGACGAGAGCTTGGTGACCCTAACGATCGAAGGCAACCGCCATGCTGCAGAGCAGCTCTATCGGCGGCACGCGGGCTTCGCCTTCAACCTCGCGGTGCGCATCGCCGGCACCAGTGTAGACGTGGAGGACGTGGTGCATGACGCCTTCCTGCGCGCCTACGAAAACCTCGGATCCTTGCGCATGAGGCGGGCATTTCGTACCTGGCTGGGCTCGATCGTCGTGCACGCCATGCGCTCGCGGCTGCGCCGCGGACGGCTGACCCGGTTGCTCGGTCTGGCCCGCGGCAATGATGTGGTCGACATCGACTGCATCGTCAGCCCACAAGCCTCTCCAGCAGCGCGGGCCGAGCTGGCGCAGGTCTACGCGCTGCTGCAGACGCTGTCGGCCGACGACCGCATCGCCTGGGTCTTGCGACACGTCGAAGGTCACGATCTGCAGGCCGCCGCGGAGCTGGCGGGTTGTTCGTTGGCAACCGTCAAGCGCCGCATTCGCCGCGCCCAGCGCTTCGTCGAAGCCCACTTCGTGGCCAGCCCTCAGCCTCCAGCGGAGGGCTCAGCATGACCGAAACGTTCAACAGCCCTGCTGTCGACCGCGATGTGTTGCGGGATCATGGCCAGGCAGAACGGGTTGAACGCGTCTGGCAACGGCTCGATCAGAGCTTGCCGAGCGCGCCTGCCAGAAAGACGTCACGCACGCTGCGGATACGATGGCAACTAGCAGCCGTCGCACTGGGAGCGGGGTTCTTGGCTGGTTTGAGCTTCGGCGGCGGATGGTTGTCAGGAGCGCCCGCGCCGTCGGAACCAGAGCTGCCCGCAGCCGCAAACCGTGGCGCGCGCGAGGTCTTTGCTGCTGGAACCGCACGGCAAGCTTATGCGTTGCCAGGTGGCGGCGAAATCGAGCTCATGCCGGAGACCATCGTGGACACCGTGGCGGCCGACAGCGAGGGCTTGACGCTGCGCTTGTTGCGCGGTGAGGCCACCATGTCGACCATCTCGGCGGCCGGAGAGCGCGCCACGCGGCTGACGCTGCGCATTGGCCGGGCGGTGGTGTCCACTGGTGCTGGTAGCTTGCGGGTGCGACTCGAGGGACGCACCGCGCAGCTGCAGGTACTGGATGGCTCAGCAACCGTTGCCTCGCCGAGCGGCAACGGCCTGCAGCATCAACTGCTCGGGCCGAACCAGAGCGCTTCAGTACCCGTGCTGATGCGGTCGGCCCACACGACGCCCCCAACGCCCACCCACACCAAACCGCAGGGCCCCTGGCCGCCGCGCGAGCCTTCCGCCAAGACCGAAGCGCCAGCGACGCAGCCGGCCTGGATGACCGCCTGTGACCAAGCCGACTACAGCAAGGCCTACGAGCTGTTGCAATCCGAACAAGGCGGCGTTGGCAAGGCGCTCGGCAACATCAAGAGCCCCAAGCACCTGATGTGCATCAGCTCGGGCAGCGAGCTGCGCAAGAACAGCAAGGTAGCCAAGCAAGCGCTCGAGCGAGTGGTCACCAAATTCGCCAACGATCCCCGCGGCCATGCGGTGACGGCCGCCCACAACCTAGCGCGCATCCATGGCAGAGAAGGCGACAAGGAGCAGGCCGCGCGCTACGCCAAGCTGCAGGATTCGCTATCGAATTCGCTGTCCGAAGGAAGCGAACTTTTATCCGCCGACGCGCTGTGCAAGAAGATCGAAACTGAAGCCGCCAACAGCCAGCACGCAGCGGTCCTGCGGCTGGCAGACCGCTACCGAACCCAATTCCCCGGTGGATCCTGCACCAACAAGATCGAACAGCTCGTCGCCGAAGCGACCACCAAGAGCGCTGCTGCGACGAAACCAGGCGCTGACGGCGGCGCTGACGACCCCTACGACCCCGACAGCGACCCAGCCAAGCTCGATGCCGGCCAACAAGCTGACAACGACGAGGCTGACGACACTGACGAAGCCAACGACGGCGAGACTGAAGCCAGCAAGGAAGAGCCGGCCGACAAGTCGAAAGAGACGAATTGAGCTGACCTCGATGTTGGTCGCGTTGCTCCTAGCGGGCAGCGCCAGCAACGCGGCCCACGCCCAAGCCTCATCCAATCCACATCCCGCAGCTCAGCAGCCGGCCGATGAGCTCCCGGCGAACGTTCGTATCGCGGTCTCGCCGAGCGCCAACGCCCGCTTGCTCAAGCGCAGACTACGGCACTTGTTGGCCATCGAGCTCGCTGGCGTGGCCACGCTCGAGCCAAGCGCGACAGGATCGCTCGCACCCGAAGTCATCCGCGTCTGGATTGACGTGCCCGAACCGCGACGCGCGGTCATCGAAGTGCGGCGCACGGATCGACGATTGGCGCGACGCGCCCTGACCATCGGCAGCTTCCCTGCTGACGTGGCCGCCAGAGTCGTGGCGATCGCCACCGCCGAGATGGTCCGGGTGCAAGCGCGGGCACTGCCCGAATTGCCCTGCAAGCCGGAGCCGACTGGCCCGAATGAAAACGAAGGCCGACTCGGCTCTTTCGCTGTTTCGGCCGGAGCGGCGGGACAGGCCCTTTTTGGCAACACGCCGAGCTTCGTGGCAGGCCCCGAGCTATCGGTCGAGCATCGCCGTTTCATCAGCGCCCAGCTCCTTTATGCACGCTGGCTCATAGGTGAAGAAAGCAGCCGCCGCTTGCGCTGGCTCGAGCTCGGCGGAGGCATCGACTTCCGCATTGCCTTGCCCCACCCTGCCTGGCGGCTGAGCCTCGGCGGCCGCGCCGGCGGCGTGGCCCTCTGGCTACCAGACATCGTCGATTCCAGCGGCAGCAAGACTTCGGAATGGAGCGTCCGGGCCACGGCAAGGGTGGCCATCGAGGCCGCGCTCGCTGCCGACAGTTGGCTGGCGCTGGCCGTGGAGCCTGGCGGCTTGCTGCGCTCGCTGACCATCAGCGACCAGGGCGGCGAGCACACCGATCTTGGCGGCGCCACGCTCGGCCTGTCGCTGAGTCTGCTGGCCGACCCCCTGAGCGGCGGCAACGAGCACCCGACGCCCTGAGCCGCAGACCCGGACGCGGACCCGGACGCGGACTCGGACGCAGACCCGGACGCGGACTCGGACGCAGACCCGGACCGCGGACGCGGACGCAGACGCGGACCCGGACCCGGACCCGGACCCGAAAACCCGAACGCGGCCCCCGAGACAACATCCTCGCGGGCGAAGCGCGCCTCTGCGTCAGGGTTTGTACGGGGGGCGGTAGCCGCCGTCTCGGAGGGTGTGGGCGGCGAAGAACGCACGTAGCTCGGCCACTGCGCGCTCGACCTCAGTCCCGCCATTCGCCTGCAGGCCAAACAGGTTGCGGCTCTCCGCGGGATCGGCGTGCAGATCGTAGACTTCAACCAGTTTGCGACGACTGTCCTCGATCACTTTGAGGTTTCCCTTGTACAGCACACGGCGCAAGCGGCCTTCGGCCAGGATGGGCCGAGCCGGTACGAGCTTCTGCTGACCACGAGCAACGGGCAGCAGGCTGCGCCCCATGTAGGTCTCCGGCGCGGGCTGTCCAAAGATGTTCAAGATCGTGGGAGCAAGATCGATGAGGCTCACCCGCTGACGGTGCTCGGCCGCTTTGATTTTGGGCCCCCAGATCAGCAGCGGCACCCGCAGCAGCTCCTCGTAGAGCGTCTTGGTGTGAAAGCGCGTGCCGTGCTCGCCAAAGGCCTCTCCGTGATCGGCACTGACGATGATGTAGCCCCGGCCGCGCAAGCGCGTGCGCATCACCCGCAACAAAGTGTCCAGCCAGCGATCGACCACCTCGATCTCAGACAGGTAGCGACTGTGCGCTGACCCTTCCTTGAGCCGCCCGCGGTCGTAGGGCTCATGAGGCTCCATCAGATGCGCGAAACCGAAGAATGCCTTACCGCGAGGCATGCGCCGAACGCGGCGAACCAGAGGACGCATCACGGTGTTGGCCCTGGCGTGCTCACGGCCCTGAACCAGCAGACGCTCGCGGCCGAAACCGCGAGCGATACCGAAGCGCTCCGCCAAGAACAACAAGCCGAGGTAGCTCTCGGTCGCGATGCCAGCCTTCGTCAACAGCGCCGGAAACCGGACGCTGCTGTCTGCTGCCGCGTAGATGAAGCGGGCGCGACCTGTCCCGTACGGCGCCCAACGCAGCTGCGAAAAGTAGCGGCCGCTGAACATGCTGGTCAGTGATACCGAGGTCTGCGAGCCCGGCGTCACGGCAGCCGAAAAGTACGCGCCTGTTGTGCGCAGTGCCGTAAACGAAGGATAGCGCGGCCCATCGCCACGCGTCGCGAGCGCGTCAGCACGCAACGCGTCCACCGTAATCAGAACGACCACCGGATCGGTCGGCAAGCCCTCGGCAGCTTTTGCCACGACCTCGGGTGGCCACTGCAGCGACGGTGGCGCGGCCGCGGGCGTCGGAATCGAAACAGCAGGTAGCTTCCAGGTGGTCTGCGCGAGCACCCAGGCAGCAACAGCTCCCGGCTCGCGAAATAGCGACAAGCGGGCTGCGTTGGGCGGCGCAAGCACCAACGTAGCGAGCGCCGCGACCGCGGCCAGCCCGAGGGTCGTCTCGAGCAGGCGGCGCCGCGCCTCGAGCCACTCCAGCATACCGTGAGCCAAGGCAGCGCCGAGCAAGCACACCGCTACCCAAGCCACGGCGGTGTGCACCCCCGGATAGTCGTCACGCAGCACGAGCTGATGGCCAAGCATGCCGCTCAGGCCCAACACGCAAGCCACAACGCGTCCGGCTACGCCCAGACGGGCAAGACACGCCCCCACCAGAAACGCAGCCGGTACCGCCATGCCACACAACAGCACGTAAGCGACATAGAGGATCGGGGCGCCCAAACCGTTGAGCGCAGCGTCGGCTTGGCGCTGCAAGTGCACGCTCAGAACGCCGAACATCCCGGCGGAGCAGAGCACCGTACCGAGCAGCCAACCGATCCAGCTAGGCCCTCGACCCCAGCGAGCGGCCAGTAGCGGCAGCAGGGCCAACCAAGCGCCCAGACCCAGCACATGCAGCATGTCGAAACCGTGGTGCTGCAAACGCAACCACAAGCCCTGCTCTGGCCAGGGCGCAGCAACTGCGATCGCAAGCGCGTTGCACAGCGCCAACACGGCCGCGCCGAGCAGCGTGGCCAGGGCGAGCTCTTCGCCTGAAGGTGGCAAGGCATCGAGAGCGGCGCGCAGCCTGGGCCAGCGGGGTTGGTCCTCCGCTGGTCGCCCACCCTCTGGCCGCCCACCCTCTGGCCGCCCATCCTCTGGCTGCCCACCTTTGGGGTCAGTCGTAGGGTTATCTGTCTCTGCGCCCACAGCGCCCATCCAGGCTATGGTGGTCGCAATGGCTTGCTCGAACAAGATCGTGATTCTGGTCGCGGGCCATCCCGTGGACGAGGTGGCCGCACAGCGGGGCGACTTCGCTGCCATGATTCGGGACGGCCTCGGACCGAGCTGGTCCGATTACATGACCATCGACCCGCGCGAGCCCGGAGCCCTCTCGGAGGCACCGCTGAAACCTGCTGCGCTGATCATCAGTGGATCGGCGGACAGCGTTCACAGCCGTACGCCCTGGATGCTGGACACTGAAGCTTGGCTTCGCGAAGTCGTCGCTGCTGCGACCCCGGTGCTTGGGCTGTGCTTCGGCCATCAATTGCTGGCGCAAGCACTCGGCGGCGAAGTGCAGCCCAATCCTCGAGGGCGAGAGATGGGCACGGTGACCATCAGCCGCACCGCTGTCTCAGATCCGCTACTCGAGGGGGTCGCGGAGCATTTCCAGGCGCATGCTTGCCATGTCGACAGCGTCACGAGCCTGCCCCCCGATGCGACTGTTCTGGCCCATTCGGCAGGCGATCCTCACCAATGCGTGCGTTTTGCGCCGACTTGCTACGGCGTGCAATTCCACCCCGAGTTCGATGCGGCGGTGATGCGCATGTACATCAACGATCGCGCAGAGCAGATCCGCTCCGAGGGCCTGGTGGTTGACGAGCTTCTCGCTGCAACCTCACAAACCCCGACTTCGGCACGGCTACTCATCAGTTTTGTGGAGCGCTTTGTGATGCTTCGACAAGCTGCCCCTTGACCTCGGCGCTCTGCCTAGCAACGCTAAACACGCATGGCCGAGGAGCTCGCCGTAGGCATCGCGCTCACCACCGACCCGGAGCGTACACGGGGAAAGCTGGTAGAATTCTGCCGCTGCTTGTCGGAAGCGAGCGGCATGAAAGTGACGCCCCATGGCATGTGGCACTACCACCACCTGCTCGATGCGTTGGCCGCCACTCAGCTCGACCTGGTCTGGCTGCCCCCGATCCTAGCCTTGCGCGCTACCGGCAGTGGCGTTTGTCGTCCTATCGCGCTGCCAGTACGCCATGGCGTCTCCACCTACTCCACCGCCCTATTCACGCGACCTGACTCGCAAATTCGCACCATCGAAGACCTAAAAGGCGTGCGCGCAGCCTGGGTCGATCGACAGAGCGCCTCGGGTTACTTGATCATCCGGGCGCTGCTTCGTTCGAAGGGTGTTGCGCTCGACGCTGCTTTTGCAGAAAACACCTTCCTCGGGGCCCACGATGCGGTCGCCCGCGCGGTGCTCGACGGCGACGCGGACGTAGGCGCCACATTCGTGTACTTGGATCCGGACTCGAGCACTGGCGTAGCGTTCCCCAAGAGCGCGGGCTGGGGCAAAGCGCGGGTTCACACCATCTGCTACGCCGGTTCGATTCCATCTGACGTCATCGCCGTCGGCAAGCACCTCGACGACACGACCCGAAGTTTGGTCCAGAAGGTCCTGGTCGACGCGCCTGAGCACGCCGAGCTGCAACAGGCCGCCCGCGATCTCCTCGCCGCCGAAGCCTTTGTTGCACCCATCAAACAACATTTGGACGCGCTCATCAGCATCCTCGGTGGGCTGGAGCTCGAGGACGCGGGGGGCCACACCCTGTTTCCACCACGCAAGCGCTCCTGATCAACTGGCGGTCTTTGTCGATTTCCGTTCCGACTTGGAGCGCTTCTTGGGCTTGTTACCAACGCGCAAGTACCCGCGTTGCAGCAAGTCGAACATCCCGTCGACGATCTGCTCGCGGGATCTGCGCCCTTGAGGACGTGTCGCTGCCTCCACCAGCGTTTCCTTGAGGGCACCGATGGTGAAGCTCGCGTACAAACGGGTGTCTCCCTCAGCAACGATATCGAGCGCTTGCCCTTCCTCGAGGCTCTCGACCAACAGCTGCTTGAGCCCCGCATAAAATGACTCCGTCTTGGCGCTGAATGCTGGGTCGAGGGCACTCGCATGCGCGAAGAGGATCCGCATGGTGTCGGGATCGTCGACGAGCACGCTCAAAATCGCTCTCAGGTTGTGTTTGATCTGCGCCTCGACATCGGCGTGGGTATCCACGCGCAGAATCGCAGCCGAGACGCGGATGAACAAGGTATCCATCAGCTCCACGAACACCGAACGTTTGTCGGGGAAATAGAGGTACAAGGTCCCCTTGGCCACCTTGGCTGCCGCGGCGATGTCGCCGACTTTCGCCTCGTGGTACCCCTTGGTTGCGAACACCTTGCGGGCTGCGTTGAGGATGTCGAGCCGCCGCTGCTCCTTGCCCATGGCCTCAGGCTAGCCCACTGATGCGGTCGAAGACAGCTACGGCGTCGTCGATCCGGCAAGAGGATCGTGCGCTGTGATGGCATCTGACAGTGGCTTGGCTTCGACCAAACCGAAACGGCGCCACACTTCGCGACCATCGCGGTCGATCAGCACGACGGCGGGCACATGGTGCAAGCCCGCGAACGGGCCACGGCCCGCCATGGTGTCAGCGTCCGCCAGGGCAACGGGAAAAGGCAGCTGGAGCGCTTGTGCGAAGGAGCGCACCAAAGGCGCGTGGTGCGGCGGCTCGAGCACCAAGAGCAACGCGTTGATGCGGGGCTTGTGACTGTGAGCGACCTGTTTGAGAAAACGGGCTTGCGCTTGCGAGGCCGTGTCGAAGGTGGCGGCCATCACCACCAGGCTCATGCGCCCCTTGAGACTCTCGTTGTTGACCCACTGGCCATCGATCGTCCGCAGGGCGAAGCGTCCGACGGGCCGCAGCTTCGACTGCCCCTCGGGACTGATGACGGGAACTGGATCCACAGCTGCCGATGGGCAGCCGGCGCAGCAAACCGCCACCACCAAGCCCATAGCGACCGGCCAGCGGCTCATGCCATCCCAGGCTCGCCCATCGCTCTAGCGCTGAACAAGTCAGCGCAAGCACACAGCAGCGGTGGCAGCTCACGACCGCTGCGACGATGAGCCAATACCGCGTGCGAGAGCTCGTCGACCACAGCACGTTGGGAGGTGCTCAGCAGCTCGACGCCGAGCAAGCAAGTACCGGCCACAGGCGCGTCGCAATCGCGGACGATGGGATCTTGCCGAACCCAGTCGAACCCCTTGTCCTTGATGATCCGACACACGAGCACCCGCACGAAGCTCAGGTACAACGGGATGACGAGCACGGTAATGCGCACGCCTCCTGGCGCCGTCCCGAGCAGCGCACGACGCACCTCGGTGAGCGGACCGAGGGTGGTTTTCGATTCGCGACGAATGCGCTCGCAACGCTTTGGATCGGACTCGACCGCCAGCAGCGGCCCGTAAACAGCCACGCCGGGCACTTCCAACTTGGGTGCGTCTTCGACCAGGGCGTCGAGCCAAGCATCACGCGCCTCGGCTGGAAGCTCAGCATAAAGATGCGCTGCAGCGGTCGCCGCCTCAGCGTCGGTGGCCAGCGAGGCCAACCATGCATGCCAGGCTCCGCGCACGCGCATGTCGGCCGCCTCGAGCGGTGGCAAGGGCGGCGCCGAAGGGGTTCTTGGTGGATGTGAGGAGCTAGGCATGTCAGGCCACGTCATCGAGTTGCAACGCGAGCTCCTCGCGCAAGTCATTCAAGAGTCCATCGAGCTCTATCTGCTGCTCGGGGGTCGACACCACGGCCAGCGAGGCGAGGGTCGTAGACGCTTGCTGAAGGGGGCGACGCGGTGCCAGCACGATCGCCAACCCTTGATAGGACTCGATGAGGCTCTTGAAGTAAGCCACGTCTGGCTGCGGCAAGCTCACCTGCCGTACGATCATGCCATCTTCGATGGAATGAGCGAGCAACTCTTGCACGTCATCCGTGGTCTGCATCGCGGTCGGCAATTAAGCAGACCTCGCGTCGCGGATAAAGAGCAAAGCTGCTGCGATTGCGAAGTGCACCCG
>CAZRGL010000229.1:0-15608 GCA_964599485.1 uncultured Polyangiaceae bacterium
ATCTACACATTTGCCGTCGAGTTGCTCGACATGGATATCGACTTCGACGTGGACCTCAAAGCGCTCAGCAGCGTCGACAAGCTCTGCGACTTCTTGAGCAGCCGCGGCGGAGCCTCCGCCGATGCTGATGAGGTCCCAGCGGAGGGGCCCAACCAACAGGACTTCTTCTTGTCGCTCGAGGCAAGCCAAGGCGCCCACGGCGATCCCGATGCACTCGCCCGAGCCCATCGCGCCATCGCCAACATGGGCCCCGATTTGGCTACGCGCATCCTGCGCTCAGTCTCGACAGCCATGCATGGGCAGCAAGATCGTTATGGCGTCGTACTGTTCTGGCTAGCGCTCGAGCAGGCGCAGCGAGGCGACTTCCACGCTGCTCGCGGCCTGCTCGACCGCGCCACCAACCGATCCGTGCCGGGTTTTCGCGTCAGCAAGACCTTCGCTGCCGCGGGCTTGGCGGCACGACCTGTGTCCTCGCCGCGTCCCGTCACCCGTGACTCCGGACCACCTATTTGGCAGCAACCCGTTGATCGCGACGCGTTGGTCGTGGTCCCCAACGCGCCTTCAGGGCCCGGCACGGCTACCAGCGCAGCAGCCTGACGGGGGGCCGCACATTGGCCGGCCGCTCACCGGCCGTGCCCGGATCCTCACTGCAAGCAGGCCCGATGCTGCGTCAAAACAAGGACCGCAGGTGGTCGATCAGTCGCACGCGGACAGGAGCCTCGGGGGCTGACGGCGGCTCGGGGGCGCGCTGCGGCCTCCGGTGCAGGCGGAATGCGAACGCGTTGAGGCGGCGTTTGTCGATGGGTGCACCGTCGTCGTAGAAGAAGTATGCGGGCACATCACGTTGGTAGCGCAGCAGGCTCTCCTCGATGAGGCCATTGTCGCACCCCCAGCAACTGGTCATCATCACGCCGTCGTAGCCACCGAGCGCATAGAAATGCAGCGCGTTGCCCGCCGCAAAGCCTGCATTGCCCTTAGTCGCTAGATCGACCAGCGGCGCAGCCTTGGCCAAGCCTGCCGTCACGTCCGGCATCGGCAGCCAAGCGTGCTGCTCGCGAACGATGCTGTACAAGCTCTCGCGAATTCGAACCATGCTGAGCTGATTGCTGCTGCGATCGAAGCTCGATGCGCTCTTGCCGAACAGCAAATCCGGATGCACCCGCGCCAAGTACTCGATGAAGTCGCAGGTCGGCTCGACCACGGCCCGAACGCCTTGAGCAGCCAGGTGATGGTAGAGGCCACCATTGGCGAAGTCGTTGCCTTTGGCCATGAGGTCGCCCGATACGAACACGGTGCGTAGTGCCGTCTCGGCAGGCGCACGATAGGTTGCGAAGGCATCGGCAGTCTGGCGCAGCAGTTCTCTGAGCTCGACCCATTGACGGCGCAGCTCGATCCAAGCCGAAGCGCCGCTGCCAACTGGCCGCTCGACGAGGGCCAGGATCTTTTGGCAGTCGCGCCGGTAGAGCGACTCGAGGGCCGAACGGGCGACGGCTGACTGCGCAGGTAGATGGTAGACGTACAGCTGCCGAACCAGATCGAGGGCGACGAGCCCTGCCCAAATCTTGCTGGTCATGCGCGGACCGCCCGCGATCTTCAGCGCCGTAACGGTGACCTGCTCGTCTAGACCCATCTTCTCCAGACTGATGCGGTCCTTGATTCCGAACATGCCCGCGCGACACATCTGCCCGGATATCTGAACCAAACGCGTCTCCTTGTCAGGAGGGTGGCGCTCCAGGTGTTCCCGGAACGCGCCCCACACCAGCTGGTAGGAGAGGCATTCCTTGCCCGAGCAGTCTCCACGCCCGCATGCAAAGTTGGCCGCCGACAAGGGCGCGGCGGCAACAGCGTCGTAGCCCATGGAGCGATAAGCTGACGCGAACAGCTCGCCGAGACAGTCCGTACCGCTGAGGAACACGTAGCGAACCTCGCGACTGAGGTACCCGCTCTTTCGAGGCGTGGGTTCGACCAAGGAAATCGCCTTGTGATGATCTGCTTCGGGCGCCGCGTCGGAAGCTTGTAGTTGGTACTGGCGCACAGACTGCAAGAAAGCCTGAATACGCGTAACGAAGCCCGCCGCGCCCCCGTGCCCATCGCTCTCCAGGACGGTGTGGGGATAGCCGGCCATGATGGCCTGAAATACTTGCTCGTTGAAGGAACCGGGCCCGCAGCCGAAGGAGGTGATGAGCAATGGGAAGATGTCGCTCTCCTGACGGGCCTGGACCGCAGCGCGCAGGAAGCGGTTTGGGTCACCCCAATACACCTTGGGCATCAGCGGCGTGTCCGGTTTGATACCCAGCCCATCCATCGGTACCGCCAACGCGCCATTCTGGCGCAGCAACCGTGGGATGTTGCCGTTGATGCAGCGATCGTGGATGACATGCTGCGCGCCGCACACCAGCACGATGGGTAGGTTCTTGGATCGGGCGTAGTCGATCGCCCGCGTTCCGCTCTGGAACACAGACTGGGCAAAACGGCGCTGCGCACCGGCGGCGCGACGGACGGCCAGGCGAACACGCTGCGGCTCCAAGCCGAGCGTCTCGGCCAGCGGCAGCAAAGCCTCACTGAGCGCCTCGTGCTCCAGACCAGCGGCAAAGGACAGCACCGGGCGCAGGACCTGGGTTGCCCGACCGCGGGAAGCCAGCGACAGCTGCACGATGTCGGGCATCGCTTGCTCGGTCAAACAAGTCTGGCCGCCCGCACCCTCCGCCTCGTAGATGTCGAGGATCTTGGGGAAGAACAACCAGGCGCAGTCGGTATCGCAGACCGCATGGGCGATCTTCGCTGGCCCGCAGGAGTCGAAGCTGTTGCAGAGTTGCTCGCCTTTGGCCAGTGAGCCGCCGTCGGCGTGCAACACGCGAACCGACAAGCCCAGCTCTCGGATGACGGTGGCGAGCCAAGGGATGTGGCCGACGGTGGAGCCGGTGACCGGAATCGCCACGGTCGGAATCTTCTTCCCGTGCGATGGTTGGGGCTGCTCGTGGTCGTAGCCACGCAGCAACTTGTCCCGATGCTCGAAGGGATCGGGGGCCGATTTGTCGAGCTTCGGTTGTGACTTGCTCGCCAGCTCGAACTTCGGACAAGCACCGCCCGTGACGGTCACACGCTCCTGTTGCCCCAGTCGAATCGTGGTCCGCTCGATCGGACAAAGGGTCTGGCATTCCTTGTCGTGGCAAGGAAACTCCTCTCGACTGACCAAACGTGCTTGCAGCAGCTGCTCGATGTCGATCGGCGCCGACGCGCTCAAGGCCGATTCGCCGAGCTGCTCGATGGCACACAAGCCAATTCCCCAAGCGCCCATCGCCCCTGGGTTGGGCGGAACGATGATGTCGCGACCGGTCACCGCTGCCAGGGTCCAGGCAAGCGAGCGGCTGGTGGCAGGCTTGCCTTGGAAGAAGACGGTCTTTGCGAGCGTCCGCTGCCCCATCACGCGGTTGAGGTAGTTGTGAATGATGGAATGCTGAAACCCAGCAAAAATATCGCCGAGCGCGAAGCCATCCTTGAGCGCCTCGGAGGCCGCATCGGCGACATAAACGGTGCACATCTGGCCCAAATCAGGCGGGCGGGTCGCCTCCTCGGCGAGCTGGCTCAACGCCGCGATGTCCTCGACTTCGTAGAGCAGCGCCTGCTCTTCCAAAAATGACCCCGTTCCCGCACTACAGGCCTTGTTCATGTCGCTCTCGACGATGCGACCGCCGCTCAGGCGCATGTACTTCGCGTCCTGTCCGCCGATTTCGATGACCGACAGGTCCTCACCTCGACCCCGATCGCAACGTTTTGCAGCGGTGGCGTGGGCCACGATTTCATTGAGCACGACGATGCGCTCACAATCCGGGAAGGTCGTTCGCAGTAAGGTAGCGACGGCTTGCCGGCCCGATCCGGTGACAGCCACCGCCCGCACGTCGGGCTGTCCTTGGGCGAGGATGGCGGCCACCAGTCGCTGACTTGCTTCGACGGGGTTGCCGCGGGTGCGATCGTAGACATCGAAAAGCAACCGCCCGTCAAGCTCGCTCAACACCGCTTTGGCGCCGGTCGAGCCGAGATCCAAACCCAAGACAGCAGGCTTGCTGGCCCAGTCAGTCTCAGCTGGAGGCGCTTCCATCATGCGCACACGATCGGAAAAACCACGTGCCAGCGGCAACGTGTCGAGTCGTCGACTGCGTGGCCTCCACAGCTGGGCTGGATCGGCTGGTAGCGGGCTCGACTCGGTCTGCCCGCGCTTGCGCTGAGCAGCCATCGTCTCGGCAGCGAGCTGCGCAGCGCCAAGCGCCTCGAACACCAGATAATTGTCGGGTCGTGTCAGTGGCGCACCGATGAGCTGCTCGAGGGCCTGGTGGATGGATACGATGCGGGCACATCCTCCTATCAAGAAGACCGGGCCATCCACGTTGTTGCGCGCGAGCAAGGCGGCGGCGTTGCGGGCCACCGAGGTGAAAAAGCCTCGGAACAGCGCGCCAGCTGGTTTTCCTTGGTTGGCGTAGTGGGTCAGCTCGCTCTTGGCGAACACCGAGCAGCGCGCCGTTATCGGAATCGCTCCCGGAGCCGCTTGCGCCAGCGCATCGGCCTCGGCGATCGTCAGGCCGAACCGTGTGGCCATCTTCTGGATGTTCTCGCCGCTGCCCGAGGAGCACTTGTCGTTCTCCAAGAAGAACAGCTCACCAGCAGGGCTGCTGCCGTTGCCACCTTTGGCTGCAGCGCGCGACAGCACGCTGTAACCCCTGCCCCCGATGCTCAACAGATTCAGCGCAGCGGGCAGCTCGCCCAAGCTCATCAGGGCAGCTTCCTGGCAAGCCTCTTCAGGCGTGAGCAGCACGGGCGCGAGCAGGTCCTCGGCATACGCACCTGTTGCCCCGAAAGCAGCACAGCGCGCCACCTGCTTGGACTGATACCAGGCGCGGAGCACTTCAAAAGGCTTGCCCTCGTGAACGATGCTGTCGACCTCATCGACGATCAGCTCGTCTCCGCACCAGCGGCCGAGCACAAAACTCGCCGATACCTTTCCGAGGTCACATCCTGCTACGCGTGCGTCGGCCATATGCGGAAAGGCTAGCCCGAATCATTCACCGTGTCGCCCCGGGCTCTAGATGAGAGCGCCTAGAGCCAAAAAGCGCGACGGTTGCGCGGTTCATTTCGGCCCTCTTGACCCCGCGACCGGCGCGCCCCAGGCTCCCGGCCATGTCGCACGACAACGGTTCCAAGGCCAGTTCCGACATCGAGCTGATTGAGCTGCCGCTGAGTGATCGCAAGCTTGTTGAGCGCTTCATCCGGGTGCCCTGGCACGTCCACCGCGTGCACCATCCGAACCCACACTGGGTGCCACCGCTCTTGATGGACCGACGCGACTACCTCAATCCCAAGAAAAACCCGTTCTTCGACCATGCCGAAGGGGCCTTCTGGATCGCCCGCAGGAATGGAAAGGATGTCGCGCGCATCGCTGCCATCAAGGACCGGGACTACCTCGACTTCCACGGAGACAACACGGGTTACTTCGGCATGTTCGAGTGTCCAGACGACGAGACCATCGCCGCCGCGCTAGTCAACCGCGCCGCAGAGTGGATGCGTAAGCAAGGTCTCGAGCGCGCCATCGGACCGCTGGAGCTGTCGACCAACTACATTTCGGGGGCGTTGGTCGAAGGCCATGATCGCGATCCTGGCATCAACATGCCCTACAACCCGCCCTACTACGACGGACTGCTGCGCTCTTGCGGTTTGGGCAAGGCCAAGGATCTGTGGCAGTGGGGTTTGGATCTGACCAAGCCCATGCCGCCGCTGATGGAGAAGATCGCCGCGCGCGTGGCCCGGCGCCACAGCGTCCAGGTCCGCAAAATGAACCTCTCCAATTGGGACGAAGAGGTGGGGATCTGCCTGGATATCTACAACGAAGCCTGGGAGAAGAACTGGGGATTCGTGCCTGTTGGCGAGAAGGAGTTTCGCCACATGGCTGCGGATCTCAAGATGGTCATCCACGGCGACCTCGGGTTGGTCGCTGAGGTCGATGGCAAGCCAGTCGCCTTTTCGCTCACCATCTTCAACGTCAATCCGGTGATGAAGAAGATCGACGGCAGCTTGTTCCCGACCGGGATCTTCCGGCTGCTGTGGAACTTGAAGATCAGGCCGAAGATCAACGGCGCTAGGCTGATCTTGATGGGCGCGCGAGAGGAGTACCGCAAGACCGGCATCGTCTCCATGCTGATGACAGAGACTTTTCGCGGCGCTGTCGGCTTGGGCCTGACCGAGGGTGAGATCGGCTGGACGCTCGAGGACAACGACATGGTCAACAAAGCCATCGAGCGCATGGGCGGCGAGCGGGTCGCTACCTATCGGGTTTACGAAAAAGAGCTGTAAAAGCTTGCCAGGTGACGCTCACTCGCACACGCCGGGCTGGCACGTCCAGGTGCCCGATCCGGTACAGGCGCAGCTCCAATCCCAGCAGTACTCGTCGTCGCCATCGCCGGGGCAGACTTGACCGACGACGCTGCAAGCCACGCCTTGCTTGGGAAGCGGATTGGTTGGACAAGCCGTGTTGCTACTGCTGCTCGTACCGCTGCTGTTGGACGAGGAGCTCGTTGCCCCGCCCACGCCATCATCAACCACCGACTTGCCACCACAACCGAACGCAAACAAGACCGCCATGGCCATCACGCTGGTGCTTGTTGAAAAGCGACAATGCATGCTGGCAGCTTGCCCCGACACCTCTGAAATGTCGACGTCGTTCACGCACGAAAGATCGGCACGGCCGCGCTACTGGAACACACTGGGCGGCGGCTCGGGCGGCGGCATGCCGGTGCTCTGGGCGGCACAAGCGCCAAGCGGCTCGCCGCAACCACAGCGGTTGCCTCCCAAGTCTTTGAAAGAAAACGGCCTCGATGGCAGTTGGTATTCGCTCTCCGCGGCGATTTGAACCGGATTACAGCTGAGCTTGGTGTCGGAGAAGCTCACATCGCTGCCCAGGTTGGTCAAGCCGCTGCGGAAGTTGTCGGCGATCCAGAGCTGCTGCAGCTGCAGCGCACTTTCGTCGTGAGGCTCGATGTCAATCACGCCTACCCCATCGCCAAATGTACCGTCGAAGGGGCGGGCAGCGGTCTGCTCGACCCGCAAGTTGGACAGCACAGCATCGGTCCCGAACACGATGATGCCAAAATCAGCGTTGCGCAGCAGCAGACTGTTGCTGATCGTCGCGCTGCCCGGCACGGCTTTGCTGGTATCACCGCGAATAGCGACCCCTCTTCCGAAGAAACCCGAAGGTGAAGAGTCGGTATCGCTGATGACGACGCGGTCCATGACGAGCGTAGCAAAGATGACCCCAACGCCCATCTCGGTGTTGCCCACTGACACGCTACGCTCAATCTTCAAGCTCGAGTGGCCGTGCATTTCCCAATAATCAGCCGAAATTCCACGACCGAAGCCACCGCTATCATCCGCCGAGGTGTTTCGCACGGTCGTGGTGGTCAACACCGCGTCACTGCCGAGAACTCCGATCCCCGTGCTCTAGTTTCCCTCTACGAGTGAGCCGCTCACAAGCAGGGTGCTTCGTTGAACGCTCTTGGAATTCTCAATCGTCCTATCCTGAGCCACGATGCCATCACCACCGGTTCCTTGGAAGGAGCGGTTGTTGCGCACGACGCTGTCCTCGAGCGTCAGCTCCGAGCCTGCGACCAGCACGCCGAGGCCGAGGTTGTCTTCGATGACCGATCTGCGGATGGTGACGACCGACGAGCGTTGCGGCGACGTGGTGCTCACGACCTGAACCCCGCGCCCGGCCGAGGTGCCGTTGAGCGCACCGCGAAACACCGAGTCCTCGATGAGCGCCTGGCTACCTTGTATCAGCAGGTTGCCACCCGAGTGCTCGAGCAGCACGCGGTTGAGCCGAACCGAGCTGGGGCCGTGCACATCGACCACCGCGAGAGCATGCTGCGTCGTGTCGTGCACCCAGACCTGCTCTATCAGCAGGTCGGGAGCGGCGTCGACGCCGATACCGTAGCCCAGCCCCGATACATCGAGGCCCTTGAGCTCACTGCCAGCCGAATCAACGCCCACCAGAACTGCTTGCACCTCGCCGGAAACGAGCCGGATCTTCACCTTCGAGGGACAGCGTCCCCACAGCCGGATTGCTTTTCCCTCGATGAGAACCTTCTCCTTGTACAGCCCCATGGCCACCGCAACGATGGCGCCAGGAGTGGCGGCCGCGATCGCATCGTTGATGCTGGTAAAAGGCTTGAGCGCACTGCCGTCACTTTGTCCTTTGTAGAAGCCATCCACATAGACGGTGCTGGGCTCGAATTCGTAATCACCGTAGGGGGGGCTGCCACATTCCGACAGCGGGCGGCAAGCGGTGTCACCAGGCAACGCGATTTGTCCTGCGGGGCAAGCCTGGGCGGGCAGGATCACATCGCAACCATACGCGTCGTTGGCAACAAAACCCGCAGGGCACGCGTCGGCTGGCACGCCGGGGGCGACGCATTCGCCCTGCCCGTCGACGATCCAGCCGATCGGGCAGCAGCCTGCGGAAGGAGTCTTGTATTCGTCCGCCGCGCAGCTCGGCACGGGTTGGGCCGATTTCGTCGTGTCGGTGCTATCGGGAGCGCAGCCAAGCAGTGCAAGGACCGTGGCAAAGGGTGCGAGGTAACGAAGCGACGCGCTCACCCCGTTGATGGTAGCAGTTGGCTGGCTGAGGTGGATGGTCGGCATCAGATCTTGTCAGCGCTCCTGTTCGCTGCAACGCTTGGGTCGTGTCGATACCGGCCGTGGCGAGACCGGACCCCTTCGGCTGGGTTGGGGGTGCAATAGACGACCGCTACGCAATCGAGTCGATTGCCGGCGATGGCGGCCAAGGCATCGTCTATCGGGCTCGCCATCTCGGCTTCGATGTGCCCGTAGCGGTCAAATGTCTGCTCATGCCCCCCGTCATGAGCGACGACGACCGGGCACAGTTCTTGGCGAGCTTCAAGAACGAGGCCCGCTTGCTGCATCGCTTGTCGCAGCGGACCACCGGGATCATTCAAGCGCTCGATGTGGGTGCGGCCTGCTCGCCCAGTGGAGTGTGGACGCCCTACATGGTGATGGAGTGGCTCGAGGGCATCACGCTCGAGCAGCTGATTGAGGAGCGCGCCCATCAGCCAGGGCCGATGTGGTCGATAACCGAGACCATCCAGCTGCTCACGCCCGCTGCCCTGGCGCTGAGCGTGGCCCACAACGCGCAGGTCTCGCATCGCGACGTCAAACCAACGAATTTGTTCGTCGTCGGCGATCCGATGCACCAGACCATCAAGGTGCTCGACTTTGGCATCGCCAAAGTGCTGAGCGACAGCGCTACCTTGAGCGGCGCGCTGCTGCGGCAAAGTGGCTCGAGCTTGCAGCCGTTTACGCCGCAATATGGAGCCCCGGAGCAGTTCAATCGCCGGATGGGAGAAACGGGCCCTTGGACGGATGTCTACGCGCTGGCCTTGATTCTCATCGAGGTCGCCAGCGGCGTGCGCGCCCTGAGCGGTTCTGATCCCATCCAGTTGTACATTGCGTCGGCCAACCATCAACAACGACCAACCTTGGCTGAGCACGAGATTGAAGCGCCGTCCGAGGTCGAAGCCATCCTGGCGCGCGCGCTGGCAGTGGACCCGAGGGAACGTTTCCTCGAGGCGGGCTCGATGTGGCAGCAACTGCGCGAAGCGGCGGGTCTGCCGACGCTGTCTGTGACCGCCAGCGGCGTCCAATCTGTCCCTTCGCTGTTCGGGGTCGACCAGAAAGCGCCAACCAGCAAGGCGCCCGCCGAGGCCGCTCAACTGCAGGTTCCTGTCGACACCGGCAGCGGCACGGACCGCACCGTGCAAGTGCGGTCGGTCGCTCGGCAGATCGATGGCGGAGAGCACCGCATTTGCACAGTTGTGTCCGCCGAGCTGTCGGGTCTCGATGCGTTGGTTGGTGTGCTCGAACCGAGCGAACTGAAGCGCGTGGCTCAAGCGTGCATGCGAACGATGACCGAGCACATCGAGGAGCTCAACGGGACCGTTGATGGTTGCGACGGAGCGTCGATGGTGGCTGTTTTCGGTCTCACGCTCACCACGGCAAACGACGCCGAGCGCGCAGTATGTGCAGCGCTGAACATCAAACGAGCGCTGGAGCAATTGAACGCCGAGCTGCCGTCGTTGCGCTACCATCGCTTGGCCGTTCGGGTAGGGGTCGACACCGGGCGCGTTTATGCTTGTGCAGCTTCTGAACGAGGGGTGGTCGGGACGCGCCAAGTTACCGGCGAGCCAGTGCAACGCGCCTTGCGGTTGCGTCAACGGGCCCCAGACGACGCCGTAGTGATCGGGCGCGACACCTACCGACAGGTAGCGAGCCTGTTTCGCGTCGAACGCTTGGCGCCACTGCACCAGAACGCCGCGGGCCATACGATTGCCTACTGTGTGCTCGGGCCAGCACGACGGCGCCGAACCATCCGCTCGCCCCGTTTTCACGGTCTGAGCACCAAGTTTGTGGGCCGTTCGGCCACCAAAGGACGATTCGACGAGCTGCTGGAGGCCGTCGTCGACGAGGCAAGTGCGCAGCTGCTCACAGTAGTAGGCACGGCAGGCGCCGGGCGGACACGCTTGCTCGCGGAGCTGTCCCGCCAGCTGGACGACCAAAATGCGCTGGTCTTGAGCGCACAATGCAGCGAGCTGCAAACCGACATCAGCTATGGGCTGGCGGCCAGCTTGCTCCGCGCGTGGTTCGATATCCACGACGATGACCCAACCGACGTGGCCATCGCAAAGCTGCAGCGCGGGATCGGCCAACTGCTTCAAAGCGGCACGCTCGACAGCACGCCGCCATCGAGCGCAGCACCAATGCAGCGGCCTCGCTCGTTGATGGACATCGAGGACGTGATCCGCCAACTCGGCTTGTTGCTCGGCACGGAGCGCCCATCTGTGCGCACGACCAGCGCGCGTGCGCTGATGCTCCCCGATGAGGGCGGCGAGGGGGCAAAGAACCGCATCACCAGAGCCGTCGGCCGCTTGTTGGCCATCGTAGGGACGCCCGTGGTGCTTCTCTGCGACGACATTCAATGGGCCGATGACGCCAGCTTGGATTTGCTCGATGAGCTGACCGTACGACTCGACGATGTACCACTGATGGTGGTGTGCACGGCCAGGCCAACGCTGCGCGAGCGACGACCTCACTGGGGCGAAGGACGGGACAGCCACGACACGATCGAGCTGAAGGCCATGTCTAAGCGGCAGCTCGAGAAAATGGCCCGCAACCACCTGCGCCGCGTCGAAGCGCTCGACCCGGAGCTGCCCCGCCGCCTCGCCGAGCACGCCGAAGGCAGCCCGTTGACCTTGGTGGACACCTTGCACTTGCTGATCGACGCTGAAGCGATCCACACACCCCAGGGAGCGGCCTGGACCATCGACGCTTCCCGCCTGCAAACCCTCGGCTTGCCGGCTACCATTCAGGGGATCGTCCAGGCGCGCATCGACCGGCTCAGCGACGTCGCCCGCGAGGTCTTGGCCCGCGCAGCTGTTGTCGGCAGAACGTTTTGGGACGGCGCACTGCTGGCGCTTGGTGGAACAGCGAGCGAACGTGAGCACATGGCCCTCACCCTGACGCTTGCGCAACTGCGTGAACGCAGGCTGGTCGGCGCACGGGAACGAAGCTCGTTCCCCGACGAGAAGGAATTCGTGTTCGTGGAGAGCGCTGTTCAGCACGTGGCCTACCAGAGCATCTCGCTCAAGACACGCCGCGCATTGCACCACGCAGCTGCCGAATGGCTGGAACAACGCGCCCAAAACGCAGGAGCGGCAGGTCTCGTGGCGACACACTACGAGCACGCGGGCGAGATCCGTTTGGCAGCTCGAACCTATTACCGTGCTGGTGTCCGCGCCGCTGAGCTGGGGCAGCACGCCGAAGCATTGCGACACTTCGAACGTGTGCGTTTGCTGCACGACCTGAGCGCCGGCAAGCTCAGCCCCGAACGACTCGCCGAGGACGACTGCGCCCACTTGCGCGGTGTGGAGCGACCCGCGGACGGGCGCGTTGCGAGCTGGAGCGAGCGCGCCCAGCTGTTGCTTGATGTAGGGGACGTCCTGCGCCGCAGCGGAAAGCTCGACGAGGCGCGCGCAACCTACGAACGAATCGAGCAGCAGTACCACAGCGCCCGGGGCGAGATCATTCGCCAAGAGAAGCGCGCCGGAGCCACCTTGCGCGAAGCCGACGTCACGGGTTGGGACGCGCGCATCGACTATCGACTGGCCCTTCTGGCCCAGCTGCAAGGCGACGTGGAACAAGCTCAAGAACTGGTCGAGCTGGCCATCAAGCGCGCCAACACCAGCGGCGCAAGTGAAGAAATCGCACCCATGTGGGCCCTGCTCGCGGCGCTGCTGGGGCGACAAGGCGAGCAGCAACGGTGCCTGGAGGCGTCGCTCGAAGGCTTGCGTGTTTGCCGCACCGCCAGGGTCCGTTCTGGCCGCTGGCGCGAGGCGGTCTCGGAGCTTCTCATCACCCTCGGCGGGGTCTTCTACAATCGCAAGCAGCTGGTCCAGGCGGTGCGCTGCTACTTGCAGTCTTCGCGCATGGTGAGCCAGCAGGACAACCCCTTGCAGGCCGCGCGCGCTTTGAACAACGTTGCCGGAATTCGCTTTTTCCAAGGTGATTTGGCTGGAGCGCGGGCCGCGTTCGGCAGGGTCGCGGAGCTCGCCGAGCGCAGCGGCGATCTGCAACACACCGCGATCGTCTTCAGCAATCTCGCTGAAGTCGAATTGGCACTGGGCAACGCCACGCAGGCGCGCAGACACGCCCGCCGGGCTGTGCGACTCGGCGAGCAAGCGCAGATGGCAGCCGATCTTCCCGACATCTACCGCAATCTCGCTTGCGCGTTGCGGGACGAAGGCGAGCTGAGCAAAGCCCTCAAAGCAGGGCGCCGCGCTTTGAGCCTGGCCTCCGTGGGCGGGGGTCGTTTCTACCTCGGAGCGGTTGCCCAAACGCTGGCCGAGCTCATCAGCCAGGCCAGGACGCTGGTGGGCGAAGCGTGCCAAGACGCTGTGTTGGGACACGACGCTGGGCTTGCCGAACAAGTGCAGAACGCGAGCCTCGAGTTGGTTCAGGTCCTCGACGAGCATGAGCTGGACGACAAGCTCTCCGCGGTAGTCGGTAGCTGCCGCGAGCTGCTGCAGTAGCGCCGGCCGAACGGCTCCATCACAGGGCCCCGGGCGCCTGCGGTCCGATGGGCACTTCGTGCACCAGCCCCGTGTCGGTCTTGATGCTCACGCTGGCGTCGGTCGATGGGGAAACACCCTTTTCTGGGACGCGCTGTTGCAGCACGCCGGTCAGCTCGTCGCCATTGGCCAGCGTCAGTGCCTTGATGCTGCTGTCCGCCTCTACCGAGCCGTCGATCAACATGGCTTGTCTGGCGCTGCCCGAGAGACTCAGTCCGTCGATGTGCAGCAGTGCGCCATCGCGCCACAGCAGTCCGTCACCCACGGACTCGTGCTTGGCGCCATCCACGAGCAAGGATTCCGGACCGGTGTTCAAGATTTGCGTACCGACGATGATGATCCCCTTGGAGCTTCCGCTGACGCCAAGCCCAACACCCTTGTTGTCGCGAATCACGGCGTTTTCGAGCTTGACACCTTGGCCAGCGACCAAGTCACGAACCCACATCCCCACCTTGGTGCCGACGATGATGATGCCCTTCTCTTCGAGTGGGTTGCCCAGCGAGGCAGTCGAGCCCTCGATCAACAAACCGTAGGAGCTCGCCCCCGAAATGTTCAGCCGGGCGGCAACCAGCTTGGAGCATGCGTTCACCGTCATCGCAGCCCCCCCCACGACATTGCGGGGCTTGGTGTCGACAATCGCCACATTGTCGAGATTGCCGGATGCACCGCTGAGCACCATGCCAGCCAGGGCGTTACCGGACATCACGGTGTCTTTTAGACCAACCGATGACGGCATCATGCAATTGCAGCCCGCTGCGCAGGCAACCCAAAGGGCGGGGCCTGAACCGTCGACGATGGCCACACCGTCCAAATCGACATCACCCGTATCGAAAGCCTCGATCCCGTAGTTGGCCGCGCCGCGGATCTCGCTCTGTCTCAGTGAGAGAGAGGCCGACCCTTTGAGTGCAATTGCGCTGGTCAGGCTGCCCGCGAGGAGCACTTGCTCCATGTGGGTATCGGCCGCATCGATGAGCTTGACTGCCCCAGCCTCGACCTTCACCCCCCGCACCACCGTTCCGTACCCACCTTGGATTGAAATCGCGTCCAAGGTGACGTGTGCTGAACCTTTACCGAGCAAGTGCGTTCCGCCGCCGAGATTAGCCGTGCCATATTTGCCCGGCCCAAGCGCAATACACGCGCCCTTGCCCGCGGCGGCTGTAGCCGATTGTAGGGATGCATCGTCGCCGACGGTGATGACCTGGTCGCACTGGACACCCTCTATGCAGCTGTCGGACTGGCAAATGCTGGTCGTGGTCACCCCGACACAAACACCCACAACCTCGTGCGAGCAGCTCGGAGTCACAAGCTCAGCGCCGTCGCCACTGCCGCAGGCCAGCAAAGCAAATGACAGCCCGGCCAAGAGCAAGAGTCTCGAGCCGAGTCGGAGATCCCGTGTTGGAGTTGCAAAACGCTGTGTCATTGCGTCACCGCGCTGAACTGTCGCCACCTTCGATCCGGCCATATCCACCATGAAACGCTATCACCGGGGTTTGCGCGACCCTCATGGCCACTTCTTCCCTCGATCGTTTTCCCCTCACAATCTTGGACTGCAGGTGCCATGCCATGATTCAACCTCGCGAAATCTGGTTTGGGCTGACACTCCGTTGACACCAGCTTTTTGCTCACTGAGCAACAATTGCTCACCCCAAAGCCTCAGCGAGCCGCGGCAGCGACTTCAACTGTCGTGGACTTTGAGCACTCGGATCTTGTGAACCAGGGTCCGACGCGGCATGCCCAGTAGCTCGGAGGCACGTGTTTGGTTGTGCTCACAGACTTCGAGTGCGCGTTCGATCAGCTCTCGCTCCACCCGCTGCATGCGCTCCTTGAACGGGCCGCTGTCGCGTAGCAAGGTTTCGAGCCGGTCAGGATTCGGGGACGCTTCGCTCAGCCGGGTCGAGCAGGCCGCTGCAGCGCGACGAACATTCTGGGGCAAATCATCGACGTCGATCCAATCGGAGCGCGCGATGACCGCGGCACGCTCGATCGCGTTCTTCAACTCGCGCACGTTTCCGGGCCAATCATGGCAAATCAATGCCTCGATGGCCGCCTCGGTGATACCGGCCGCTGGGCGCTCGAAAACCGACCCAGCTTCGTCGAGAAAGCGTCTCGCCAAAAGCGGAATGTCGGCTAGGCGTTCGCGCAGCGGCGCGACCTCGAGGCTCATCGCGTCGAGCCGATAGAGCAAGTCTCGCCGAAAGCTGCCTGCCTCGCACATGGCTTCCAGATCGCGATGGGTGGAGGCGATGACGCGCACATCGACGGCGCGTTCTTCGCTCGCGCCCACCGGCGTCAGCCGCTTCGTCTCCAGCACACGCAGGAAGGCTGCTTGCACCGCGGGCGACAGCTCGCCCACATCGTCGAGCAAGATCGTCCCACCGTTGGCGGCCTCGAACACGCCTACTCGGTCGCTTTACGCACCGGTGA
>CAZRGL010000230.1:0-9414 GCA_964599485.1 uncultured Polyangiaceae bacterium
CGTCCGCGTCCTTTTCATCGTCGCCGTCACCGCCCCCATCGTCGTCGCCGTCAGCATCGTCGTCGCCGTCAGCATCGTCGTCGCTGTCGTCGCCATCGGCCTCGTCAGCCGCTTGTTCCTCGCTGCTCTCATCGGCCTCCGACTCGGCAGCGTCGTCCTGCCCGTCTTTTTCCTCAGCGTCCTTTTGGTCTTTGGCGTCTTTTTCCACGTCTACCCCAGCGTATGGGTCCCTTCAGCGGGACGATTGAACAAGTGCGCGACAATAAATTTCCGGTGCCGCGACAACAGCTGTGGCGCAACGCGTTAGCATCTCGCCCCCACCGCGTCATGGAGCTTGACATCTCGCCAGAAAGAATCTGTTCAGCGCGGACGTAGAACAGCCCCTTTTTTGCCGAGGCGAGGCCGCGCCAGCGATGGATGCTTGCTGTGGTTTTTGGCGCGACTACGATCTCGTTGCGAACCTGCAGTTGCCATGAGCCACCAACCTCGCCAGCGCGTTTATTGTTCTGGACCCTTGTTCTGCCCCGAGGAGCGGGGCGGCATGTTGGCCATTGCCTGCGCGATCGAGGCGGCTGGTTTCGACACCTTTCTGCCACAGCGCGACGGGCTCGAAGCTCATCTGCTGGGCTTCCTCAATGCGCCTGCGGCTGCGGGTGTTACGCCGCTGCGCCGCTTGGCGGATCGGGCGATCTTCTCACTGGATGTATTCCAAATCGTCGAGCGTTGCGGACTCATGGTCGTCAACCTCAACGGGCGCGTTCCGGATGAAGGCGCGGTGGCCGAGGCCGCCATCGCTTACGCCGTCGGCAAGCCCGTCGTCCTGTACAAGGATGACTGCCGGGCGCCATTTCTGGGTCGTGACAACTCGATGCTCCTGGGCTTGACCAGCGTCGACTTGGTCACGGGTTTGGACGATCTGCCGAGGAGTCTGCAAGCCGCCTCGTCATCCAACGACGCGGCCGCAGCCTCCCTGGGCTCAGCCAAGCTGCGCGCCGACCGCGCCGTGGGCGAGCGTATTTGGCAGTTGCTCGACAAGCTCAGCCCGCGGGACGGCAAGCCGGATCCCGCAGTTTTGGTGCAGAAGATCGCTGCTGTGTGCAGCGAAGGCGATTCGGACGCGGACCCGACCCCGACGAATGACGCGGTGATCGATTCGGGCTAGCTTCGCCGAATGACAGACGACGGACACCGCCAATCCATCCTCCAACGCCGTCGCCGACTCATCGTTGCAGCACTTGCCGGCGTGGGAATCGGGGCTTTTGTCGCCTGCGACAACCAGCCCGTCGAGTATCCCCATCCCTGTTTGAGCGTGCCGCCCGACCCGCCGGTGATCGATGCCGGCGCAGAGCAAGACGGCACCACGAGCAACGGCGCCCAGATCGCAACCGATCCGGAAGACGCGGGCCAAGGTGGAGCGGCGCCGATCGAGCCCCCTCCGAAGCCGAGCATCTGCCTGAGCCCGCCTGTGCTGCCGGACGGCACGAAGATCTAACGGCCCGAAGAATCTAGCCGCTCGAAGAATCTGCGACGCTAGGCGACTCAGGGCGCGATGGTGGACAGGATCGCGCCATCGTCGCCCACTGCCCACATGGAGCCAGAGCCGCTAGCAAATACAGCTTTGAGGTCTAGGTCAGTGCCACTGTTGCGCGCTTGCCAAGACTGACCACCATCTTGAGTCATCAGCACAGTTCCACCGCTGCCAGCGGCCCAGCCAAGCTTCTCGTCGACGAACACGATCTCGCGCAGCTCACTGGTGGTTGGGGTGCTCTGTACAGTCCAGCTTTGCCCCCCATCGCCGCTGACCGCGATGGTGCCCGCCGTGCCCACGACCCAGCCGAGCTCGGGGCTCGAGAAGAAGACACCATGGAGCGCGTCGGCAAAATCGACCGAGGACTCGACCCAGCTGCTCCCCCCGTCGCTGCTGGTCAGCACGCTGCTACCTTTATCGCCGGCGACGATCCAGCCGTGCGAGGCATCGAGGAAGAAGATGTCGTTGGCCGTATGATCGGGTTCGCTTTCGGTCGGCGACCAGCTCTGACCACCATCGTTGGTCGATAGGACGGTCCCTAGCGAGGACAGGGCCCAGCCTTTCTGCGCGTCGACGAAGTCCACGGCCACCAACGTATGGCCCGCTCCGAAGCCACTATCCTGCTGCTGCCAGTTGAGCCCGTCATTGGTGTGGATGATCGTGCCGCTGCTGCCCACCGCCCAGCCCACCTTGTCGCTGACGAAGTCCACGCCCAGAAGAAAGCTGGATACGGTGCTGACTTGGTGTTGCCAGTTTCGGCCACCATCATTGGTCGCGAGCACCGTGCCTGACAGCCCCACCGCCCAGCCGTAGTTTTCGTCGACGAAGTGGATCGATTGGAGGTCAGTGCGACTGCCGCTACTTTGGGCGGACCATTCGAGCTTGTCATCGAGCGCCATGATGGTGCCCTTGTAGCCGACGACCCAACCGCCTTGAGCCGTTAGATCGATGTCCAACAGCTTCGCGTCGACGCCAGTGGTCAGCGAGCTCCAAGAAAGCCCAGCATCGGTCGTGACGCGGGCAATGCCGTTGTCGCCCGTGCCGTAGCCAACTGCTACGCCACGATTGTCGTCGAAGAACGCCAGCGCATAGAGCGATCCCGTAGACAGAGGACTCGCAACCGTCCAGCCCCCTCCAGCATCATGAGTGCCCAGCAGGCCACCCATGCCTGCAATCCAGCCGACGCTTGGATTGATGAAGAGCACATCTTGCAAGTATTGGTTGTCGCCGCCCATCTGTGGCTGCCATTTGCCCCCCCATCGGTGGTTCGCAGGATGGTGCCAGCAGCGCCGACTGCATATCCCCAATTGGCATCGACAAAGTGCACGCCAAACAGAGTGAACGTCGTCCCCGACTGCTGAGCGCTCCAATTGCCTCCGCCATCGCTGGTGCTCAGGATGGTGCCCTCGTTGCCGACCGCGTAGCCGCGACTGGTATTGGGAAAGCTCACTGAATAGAGGGTCTCGAGGCTACCGCTCGACTGCACCGACCAATTGTTCCCACCATCGCTGGTGTGCAAGATGATGCCCTCGTCGCCCACGGCCCAGCCGTTCATGGGGTCAGCAAAGCTCAATCCAGTGAGGTTCTGCTGCGTGCCCGAGGCGACCGAGTCCCAGTTGCTTCCGCCATCGTCGCTGCGCAGCACCGTGCCTTGGAAGCCCACCGCGACCGCCTGATTGCCGCTCAGCGCTGCCACGGCCAACAGATGGTTGCCTTGGGGTAGCGGATTCTGCCAGTGAATGACCAACTGCCCACCACCCTGCCCGCCTTGACCTGCCGCCCCGCCCCAACCGCCACTGTCACTACCGCCGCCACCTCCACCTTGAGTATTGGTGGTGCTCCCTGATGCAGCGCCAAACGAGAAATCCGAATAGCCCCCGATCAGGTGACAACCCCCAACTGCCAACAGACCTGTGAGCAGCAGGGTTGACCTTCGTGGCAACAGTTGGCTCGCGACTCGCACTATCAACGAAGATAAGCCCGTTGTGGGGCGGTTGCCAACCTGGGTTCAGAGACAGCGCCTGCCCATCTTCGACCACATGTGAGTCACAGCGGCACTTCGAGCGCCGCGCGTACAGCTCGACCGAGCGCATCAATGCCAAAAGGCTTCATCAGAACCGCTTGAAAACCATAGCTGCGGTAGTCGGCAAGTACTTGGCTATTGGCATATCCGCTCGCCACGATGGCGGGTAGCTTCGGATCGATCGAGCGCAGGCTTGTGAGGGCCACTTCGCCACCGATCCCGCCGGGGATCGTCAGGTCGACAATCGCCAGGGCTATCGGCTCATCGCTACCCTGCGCATGCTCGAAAAGCGAGACCGCTTGCGCGGCCGATTCTGCACTCACGACGCTGTAGCCGAGGCCCTCGAGCATCCGCGCCACCGCGGCGCGCACCGCTGGCTCATCATCGAGAACCAGAATCCGCTCATCGCCCTTCGGCGCGGATTCCGTGGCGCGGTGGGGCAAAGCGGGCGAGGTATCATCGGCCTCTACGTATACGGTAACCGTAGTGCCCCGACCCAGGTGGGAAGAGAGGCTGATGTGCCCACCGTGCCGCTTGACGATCGAATAGGTCGTGGCCAGACCGAGACCGCTACCTTGCTCTTTGGTTGTGAAGAACGGGTCGAAAACCGTCTTCTGGATTGCGGGATCGATACCCGCGCCTCGATCCTCCACGCGCACACAGACGTAGCGACCCGCTGGCAGGGTGCCGACTTGGCCGTCGGAAAGCGCCACATTTTCGGCGCGAACCTCCAACTCGCCGCCGTCGGGCATGGCCTGATCAGCGTTGATGATCAAGTTGTTGATGACCTGGCTCATCTGGCCGACGTCGACGTGAACAGCCCAGAGCTCGGAAGGCAGCTCAAAACGAACACGCACGTTCGAGCCGCGCAGAACGAACTCAGCCGATTCGCGAATCAGATCGGCAATGCTGGCCGCGGTGCGAACGGGCGCGCCGCCGCGGGCGAAAGTGAGAAGCTGCCGGGTCAAGCCGCTGGCTTGCTCACTCGCCCGCGCGGCCTCGGCAAAGTGGTGGCGCTGCGTCTCGTCGACGGCGGCGCGCTCGGCCAAGCTGAGCCGGCCTGTGAGCACGGTGAGCAGATTGTTGAAGTCGTGCGCAATGCCACCTGCGAGCAAACCTAGTGACTCTAGTTTTTCGACGCGCTGCAACTCCTGCTCGAGCCGCCGCCATTCGGTCACATCACGAATGATGGCGATGACGTGCCAATGCTCGCCGTGTTGCACGCGCGACAGCGAAAGCTCCGCGAGCAGCTCGATGCCATCTTGTCGTATGGCGGTGAACGGAAACGGATGGTCGCCCTGCGGCTTTTCACCGGTTGTGGCATACGAGCTCATCGAGCCACCGACTTTGACGCGATCACGCTCCGGCACGATCAGCGAGCACAACAACGCGCCGGAAGCCTCCTCCGAGCTGTAGCCAAACACTCGGACCGCGCCCTCATTCCAGAAGCTCACCCGCTGGTGCTCATCGAGCGTGACGATGGCGTCAGGCGCACATCGCGCCAACCGACTGAAGCGTTCTTCGCTCTGCCGCAGCGCGCGCTCGGCGGTATTGCGCGCCACGATATCAGCCCGAAGCTGCTCATTGGTCTCCTTCAACTGTGCGATGAGCTCGGCTTTGTCGCAGGCAACCGAAATATGGTTGGCAAAAGCCTGCACCGCCGCCACGTCGCCCGCTAGCAATCCCGCCCCCGAGACAGCGAGCACCCCACGGGTATCGCCACCACAACGCAGCGGCGCAAAGATCCCCGCCCGCGCGGGAAATAGCTTGCCGATCTTGTCGGCCACAGCCGTCAGCCAACTCGGCAAGAGTTGCTCGACGACACGACTTGCGTCGGCCTCGAACACGGCGCTGCCCCCCTCGATGACGCGCCGATACACGTCGACCTGATCGACGCGGAAGCGGTAGCCGAGGATGCTAACACCAACGAGATCCTGTAGCGCTTCGAGCAGCTCCGAGCGGGGTACGCCGGTGGCTCGGACAACCAGATGTCGGCCGTCGTCCTCCAAGCTCGAGATGCCGCCACGGAGTCCCAAGGCAGCAAACTGTGATGTCGCCGCGTGAAAAACGTCCTCGACCGTCGTCGCCGACTGCTGCACTTGAGCCGCGGCGACGTTGAGCGCGGTAACGAGCTGCACGCGCCGACCTTCGCTGCTCTGCGTTTGGCTCTGCACGCCGCTGACTGCGCGGCCGATCAGCTTGTCGAGCTTCCTTACGAGCTCACCAACGGTTGGACGGTGCTTCATTTCTGCCGAGGCGCGCGGCTGCAGACTCACGCACCCCGACGGTAGCGCGCCAGGCGGCCGAAGGCGAATGTCGGGCTGGACGCTAGCCGGTTTCAGTCCGCTATCCGGACGACTCGGACCCGGACGCGGACGCGGACCCGAACGCGGACTCGGACGCGGACCCGGACGCGGACGCGGACCCGAACGCGGACTCGGACGCGGACTCGGACTCGGTGCGGGCGGGGATAAAGAGGCCGTCTCATAACTCCGAAATCAATGTAGGGGAATCTCGGGCGGTTTATCCCCTCCCGCATCGGCGCGTGCTGTTGCTTCCGTCAACGGGGATGTAGGGCTGCGGCGGCTAGCTCCGCTAGGGCGCCCGGCAGCTTCCTTCGCGCTGGAGCACGTCGCGAACTATGGATCGGACGAGCGGTGGGATGCGGCGGCTCTTGCTCAATAGTGGGGCTAGCTTGCGCTGTAGATCGGGCTGTTTGATGTCCCCTAGGGCAGCCAAGGCAGCCAGGCCGAGGGGTTGGTCATAGGGGAGCTGCGGCGCTCCAGTCCGCAGTGCCAGCTTGTACAGGAGGGAGGCAGATTCCCGGCGGCACATCTCGCCCAGAGCTACGATCGCTGCCACTCGGACATCTGTCAGCTCTTGTGGGTCGTCCGCGACATCGTGAACCTCTTCGCCAGCGAAGAGGCTTTTGCGGCTGCCCAGGGCGCGCAAGGCTGCGGCACGAACCAGTGATGAGCGATCTTGCAATACGGTGATGAGCGCTTGATCGGTGGCGTCACGGCGCGGCAGAGCGCCGAGTGCTTGGGCAGCATCGACCTGGACGAAGGTCCATTTGTCCTGGGCAAGCAACACGCTCACACGCGTTTCGATTGGTAATGGAAGCTTGGTGCCCGCAACCGATGACTCGGCCAAAGCGGCGAGAGCGGCAGAGCGAACGCGCGGCGCGCTGTCTCCCAAGGCTTGCCCAAGCGGCGAAATAAGGGCCTTGATGCCGGCGCTGGCCCGGGCAGCCTGCGTGCGGATGTGCTCGCTCTTGTCGGACAGCAAGCTCTCACGAACGAAGCGTAACGCGCTTGGCTGGCCTGCTTTGGCGAGCACGCCAGCAGGGAGCTGGAGCAGATAGCGTGTTCGAAAGGAGCCATCCGAGCTGAGAATCTGCTCCAGCGCAGCCCCTGCGGGCGGTAGCGAGGCGAGGCGGTCGCCCAACGCGCGGAGCAGATCGATTCGGGTTACCAGAGAGCGGCCCTGAAAAGATGCGCCCGACAACAGTCTCACCGCGGCAGCTCGGGCCCGCTTCGACCGTGACGCCACAGCCAAGGCCGTGCGCAGCTCTCGGCGAAGCGAATCGGAGCCTTGGTCGAGTACATCGGCGATGGTGCTCAACGCGCGTCTCGGTGCGATGGCGGCCAGCTCTCGGGCGGCCATTGCTTGTCGGGGCGATTGGTTGTGCTTGTGAACCGCGGCTTCGAGAGCGTCGGCTCCATAGGCTCGGCAGCGCCGCAGCCGGGCCCGCGCTCGTTGCGCCAAGGGGTCGACGACGGGATCCCACTGCGCGCTTTGGCCGATTCCGAGGAGCCGGTCCACAAAGAACGGCGCTGTTGGTCCACAACCGCCGGCATCAATCACGTCGTGGGCCCGCGCTCGTCCACTCGCGCCCAATTCGTCGTAGCCCTTCATGGTGGCGGCGATGGTTGGCTGCCCGCCGCGCATCAGTAGCGCTTCGGCCGCGTCGGCGAGACCTGCCTTCTTGTCGAGGGCGGAGACCAATTGCTCGAGGGTGAGGCTGTCGAGTGAGGTCTGCGCCCGCAGCTCGGCAATGCTCACCTGATCGCTCGCGGGGCGAAGGTAGGCTTGGTCGAGCACCACCGCGACGCAGTCGCTGTGTAGTGGTGCGGGGAGCTTGACCGCGTAGCTCGTGCCGGGGGGTTGAAGCCAGGCGTCCTCAGGCAAGGTGACATGGAAGAGCGCCTTGTTGGTGGCCACGAAGAGCGTGCGAGGTGCTGCTCCTCGGTCGTCGCTCGCTGGGGGCTCAGCGCCAGCCTCAGTCGTCTCGAGGTTCTTGCTTGCTTTGGGGTCCTTGCTCGCTTTTGGGTCCTTGCTCGCTTTTGGGTCCTTGCTCGCTTTGGGTTTGGGGCGGAGCGCTAGCGACAAGCCCACGATGGGGACGGCCGCAGAGCTGCTGGTCACGATGAACTCGCCGCGGCCTGCCCCCGCGCGGCCTTCGGCCCAGCGGGTTTCGAGGCTTCCGTCGGTGAGCTCGGACCGACTCCCACCGACGGCGGTCGATGCCACCACAGCATTGAGCAAGCGGGGCGCTGCCAGGTCGAAGGCCTTGCTCATGCGGTGAGCAAACAGCTTCTGGGCGCCGCTGCGTTGCGCTGCTGAGAGGCTGCGGGTGTCGGTCTTGTGCCAATCGAGCTTGGCTGGGTCGAGCCTTTGGGCCGAGAGGGTGGCCGCTCGGCCGCATACGGTTGCGTTCTCGTACTGTTTTCCCAAGATCAGCGTTTCGCCAGCGGGGCCCTTTTCGCGCAACAAGACGGTGCGCCGATACTCGCCAGGAAGCTTGCCGATCGGCTTGTCGACGAAACCACTGAGCAGCTTGCGGGCCTTGCCGTTGGTCCAGCCGGCCAAGAAGACCCATCGACCGGCGCCCGCCTTGGCGGGGGCGCTGAGCAAGGAAACAGCGCTGCTTGGGCTCAGAGCAATGCGTTCGACTCGGGCAGCGGATAGCTTTGCCGCTGTGTTCGCTTTGAAGAGCTGGCCCTGCCCCACGCTGCAGTTGCTGGCGGGTGGACACACCCGAATCTTGCTTGTCGGGCCATCCGCCCGCAAGCTCGGCGCTCTGGACTGAGCTCGCGCCGCCGCGCTGAGCAAGAGCGCGGCGACAAGCGTGGGAGGAAGGAACGCAAAGCGGCCCATCACCACGCCCCCCGATTTACGAGCCGCCGATTCACAAGCCGCGGTGCGAGAAGCGACCGAGCCATTTCGCGCGTCTGCGATTGTGCTGTCATTGGCTGAGCAGAAGACTACATTGGCCGACTGCGGGCTATGGAAATCGGGCGAGCCAACGGAGGCGCGACGCATCGCGTGGCGGATCACTGGCTGGCTTTTGGCACACCCAGAAAGCTGCCTAAACCAGGGGCGTTGCAGGGTCGTGTGGTGGTGGTCGACATTGCTTTCGCTGCCGAGAGCGCGGGCCGGAAGAACAGTTTCGAACGAACGACTCTGCGGTTCATCGAGGCGTTGGGCCCGCGCCTCGTGGCCTGGATCGACCATCACGACAGCCAGTATCACGCGCGGTTCGCAGCAGACGAGCGTTTCGTTCTCGCCACCAAGGCACAACACGGCGCCTGCCCGCAGATGCTCAGCGAGGCGCTGGTGGCGCGTCTAGGTCCTGCGGACACCGTCGTGTGTCACTCTGATTTCGATGGCTTGGCCAGCGCTGCCAAGTGGATTTGTGGCGGTGTCGAGCCCTATCCAGGATGTGATGACGATGCCCGTGTTGCCGATACGCGAATTGGCGAGCTGGGCCCCATCGGGAGGCGCCTGGATCGGGCGATTCGGGCGCGGCCCCGTCAACCGGAGCTGATGTGCAACATCGTTGCGCACCTCTGTGAGGGCT
>CAZRGL010000230.1:9424-15588 GCA_964599485.1 uncultured Polyangiaceae bacterium
GAAAGACCCCAGCCGCTGGCAGGTTATCGACGAGGCTGCTGCCGAGCTCGTGCCCCGTGAGCAGGAGGCGCGCAGGCTGGCACAGCACTACCAAGCGTTGAGCGACCGCCTGGTCGCCGTCGATCTCGATCGTTTGCAAGGCACGCGGCCCTACGACAAGACGCTGCTGCTGCTGCTTGGACAGCAACTCAGCACCGTCGCGATGGTAGCGGATGGCGATACGGTGACCTTTGCGGCTGCTTTTGACAGCGGCGTCGATTTTCTCGAAACCTTCGGCTTATCGGGCGGAATGCCTACCTTGGTGTCGATTCATCGAAAGAAGCTCGACGCAGCGCTCCTCGCGCTCAGCATCGCGCCAGAGTCCTTTTCCAGACACGAGCCGTAGCCCTCCACGGCCATTCGCTTTCCCGCACGCCGAAGCGGACACCGACCCGGACACGGACACGGACACGGACACGGACACGGACCCGGACGCGGACCGGACGCGGACCCGGACGCGGAGTCGGACGCGGAGTCGTCCCGGGACGGCCACATTTCGGAAGGTTGCGGGAGGGGATAAACCGCCCGAGATTCCCCTACGGCGAAGCTAGGTTATGAGACGGCCTCTAAAGCCCGCCCCTACCACTCTGGAGTGGGGGCCGTTACAATCCGAGGTTGGTGTTCATGCGGGGAGCGGGCTCTTCGAGATTGGGCTCGAAGCTGGTGCCCGTGATGGTTTCGCAGGCAGTGATGTAGCGCCGCATCGCTTCGATGCGGATGTCGTCTGGCACGACGGGAATCGGGCCGTCGCCCTTGAACCCTTGCTCAGCCAACCAGCGACGCACGTATTCCTTGTCGAAGGATTCCGGCGGCAAGCCCTGTGCGAAACGCTCTTCATAACTTTCGGCAAACCAGTACCGTGATGAGTCGGGCGTGTGAACTTCGTCGATCACGCGGACCTTTCCTGAGGCGTCCTTGCCGAACTCGTACTTGGTGTCGACGAGAATCAAGCCTTGCTTGGCGCAGTGCTTCTGGCCAAACGCGAACAGCTTCATGGCCAGCTCGGCTGCGGCGTCGAAATCTTCCGCCGTGATGTGACCACCCTCGATGAGCTCGGCGCGGGAGAGCGAAACGTCGTGCCCACCCTTGGGTGCCTTGGTGCTCGGGGTAAGCAAGGGACGCTCGAGCTGTTGGTGCTGTTTCAGGCCTTCGGGCAGGTCGTGGCCGCAGAAGGTTCGCTTGCCTTCGGAGTAGTGATGCCAAATGCTCGTGCTGGTGACACCCGTGATGTAGCCGCGCACGACCATTTCGGCTCCGAGCGGGGTGCACTCCATGCACTCCATCACGTTCGGATCGGGCACGGAAAGCAGATGATTGTCGACCAAGTCTTTGGTTTGCTCGAACCAGAACGCCGCCACCCATTGCAGCACCTGGCCCTTGAGCGGCAAGGTGCCGATGACCCGGTCGAACGTGCTGATGCGGTCGGTCGTCGCGATGTAGCGCCGCCCGTCCGCCGTAGTGTAATTGTCACGCACTTTGCCTTCGTATTTCGTCCCCAGCGCATCGAGCGCCGTCGCCTCCAAGGGGGTGGCCAGTGCTTTCCGAATCAGCTCTACGTCCGTCATAGGCCGGGCAGGCTAGTGTGGTGGCTTTATCGACGCAATCGGCGAAGCGTACAGCACCGATTCCAATTGCCGGGTTGGGGTGGTAGATCGGGCCCATGAGCGCCAAAAAGAAGATTTCGCTGATAGGAGCCGGAAACATCGGAGGAGAGCTGGCCGCGGCCATCGCTCGCACAGAGCTCGCCCAGGAGGTCGTGCTCTTCGATATCCCAGCAAAGGAGAACTTCGCCAAGGGCAAAGCCCTTGACCTCATGCAGTACAACGCGGTCAACGGGACCGACTGCAACATCACCGGTTCGGCCAATTGGGCCGATTGCGCGGACTCGGACGTACTCATCATCACGGCTGGCATTCCGCGAAAGCCAGGACAAGACCGCAAGGATCTGGTCGCCACGAATCTGCCGATCATCCGCAACGTCGCCGACAACGCCAAAGAGCATTGCCCAGGGGCGCTGGCGATCATCATCAGCAACCCCCTCGATGCGATGGTCTACGAGTTCAAGCGACGCACCGGCTGGGCTCGGGAAAAAGTGGTCGGCATGGCTGGCGTGCTCGACAGTGCCCGCTTCACCTGCTTCCTCGCGGACGAGGCTGGCGTCAGCGTCAAAGACGTGCGGGCCATGGTGCTCGGCGGCCATGGTGACACCATGGTGCCCATCGCCTCGGCCTGTACCATCAACGGCGTTGCCGCCACCGAGCTGGTCGCGCAGGACAAGCTCGACGCGATCATCGCACGCACCCGCAAGGGCGGCGGCGAGATTGTCGGTTTGATGGGAACCAGCGCCTACTACGCGCCGGCAGCCGCCTCCATCGCCATGGCCGAGGCCTACCTCAACGACCACAAGCGTTTGCTTCCCGCTGCCACGTTCCTCCAGGGTGAGTACGGCTATGAAGGTTTCTACATGGGCGTGCCGGTCATCATAGGTGCTGGTGGCATGGAGAAGATCGTCGAGATCGCGTTGACGGACAACGAGAAGGAGATGCTGGCAACCAGCGCCAAGGCTGTGCAGAGCATCGTCGAGATCGTCAATTCGACCGACTGAGCCTCTTGACGCAGAGCAAGACGCGCCCTCGCCGGCAGCCGCTGTTGGCTAGGGCGCGCTCGGGCTCCGTCTCGTCCCTGCACTCCCTCCAGCTCAGCTGGACTCTGTGCAGCTCCTCGTTACCTCGAGAGTGTGAGGCGACGATGCCTGGCAGTTGCGGCACGAGCATAGGTGGCGATGACGCTGAGCCCATGAGGGCGCGTTAGTTCGTGGCACCCGAGCCAAGCGCGCTATAGCTCGTCGTCCACGGGATCGTCCGCCGGCTCTGACTCTAGATCGTCGTCGTCGTCCAGATCGTCGTCATCTGCAGAGTGGTAGCTGAGGTCCACGCCGTGATCGCCCAGGACCGTTTCGAGCAGCTCGAAGAGCTCATCGACGTCATCCCCGCTCCACTCCTCGATGATCTCGCTCAGCAGCGATGAGAAGTCGCTGTCGCCGATGAGCTCCAGCGTTTCGATTTGTTCCTCGGGAAAGGCATCGAGAATGTCTTCTTTGAGCGCTTCGGTGTCGCCTTCTTCGATGGCATCCGCGGCGCTCAGCCTAATCTGTACGACGGCACGCTTGTCGAGATAGATCTCCATGACCTGCCTCTCGGGGTTCGAGCTTTTTTCCGCAATATCCGCTGTCGCTACGCGCCGTCAAGACGGGTTTTTGCTCCGAGCCTCGAACTGCTCTTCGGTACCGGCTCGGACCGCTAGCGGCTATGATGGTTTTGACCATGGCGCGCCTGGACATGATCGCTGCAATGATGGCCGTCGGCAGCGCCCTAACGACGTCTGCTGGCGCGCAACAAGCCTCGAAGTCGGTTCGCCCCGCAGCTGTCGAACCAGTTGCTCGAAGTTTCGCCCCGGGGAACGAACGACCCAAGCCGCCGCCGCTTCATGTCGACTACATGAGCTACGGCGTCGGGGTTACCGCCGATATTCTCGCAGATTCGGGGGCCACCTGCCGTGAGGATTCGCCGTGCATCCTCGGCAACGGAGGCGGCTTGGTCGTGCGAGGTGGCTACCACTCGCTGGGCCCCTGGTATGTGGGCGGGGCGTACCAGATTTCCAAAACCAACTCGTCCAATCTGTACCGCCTGGCGACGCTGCAGCAGCTTCGCGCCGAGATGCGCTACACCTTTCGGATGGATTATCGCACCTTCCCATACGCCACCTGGGGCATCGGGGGGGTGACTTACGGAAACGAATGGGGTGTGGAAACCGGGGGAGCAACAGCCTTTCTGGGCCTAGGCTTCGAGACGCAGCTTTCCCGCTTGGCCTCGTTCGGACTGGCCTTCCATTACCAGCCGATGGTGTTCGCGGGCTTCACTGATACGGCGGACTTTGATCGAGATCCTGGCATGGCTCAATACCTTCGACTCGAGCTCAAGCTGGAGATTCGTTCTGAAGTTTCCCGCAGGTAGCCGCGGGGCCCACACGACGCTGCGTGTCAGATTTATAGGATTGGGGTTGACTCGCCAGCGTCGGCTTGGTCCTCTCACGTCGTGGTAGTCTGTGACGTCTGCGACACCAAGAACTCTCCCAAGCTCACCTTTTGCCGAAACTGCGGTCACCGCTTGGCGGGCCAGCGGAAGAAAAAGGAGCGGGTCGTGCCCCCCACACCCGCGACTGGCATGCGGAAAGCGAGGCTCCCGAGCGAGCCCGAGAGCGATATCCCGGACCGTGATTCCGATTGGGATCTCGGTGAGTCGCCCCCAGCCGCGCGCCTGTCGCGGCCTTCGGCACCACCGCTATTCCTGAACAAGCACAAGTCCGATCGCGGTTTGCCCGCCGGGGAACGGCACACCGATCATGCTGGCACCGATCCAGATCTGGCGGGCCTCGACGAGAGCGAGGCGCCCCCGGAGCTGGCTGCCCTGGAAGCAGGTGACAAGGTTCGCTGCGACGATTGTGGCGCGCTGAGTCCCAAGAACTACCGGTTCTGCGTCAGTTGCGGGGCGATCGTCCAGAAGAAGGTCGCCAAGAAAAAGAAGCGGCGCAAGCCGGCCCAGGAGCCACGTGTTCCCAAGGCGCCCCGCACGCCCGACTTGGAGCTTCCGGCTCAGAGGGTGGTCGCGGTCGAGGAAGACGGCGCCGCTGAGGTTGCCAAGCGAGTCAACTGTGAGCGGTGCGGCGGAAGCTGTGACGCCAACGAGGCGTTCTGCAAGTTCTGCGGGGCGCCCCTACGCAAAGCCAAGGGCAAACCCATCGGTCGCGTGGACGTGCGCAAACAAAAGCGCAAGAAGCCAGCCGAGGAAGCGGAGTTCGAGCCCACCAGAAAACTTGCAGGCGACGTCGACGACGAAGAGCCGTTCCCGCTCGAGGAGCAGAAGAGCGCTGAGCAGGCCGAGCCGCCGCGGCGTGAAAAAGCCCGCGCCGGGCGCAAGAAGCCCGCTCGGGAGGAACCAAGTGGTCAGCTGGTCGTCATCGTCGAGGACGGTTCAGAGGGCAAGGCCATCGACTTGATCGGGCCTCAGGTCGACATCGGTAGCTACGAAGGCGATATTCTACTGACCGAGGATCGCTACTTGTCGCCGCGGCACGCGCGTTTCTTCCGTCAGGACGGGAATTGGTATCTGCGGGACTTGAGCTCATTGAACGGCGTATACAGGCGCTTACGCAAGCCCGGCATTCTCAAGGACGGGGACTTGGTATTGCTCGGCTTGGAAGTGCTACAGTTCGGCCTGGTCGACCATGCAGAACGCGGGCTTGGTCATGCGATGCAACACAACGTCTTGGTCTTCGGGTCGCCAGCCGCTACGCGGCGGGCGCGGCTGTGCCAGCGCACGGTCGAAGGAGTGGTCCGCGACGTTTATCACCTGCTTTCCGACGAAACCACGATTGGTCGCGAGATTGGCGACATCGTCTTCACCTCCGATCCGTTCATGTCACGCCGTCACGCCGCCATCCGATGGCAAGAATCGACCCAGGAGTACGTCTTGGCTGACCTGAACTCCTCGAACGGCACCTATTTGGCGATTCGTGAGGATGTTCGCCTCGACAATGGTGATTTCATTCGACTCGGCCAGCACCTATTTCGAGTAGACTTGCCGGGGCGCGGGCGAGGTGGCCGATGAGGCCCCGTTGAATAGATGAGCGATCACCCTCCTGAGGACTCGCCGGAAACACCGGCTACCGCATCCGACTCCGACGAGCCGGCAGGTGGGAAACAAGACGCTGCCAACAAGCCTGGGGCCAGCAAGAGCAAGAGCGTGAGCGCAGCTGGCAAAGACGCAGACGCTTCCAAAAAGGCCAAAGACGCCCTCAAGAGGGCGCCGTCCCCGGAGCTGAACAAGAAAGCTGAAACCGACGAGGATGCCGGTTCGGACGAGGACGTCGACGAGGGCGCTGACGCGGACGGAGACGCCAAAGACGCCAGCTCAGAGGACGCCAAGACAGGCTCGGACGATGACGAGAAGAGCTCGGACGACGAGAAGAGCTCGGACGACGACAAGAGCTCGGACGATGACAAGAGCTCGGACGACGAAAAGGGCTCAGAAGACGAAAAGAGCTCGGACGACGACAAGAGCTCGGAC
>CAZRGL010000231.1:0-15552 GCA_964599485.1 uncultured Polyangiaceae bacterium
GCCTGCAGGAGCGGGTGAGCCACGTAGCGGGGAATCGGGAGCATGACCCGAGCGGTCCTGCTCATCGAGGATTTGCTGGCAGATCTGCAGCGCGTGCTCGATGAGCTGCGCTCGGCTCACGACCGGTTCAGGTCCCAAATCGTCGAAGCGTTCGAGCAGCTTTCGAGGCGCCAGCAAGGCCCAATGGTCCGCGGGCACGCGTCGCTGCCGACGACGCTTGGTCGCCAAGTAGCCGAGCGATCGGGCTGCGGTGCGCAGCCATTTCAATTGAGGATCGTGCTCGTAGAGCATGACCATGCCGAGCGCTGCCTCTCCGGGATAGTAGAGCGAGGTCCACTGTTCCCAGCGCCCACCCTCTGCCGGAATGAACTTGGAGAAATAGCGGCCGCTCGGTCTCTGCATGTACGCTACGAAACGCGCCAAGCTGCGTAGTCGCTCCAGTTTCGTGCTGCCGGGCTCGAGCTCGTGGGCAGCGCTGAGGGCGACGAGCGCCAAGCCGGCCCCACCAAGCTTGGCTTCGCGCAGCCCCTGGTCGATCGGCTCGGACCAAGCCGCTGAGACCTTGGGTCGTTTCGGCAGTGGCGCGATGTGCTCGCGCTGTAGGAAGGCCGCGGCCCGCAACAGCGCGGCTCGAACGGGCGCCGTCGGGTAACGGGCTTGATATTGGGCCATCGCGTACATCGCGCCCGCATGGCGCAGGATGTTGTAGGCCTTGGCCGGCTCGATATCAGGGTTCAGGTTGATCCGGTAGACGAACCGACCATCAGCATCGACGGCGCCTGCGAGGTAGGTGGCTGCCAAGTGAATAGCCCGCGTCAGCCGCGGCGTAGAAGCCTCTGGCGCCGGGTTGGCCGAACTGGCTGTAGTCGCCACCGGGCCAGCCTGTTCATGCGGTTGGGGCTGGGGCGGGTGTGAGCACGCGAAGACGAGCAGCGCTGGGGCCAATCGTAGCGTGGCTGTGCAAGCCTTCAACAACGAACGTTGCCCCATCCTTTGCAAGCCTAGCCCGAATTGTTCACCACGTCCTGTCGAGGGTCGCCAAGTTGCAAGCTTCGTTGGCCAGGGCAGGCGATGACCCGTCTTGGCGACGGGGCGGTCTTGTCGTAGCGACCGCCGCGCACCAGCCATGGCAAAAGCGAAAAAGCAGGGCAAGGACAAGCGCGACCGCAAGGACAAGCAAGGCGGCAAGGACAAGCGCAAGGGCGAGGACAAACGCAAAGGCAAGGGCAAGCGCAAGGGCGGCAAGGAAAAGCGCATCAAACGAAAGCGCGCCAAGCGAAAGCGCACCCGCGCCTCACGGGCCGACCCTTTCGAGTTGTACTTGCAGAGCGTGCAGGACCCCCAGCCCGAGGTGGGGTTCATGAGCCGGGTCTACCGCGGCATGCGTGGCCGCAAGCCGATGCAGTTTCGCGAAGATTTTTGCGCAACAGCCTATTTGGCTACCCACTGGGCCAAGAGCAACTCACGGCGTACGGCTATTGGTGTCGATCTCGATGGTCCTACCCTCGATTGGGGTCGCAAGCACATCATCGGCCGTGAGAAGCCCTCGGTGGCGAAGAGAATCCAGCTGATTCAGGCCAACGTGCTCGAGGTGGTCGAACCCAAGGTCGACATCTGTTGCGCGTTCAATTTCAGCTACTGCATCTTCAAGACGCGTGAGCTCTTGGGCCGCTACTTCCGCACAGCCTACGAAGGGTTAGCCGATGACGGCGTCTTCTTCTGTGAGCTGTTCGGTGGCACCGAGGCCATCATCGAGCTCAAGGAAGCACGCAAGGTAAGGGACTACACCTACATCTGGGAGCAAGAGAAATTCAATCCCATCACCCGCGAGATTCTCTGCCATATTCACTTCCGGTTTCCTGACGGATCCAAAATCCGCCGGGCCTTCACTTACGACTGGCGCCTGTGGACGATCCCCGAGGTCCGCGAGTTGCTTCTGGAGGCCGGCTTCTCCCAGGTCGACATCTGGTGGGATCCGGTAGACGAAGACGACTATCGCCGCACCACGGAAGAGGAAAACCAAGAGGGCTGGCTCGTGTACATCGTGGCCGGCAAATAATCGCGAGCCGACGGTCGGGACCATGGGCTCAACCAGGCATTTGTTCGTATCATCAATGGAGTGAGCTCTGCGACGATGCCCCCACGGCGGTTTTGGTTTTTCATGTTGATGTTGCCCGTCGGCTTGTTCGGCTGCAGCCGCGCTGCCGGTCCCGAACGAAACGGTGGTCCATCTGCAAATGCAAACGGGTCGACCAGGATCACGAGCGGCCAGCCGGCGCCCAACGATCCAAGCAAGCCAATCGAGCAGGACACGCCTGAGGCCAAACGCTTGCGAGCACGGCTGGTGCGCCAAATCGAGATCTTCGATAAGCCTTGGGGCGACGGCCAATGGGACGGTCGCGTGCTCGCAGCCATGCGCAGGGTGCCGCGCCATCTGTTCATGCCTGGCTCGAGCACAGTCGCTGCGTATCAAGACGTGCCGCAACCGATTGGTCACGGGCAGACCATTTCGCAGCCAACCATCGTCGCGCTGATGACCAATGCCCTCAAACTGAGCGGCCACGAGCGCGTGCTCGAGATTGGGACCGGCTCGGGCTATCAGGCAGCGGTGCTGAGCGTGCTCGTAAGGCAGGTTTTGTCGATCGAAATCGTCGCCCCGCTCGGACGGAGCGCACGCAAGCGTCTGGCTGAGCTCGGCCACAATAACGTGACGGTTCGCATTGGCGACGGATATCGTGGATGGCCCGAGAAGGCGCCTTTCGATCGCGTGATTCTGACGGCGGCGCCGCCCCAAATGCCGAGCGCGCTAGTCGATCAGCTTAAGGATGGGGGCATCATCGTTGCGCCTGTCGGTGAGGCAGAGCGCCAGGTGCTGGTTCGTTGGACGAAGCGCGGTGGCAAGCTGCTCAAGCAACGCTTGGGCGCGGTTCGATTTGTGCCCATGGTGCCGGCCCAATAGCCGCAGCTGGTTGAGCGCTCGTCGGCGTCGAGTTCGCTCGACACCCGCCACGCGCCTGGCTAGCCTGGATATGCACGGATAGGTGCGTGTATGGCAGATAAGAAGCGCGTCTTGGTCGTCGAGGACGATCCGATCGCGTACGCGACGGTGTACGATATTTTGGAGCAGGATGGCTATGACGTAGTCAGCGCCGCCAACTCCAAACAGGTGCGTTGGTCCTTCGCCGAGGGCGCACCTCACGTCGTTTTGCTCAACGCGCACCTGAGCTCAGAAAACGGTGTCGGCATCCTGGTGTTGATTCGTCAGCATCCCGAGGGTGGCGAAGTGCCCGTCGTTGCGATCACCTACGAAAACGTCGACATCGATTTTCAGCGGCAGCTCGAGCAGTACGGCGTCACCGATTTCGTTACCCGTCCTCTCGAGCAGAAGCGTTTGCTGGCCTGCGTCGGTGCCCTCACGGGCCGCTCCACCGAGCCGGTGCGCCGCAACCGTCGTTACCGCGCCATGAGCGAGGTACAGGTGCAGCTACCTTCGCAGCCGGATTTCGTACGGTTCGAGGTTCGCGATGTGAGCACCGAGGGCGTGTTCTTGCAGAGCGACGATCCCATCGCGCCGCTGTCGCGTGTGCGCATTCGCATCACCACCGCTAGCGGTAGCGTGGTCGAGCTCGACGGGCGTGTGGCCCACGTGCTGACGGCAGAGATCGCGGCCCAGCGCGGGGTCGATCCAGGTATGGGCATCAAGCTCACGGCCATGACCGACGAGCAGCGTGCTTGTTTCGAAGACTTCTGTGCTCGGGCGCGAAAAACAGCTGAGCTCAACGCGCCCCCCGCTACCGCCTCTCAGCCCGAAATCGAGCCACCTCCTGACTCCCAATCGGAGGGGGACCGCCCGTCTGGCTCGCCCCTCTACGATTCGGATTCACAATCCGGTACGCCGCGCGTCGTGGCCAAGCAACGGCGTGCCAGCCGTGAAGATCTGCAGATGGCCACGGTGTTGCGAAATCAGCTGATGTGGTTGCGCGACAGCGATGAGCACGAAGCCCTTGGCGTGCCGTATGGATCAGACCGGCGCAGCATCGAAGCGGCGTTCGTGGCCCTGCGCAAGGAGTATCATCCCGATCGATATGCGCATCACGACTATCCGAGGATTGCCGAGCTGAGCAAAGAGATCGTCACCCTCTTGGAGCAGGCTGCGATGAAGCTGCTCGAGGACGCCGACGAGACGCCCGATCCCTACTCATCCTCGCCTGTGCAGGTTGCTCTTTCCGAACCGCCACCGCGGCTCTCTTGGCAATCGCGCGGTTCTGCTTCTCCGGAGCGCCGCTCACGAGGAGGCTCGCGCTTGTCGGGGGCAGGGCCTGCAAGTGTGCGGCCCTCACGGTCTCCGGTCAGGCGACCTTCCCGCGGGGGAGGTGGTCGAGCGCCCTCTTCCCGCCCAGCACGCAGCTCACGCGGCCCGAGCTCCATTCGTCCACCGTCCCGCACTCCAGCGCCGTCGAGTCGCTCTGTTCGCCCTACTCCGCAGTCGGTGCGCCCCACGGGTCCAGGCGCAGCAGGTCGCCGCAGCGCTTCGCCGCCGAAATCAAGCTCGAGCGCTCCTCCGCCGAGCGTCAGCGACACCACCCCGCCCCCTTCCTCGAGTCGGGGAGCGCAGTCGGAGTCGGCCTCCGGTTTCGCTGGACCGCCTTCAGGCGCAGAGGCCATGGAGGAAGCGGCGAGGCGTGCCGCTGACTACTACGACAAGGGGGTAGTCGCCATCGACCAGAAACGCTTGCGCGATGCTCGAAACCTGATTTCACAGGCAGCCAAGCTCGATCCGCAGCCCAAATACGAAGCGGGCGTCGAGTTCGTGCGTGGCCTCCTTTATCGCGAAAAAGGCATGCTCTCTGAAGCGCTCGAACAGATGAAGCGCGCCTTCAAGCTCGATCGACGCTCCTCGATTCGTGACACCGCCTTGGAGATCCAAGACGAGATGTCCAAAGGCAAGAAAAAGGGCTTTGGCGGCCTCTTCGGACGCTGAGCGCCAACAACAGCATCCCGCGGCCCCGCTTGACGGCGGCGAGGGAACGCGCCATGAGCGCAGGTTCTCGGAGCGATTCTCGTGCAGGATGCCCAAAACACTGCGTCAGAAGATGACGACGCATCGCCGCAGCTGCCAGCGCAGGTTGCGCGACGGCGCACCTTTGCAATCATCTCACATCCGGACGCGGGCAAGACGACCCTCACCGAGAAGCTCCTGCTCTTTGGAGGTGCTATCCAGCTCGCCGGGACCGTCAAGGCGCGTGGGGCGCGCCGGCGCGCGCATTCAGACTGGATGAAGGTGGAGCGTGAGCGCGGGATTTCGGTCTCTGCCTCGGTCATGACCTACGACTACGGCGATTGCACCTTCAACTTGCTCGATACGCCAGGCCACCAGGACTTCAGCGAAGATACCTACCGAACGCTGACGGCAGTGGACTCTGCCGTCATGGTGCTCGACGCAGCCAAGGGCATCGAGACCCAAACCCGAAAGCTCTTCGAGGTGTGTCGTCTCCGCGACGTGCCCATTCTCACGTTCGTGAACAAACTCGATCGCGAAGGGCGGGACCCTTTCGAGCTGCTTGACGAAGTCGAGCAAACGCTCGCTCTCGACGTGGCACCAGTCAGCTGGCCGATCGGCATGGGGGAGCGCTTCCGTGGCTGTTACGATTTGCTGCACGACCGGCTGGTCCTGCTGCAGCGCAAGCAGGGTGCAACTGTCGAAGAAGGCGAAGTCTGCAACGGGCTCGACGATCCTCTGCTCGACGAGCGCCTCGGCGAGCAGGCTGCCGCGCAGCTTCGAGAAGAGGTGGAGATGGTGCGCGGTTTGTGCCCGCGCTTTGACCTGCAGAGCTACCGGGAAGGTCATATGACGCCAGTCTTCTTCGGTAGCGCGCTCTACAACTTCGGCGTGCGGGAGCTACTCGAGGCGCTCGTACAGCACGCCCCGCCGCCCCGCCCCCAGCGCGCTCAGCAGGGTGGCCATGAGCGTTTGATCCACCCGGGCGAACAACAAGTTCGCGGTTTCGTGTTCAAGATCCAGGCAAACATGGACCCGAGACATCGCGATCGCATCGCGTTCGTGCGCCTTTGCTCCGGGCACTTTCGTCGCGGCATGAAATTGCGCCACTCGCGCAGCGGCAAGACGCTGGCGGTCCACAATCCCTTGCTCTTCATGGCGCGGGATCGCGAGCTGGCCGACGAGGCCTGGGCCGGCGACATCATCGGTGTGCCGAATCACGGCGGCATCTGTATTGGTGACGCTTTGCTCGAAGGCGAGACGGTGCGTTTCGAAGGCATACCTTGCTTTGCGCCGGATTTGTTGCGAGCCGTGCGGCCCGTCGACCCCATGCGCTCCAAGCACCTCGGCCGAGCCCTTCAACAGCTTGCGGAAGAAGGGGCTGCCAGCATCTTCAAGCGCTACGTGCACTCAGGCTGGGTCGTCGGGGTGGTCGGCGCGCTTCAGTTCGACGTGCTCGCTGACCGCATCGCCAACGAGTACAACATCGAGGTTCGCTACGAGAATTGCTCGCTGCTCACCGCCCGATGGGTCGAAGGGGACGATCCACGAGACGTGCGCGCTTTCGTAGACACCCACCAAGAAGCTGCGGCCGAAGACCACGCTGGTTGCGTGGTGTTCCTTGCGCGCAACGCCTGGCATCTCGAGCGCATCCAGAAGGACTATCCGAAACTCCGTTTTACCGCTACCCGCGATCAAGCGCCCGGCGCCTGCTGACCGGACAACCAGGACAAGAGCAGCCGTGCGCACAACTTCAGAGCCTCCCCCCAGCGAGCCCCCACCAGAATCATCACCGGGCGATGGTTTCGGTCTTTTTGAGCTCGATTCGCGTTTGCTCGAAGCAGTGGCGGCGCTGGGATTCGATACACCAACTGCGGTTCAAGAGCAGGCCATGGCGCCCTTGCTCGAAGGAAAAGACGTGATCGGGCGTGCCCGTACGGGCTCGGGAAAGACGGCGGCGTTCGGGCTGCCGCTGCTCGAGCGCGTGAAGGAAGGGGGGCCTGTACGCGCGCTGGTGCTCACCCCCACCCGTGAGCTCGCCTTGCAGGTGAGTGAAGCGCTGCGCAGCTTTGCCAAGCGCATCAAAGGTCTTCGCATCGTGACGGTCTACGGAGGGGCTCCCTATCCCCCGCAGCTCAAAGCCTTGAGGACGGGAGCTTCTGTGGTTGTGGCTACTCCGGGAAGGGCAATCGATCTTCTCAACCGCGGCAGCCTCGACTTGTCAGGTATCGAATACGTCGTCCTGGACGAGGCTGACGAGATGCTTCGCATGGGTTTCATCGACGACGTGGACACCCTCATGCAAGCAACACCTGCGTCACGCCAGGTCGCTCTGTTCTCGGCGACCATGCCTGATGCGATCAAGAGGGTTGCCCGCGCCCATCTCAACGATCCGATCGAGCTTCAGATAGAGGCGCGCGCCCTGACCGTAGAGCACATCGAGCAGCATTGGCTCCGCGTACCAGAGCGCTACAAGCTGGACGCCTTGATTCGGGTGCTGCGCGGCGTCCCCCACGGCACGACGCTGGTGTTCGCTCGCACGCGCGCTAGTTGTGCCGAGGTGGCCGACACGCTCGCCAAGCGGGGGGTGGCGGCCGAAGCGCTGCACGGCGACCTGAGCCAGCCAGCACGAGAACGGGTCGTCAAGGCCATGCGCGCGCGTCGGATCCAAGTCGTCATTGCCACCGATGTGGCAGCTCGCGGCATTGACGTTGACCATATTACCCACGTCATCAACTTCGATCTGCCACCCGATCCGGAGAGCTACGTGCATCGTATCGGCCGCACCGCTCGTGCTGGTCGAAAGGGCAACGCCATCAGCTTCGTGACCCCGCGCGCTTCCAGCCGGATCGAGTGGTTGCAGCGAACACTGAAGGTTCCCATCGAGCTCATGGCGGTGCCCACTGACGCAGACATTGCCCGCATCGAGCGTGGGCGCCTCAAGACGAGCATGCAGCAAATGGCCACCGGTGCTGTGCTCGATGGGGCCAAGGATTTGTTGAACGAAGCCATCGCGGAGGGCTCGTTCGGGCTCGACGATCTCGCCGCCGCTGCAGTCCAGCTGCTCGCCCAAAAGGAGCGCGTGTCGCTTCGTGACGTCCCTGCCGAAGGGCCGCCTGCTTGGGCAGCACCACGAAAATCGCGCGAGCGAACGCAACGCGACAGGCCTCGAGGCGAACGGTCGGCGCGACGCGACGGGCCCGCACGACGCGACGGGCCCGACGAGACCAACGAGACCAATCTGTTCTTTCCGTTGGGGCACATACGTGGTGTTCGCCCCGCTGACATCGTAGGACTGCTCGCCAACGAAGCCGAGGTCCCCGCGGCGAGAATTGGGCGCATCACAATCCTGCCGCACAAGAGCTTCGTCGGTGTCTCGAATAGCGTGGCCAAGCACGTGCTCGACGTGCTGCCCAAAGTGAATTTGCGAGGCGTGGTGGTTCCGATCAGCATTGCGCGGCCACAGGACGAGTCGTTCGGGCGTGAGCGCCCCCCCCCTCGCAAACCCCCCCCCCAGCGCAGGCGCGAGCGCAAACCGTCGCCGCGGGCGCAGCCGTCGCCGAAGCCATCGCCGCAGCCGCAGACCTCGCCCGCACCAGTACCATCGCCGCAGCCACGGTCCACGCCGTCGCAGTCGCCAGAGCCACAAGGGTCGCTGCCGTCTCCGTCACCGAAGCGCAAGCGGAAGCCGAAACCGTCGAAGCCGCGGCCGCCGTCACAGCCGTCCGCGGAGCCGAAGTCCCCAGGATCGAAATCGCTGTTACCTGAGACGCAAGGGGCTCCTTCGCAGCCGTCCAAGTCGGAGCCTGACGAGCCCCGCAAGCCCCGCAAGCCCCGCAAGCCCCGCAAGCCTCGCAAGGGCGGCAAGCCCACCAAGCCGAAGAAGGGCAAGAAGCCCCGCAAGCCGAAGAAGCCGAAGAAGCCCCGCAAGCCCAAGAAGCCCTAGCTGGTTCTGGCTCAAATGGGCGCTACCCAAATCGTTTCAGGGTTTTGGGCCGGGCACCAAGACTAAGGTCAACCGTCACCGATTGGTGACGACAGTTGTCAGCCACGTGAGCTCACTCTGGGGCACGCGTTGTGACATTGCCGAGATGGTCGGGGCGGCATGCATGTTGCGATGGAGAGGCACAGCACTCTTCATCACCAACTATCAGAGCGCATTCGCGCTCCATGAGCTCCAATATGTACGCCAACTACTGTCGCCGACTCGGGAACTGTCTACGTGAACGGTCCCTGGGGATCCTGTCGCTGCTGTGTGCCCTTCTGTTCGCCTTTGCCTGTACGGCCGACGACCCAGGAGAGGAGCCTGCAAAGACAGGCCACCAAGCAGGTGGGGCAGGTGGCGGCGAGCAGCAAGAGGGCGGCGGAGGCGAAGGTGGGGACAACCATGGGGGAGAGGACCAAGGCGGGGCAGGTGGGGAGGCCGGCAGCGGTGGCAATGGCGGCAATGACTCCCTCGAAAAAGAGCTAGCGAAGGAAGAGGCGGATGAAGACGCGGCCTTTGATGGGTTGATTGTGCGAACCACTACCCCTGCCGGGGTGCGACTCGGCCTTGCGGTCAGCAACACAGTGCTGGAGAAAACGGGCTACGAGAAGAAGGACCTGGCCATCGGTCTTCATGCCAAGGATCCAAAGATCGATTTCGACAGCGAAGCTGTGGCCAACGTTGCCGGCGCCGATGTCGAGTTTCTCCCTGACGGTGCTGTGTTCTATCCGGCTGTGTGGCTCAAAATTGTGGTGCCCCAAAAGATGCTCAGCCAAGACCGACCCTTCGTCGGGCTCGCCTACTATGACCAGCAGGCCCAACTCTGGCAGCTCGAGCCGATGGTGCGCCACGACAGCGACCCACGAAAAGCATACGTGCGTTTGCAGCACTTCAGCACGTACCGCGTCGTGACCCTCGCCGGAGCGAGCACCGTCGAGCTCGCAAAACCCATCGAGCCCGCCACAGCCTCCACGCTGAAGCTTGGTGGGCTCTGGCCATTGAAGAAAACTGACAAGCAATGGAGCTGGCTGCGGCTGAAGAAACCGGCCACCAGCCAGACCATCAAGACTTGGTCAGTTACCACACCGTCTCTCGATGCCTCGCTGCCAGCCCTCGAGGAGGGTTTCTACCAATTGGAATTCGGCCTCACCAAAATCGTCGAGTGGACCGACGAGACTGGGAGCCACAGCCAAGAGGTTTCGCTGCGACTGTGGAGCAAAAGGCTCGTCATCGGCATGGCTGTCGCGGGCCAACCATACGAGGCGCTCGCCAAGAAACACCTGCCCGTGGCGCAGTTTCACCAGACCGAGCAATGGCTACCAGTCAAGCTCGACCAGAGTTACTTCACCACTCCGTTGAGCCTGGGAGGTGTTCCCACGAAGAACGGTGCGCAAACTGACATCACCAAGCTCACGGGTGCTGCAGCGATGAACGCCATGGCGGTATCAGGTTTTGACAACGTGGCTCTGCGTAGTCGCGTGAAAAACAACTTGCTCTTGGACGGCTTCATCGGTTCGCAAGCTTGGGGACAGTCAGGCACCAACGTGGCGGGCAAGGACGACATCCAGGTCTACTATTCCGTTCATCTGCCAAGCGCCGGGAAGCTGTACCTGAGCTATTGGTACTTCTATCGCCACGACAAGAAGAGCCCATCGATGGCGGATGGTGCCCACGATCGCGACCGCGAGTCGCTCACCATCGTGTTGAGCAAGAAGGATGGCGCTTTCGTGCCCCAGCAGGTCGTTTACGCCGGGCACCTGTCGAGTCAGTGGATGCGATTTACCGACGCGACTTCGGCCGAGTGGAAGGGCAACGCAGTCGTAGTGCCTTGGGAGTTGGTCGATCGGGCTGACGAGCACCCCTTCATTTATCTTGCAGAAGGCAGCCATGCGCTCTACCCGCGCGCAGCGGATTACCAAGTACGCCCCGTGCCCTTTTACTGGCTGGACGAAGCGGCTGGCGGTGGCAAGACCTACTGCCCGCCGGATTCGACTGTGTGCAAGCTCCGCTGGATGGACCCAGGAGACTCAGGCACGATTCTGCTGTCGCCCTTTCCAACCATGAGCGAGATCGACTCGACGCCGGGCAATCCATGGCGTCACCTGTTGTTTTCAGGAGCTTGGGTGGACGGCGCCATGTGGGGAATGGGCAACGCGACATTCCCACCCTTTGTGCCACGCTACTACGACACGGATGGCTGGGTGAAGGGCTCCACTCAGATCCAGACAGGCAGCGATTTGGCGGCTCGGTTGTGTGAGCCCATCGTGGCCTGGAGCGTGGCGCCGGGTACGAAATACCAAGGCAGCGGGCAGTTGAAGAACACCGAATCATCGTATGCCGGCAGCGGAACAGGAGTCCGCATGGGACGCAGTCTCGCCGCGGTGGATCTCGATGGCGATCACTACGACGAGGTGCTCACAGGGGCCCCCGGCGATGGGCCTGGCGGCAGCGTGTTCGTCATCAAAGGGCCGATTCCCCCAGCGGGCAACTTGGTCTTCGCGGGAAGCTCGAAGATCGTTGGCAGCCAGGGCGATCGTCTGGGCTACGCCGTTGCCGGCGGGGACGTCAACGGAGACGGACACGGCGATGTGCTCGTCGGCAACGACGCCACCTCGGGTGGCGCGTACCTGCTACACGGACCACTACCCAGTGCGACCACCACCGCCGGCGCAAACGCGACCTTCACCGCCGAGAGCGGTAGCGACCTGGGTGGGACATCCGTTGCGGTGGGCAACGTAGACTTGGATTGCCTCGCTGAGGTGCTCATCGGCGCGCCCCACGCCAACAACAACGCTGGAGCAGCCTATCTGTTCATGGGGGGTACCAGCGGCGGTTCGCTGGCTGGGGCTCGTGCGGTCATTCGCGGCAGTGGCAGCGAGAACCTCGGCCATGCGGTGGCTCTTGCGGATGTCGACGGTGATGGCACACGTGACGTTTTGGTGGGAGCACCTCACGCAGGCCAAGGTGGATGCGTGCATGCGTATCGGCTGAAGGACTGAAGCAGCAATCCCATCGAGCTCAAGGGCGTAGCCGATGCGTACACCAGCCTGTGCGGCGGCCCGGGCGACGACGTCGGCTGGTCTGTGGCGGCAGCTGGTGACGTAAACGGCGATCGCGTTCCCGATCTCATCATAGGTGCCCCACGTCCATCGAAGGGAGGGCGCGCCTATTTGGTTTACGGCCCGCTCAAGCCCGGCGTGGTGGACTTGCCGACGGCGATTAACGTCTACGAGCTGAAGGGGCAATGGAGCACGGGGCTAGCTGGATATGCCGTGGCAGGAGGCGGTGATATCAACGGTGATGGCTACGATGACGTCGTCATCGGCGAGCCCCTTCCCTACGACGACCCTCAGTGGGTGCCGGTGAGCGGCTTCGCCTACGTCGTGTACGGCCCGGTGTCCTCGGATCTCAAGCTAGGCTCACTCTCTGGCTCCGCCGGCGCCGCCCTCATCACAGAGAAGCTTGGTGACTGGCCGGGCGCGGCGTTGGCGATGGGCCAGCTCAGCCATGATAGCGCTGGGCGTCACGCGGATGTCGTGGTTGGAGCGCCGGGCCCCCCGTTGGCCTGGAATTGGCAGTTTGTGTATTCAATCGGCAAGGTCTACGCGCTTTTCGGCGGACCCTGACAAGCTAGGAGCTCCGGGCTCAGCCGCAGACGGGTGGCCCGTCGCCAACTGGAGGAATGCAACCGTTACGAAGCGGCCCGGCGCGAACTGGAGGAACGCGGGTCGAAGCGCTTGACCATGATCACGTCGCGGTTGGCGTTTTTTGCGACCTGCTCAGCGATGGTGCCGAACAACAGCTGCGACGAGACTCCCTGCTGGTGCGCGGCGCCCAACACGACCGCGTCATAGCCATCGCTCGCCGTCAGGATCCCCCCACTCACCGAGTCGCTTTCGAGCAGCTTGCTGCCGACCTCTAGTCCTTCATCCTCGGCTGCCACGCGGTCCATTGCGGCGCGCATGTCGCGGTCGACCCTGTTGGCTTCCTTGCTGGACTCGTTTGGAGACACGACGCGGCAGAGCGTCAGCTCGCCCTTGCTCGCGGACACCAATGCTGCCGCGTACCGCTCTGCGCGGCGCGCATGTGGTCCGCCTGCGGTTGGCAAAAGCACACGTTTCGGGAGCTCCTCGCCAACCGGCTTGGCGAGAATGATGTCGCATTGCGCGTGGCGCACTACCGAGTCGGTGACGTCGCCCAGGATCCGCCCGCGGGTCGTAGTGAATCCCTTCCAACCCATCACGATGAGGTCACATTCGTGCTCGCGGGCAACCTGCAAAATGGTGCCGTCGATTTGATGGGCCACCCGCACCAGGGCAGTGGCCTTGATGCCCAGCTCGCGGGCATGGCTCCGTGCTTGTTCGAGAATTTCGCTCTGTTTGGCGACTTCCGCGTCATCGGCGCGCGGGACGAGCTGGTCAGGCACTTGCACGACACGCACGACGAGCAGCTCGCCGTTTCGCGGTGCGGCGATCGCGGTTGCCAGACCGATCAAGTAGGCCGCGTGCTCGGGATGTGCGATGGGCACCAATACGCGGTAACGCGCCGGCTCTGCTTCCTGCACGCGCGGCGGCCGTTCGGCAACGGGGCTGGGCGGGTCTGTCGCGCCCAGCCTGCTCCACAGCAGGTAGCCGACCACCCCGACCACCACCGAGCCGAGGGCGACGCCAACCGGCACGTAGTGGTGGGAAATCTGCTGCATGAGGTACAGGTTCGCAGCGATGCCGAGCCCGGGCAGTAGCGGCACCATCGGAACTCGGAACGGTCGCGCCAGCTTGGGGAACTTGCGCCGATTGTAAATGAGCGCGGCGTTGACCAAGATGAGCGCCAACAGCAACACCGTGTCGGCAAAATGAGCAAGGTCCTCGAGTGGAAAGACCACCGCAAAAAGGCCTGTCAGGGCTCCTACTGCAACCAGCGCCATGACGGGCGTGCGGGTGCGGCTGTTCACCTCGCCGACGCCGCGGGGAAGCTGTCCACGTTGGCTCATCGACATGACCACCCGTGAGCCGGCCATGATCGAGGCGTTGGAGGCGGAGATCATCGAGAACAGTGCGCCGCCGACGATGACCATCGCGCCGGTCGGACCGAGGAACTTCTGCGCGGCGGTGCCCATCGCCGCCTCGGTGTATTCGGTCAGCCCGGCGGCGATGATGACCATCACCACAGCCGTGTAGAGCACCGTCACCAAACCCATCGAGATGAAGATGGCGCGCGGGATGGTCTTGACGGGGTTCTTCACTTCGCCCGCTGAGGCGGCGATGGCGGAGAAGCCGAAGAAGGTGATGAACACCATGGCGGCCGTCGCGCCGATCTTCAGCATGTCGGTCTCGAACTTGGCCGCTAGCTCGGCGGTATCGACCGAGCCCAAGCCGCCAATCACGAACCACAGGAGCAGCGCGACCTTGGCCGCGGTCACCAGAACCTGAAAAGCGCCCGACTCTTTGGTGCCTTTCACGTTGAGCGCGGTCAGTAAGACGAGCGATCCCAGCGCCACCAGCGCGTGGGGTGGCATGGCCCACACGAACTCGTGGAAGTAGGTCGACAGGCTCGCGATGTAGAACGCGCACGACGAGCAGTAGCCGAGCGCCAGACACCAACCGACCGTATATGCGAGCAGTGGAGGGAAGGTCTTGCTTGCATACAGGTAACCTTCACCCGTTTCGGGATAGGTCGACGCGAATTCGCAGTAAGTCAGAGCCGTAAACAGGGCTACGACCGCGGCGAGTAGGAACGCGACGATTGAACCTGAGCCGACGTTACGCACAGCCAATCCGGAAAGCGTGAAGATCCCGGCGGCGATCATCGTCCCGACACCGATGGCCAGGGCCGAGACCAAACCGAGGTCTCGGCTCAGCTCGGTTCGGATTTGGCCGGGCTTGCTGTTTGGGGCTGCTTCTGGCACGCGGTGGCTCACCTAGCCCGGATTATTCACCGCGTCACCCCGAGACCTGGTCCCCCGCCAAGAGTGAGGCCGATCGAGCGTCGGGGACAGGCCCTATTCTTGGATTGTACAGTAGTCGGGAAAGCTCCCTGGCAGGTTGCTCTTCACGTAGGGCGAAGGGTCCGTCCCGTAGGGATGGTCCTGCAAGAACTTCCAGCTGCTGTCGAGCGACTCGGCGTCGACTTGATGGCCCAAGTCGTGGTTGCAGATCACGGTGAGGTGCTCCACTTCGAACGTCGTGTCGTCCTTGTCCGTCAGGTAACCAGCGTAATTGTTGCTACCTTTTTCGTAGTCGATGCCATCGGTATCACCCGTGCCACCGTGAAGAATCATGACCGCGTAAGCGTTGTCGCCGTCTTGCTCAGGCGCTCCTCCGAAGAAGACCGAATGGGTCACGATGCTGGCAATGTAGTTGGAGCGCCGGGCGGCAGCCTGAGCAGCTTGCGAGGCGCCTTCGGCGTAGCCGATTGTGTGAATGTGGCTGGTGTCGACCTTGGTCTGCTCGATGGCGCAGGCCAGCACTTGGTCCATCAACACGAGGTCATCGTTGCTCGCCTCGCCGCCCAATGTGTAGAACCACGGGTAGCTGCCTGAGCCAGCGGTGGGATCGGCGGCCGGCGATGC
>CAZRGL010000232.1:0-15542 GCA_964599485.1 uncultured Polyangiaceae bacterium
GGCACATTCCCCCCGAGTGTGGTGTATTGAGTGGGGTGGTTTTTTCGGTTGGTTTGGTGGGGTTGGGGGGTGGGGCGGTTGGGGGTTGCGGCGGGAGCTCGCTAGCGTGCTTATGTTCTTGATCCGAAAAGAGAAAGGACCGGAATAGGGTTGCAGCTTGCCCTGTTGTGCTGAGTGGAATGACATACTTAAAGCCGATGACGAGCTCCGAGCGATTGGCAGAGCGCCCAGTGGCATTCGAAGCTGAAGTTCTTGACCACCTCGATGCCCTTTACGGGGTGGCCTTTCGAATGACCAAAGAAGGATCCGCTGCTGAGGACCTGGTTCAAGACACGGTGGTCAAGGCCGTACGTGCGCGACACCAATACAAAGCTGGCACCAACCTGAAAGCTTGGTTGTTGCGAATCCTCACCAACACCTTCATCAATCTGCATCGGCGCGGCGGACTCGAGCGCGATGTGCTGGAAGGCCCCGACGCTGGTCCGTTGGCCGACCGCTGGATTGGCGCTTCGACCATGAAGTCGATGCGTGACCCCGAGAGCCAGATGCTCGCGCCGCTGATCGCGGCAGAAGTTCGAGGCGCGCTCGAAGAGCTGCCGGAGCACTTTCGCTTGGCCGTAGTGCTCAGCGATATCGAGGGCTTGTCCTACAAAGAGATATCGGAGGTCATGGGCTGTCCTGTCGGCACGGTCATGTCACGCTTGCATCGGGCACGCCGAATGTTGCAGGCTTCACTACAGGATCATGCGATCGCGCTCGGCATCATTTCAGAAGAGCCCGACGGAGAGGCAAAACGCGCCGCAGCGGGTGACCCGCGCGAGCCGCTCGATCTTGCCGCATACCGAAGCCGCAAACGCGATGGGCAAGGAGGTGCACGATGAGCGCCGCCCATGACACGAGCGCTTGCCGCCGCTTCGCACAGTGGATTCACGCCTATGTCGACGACGAGCTCGACGCTGTGCACACCCTCGACGTCGAAACCCACCTGGCCGAATGTGACCACTGCGCTGAAGAAGTGGAGCTCATCCGCGCCACCCGCAACAGCTTGCGTAAAGTTGCTTGCGCAAAAGCAAGCTCCTCGTTGCGGGAACGGATCTGCGCGGCGATGGTGGCGGAACGCCAAGCCGAACAAGAGGCCGCTCGCGCCCTGCCCTCTCTGGATGACGCTCGATCGCAAGCTTCGACCGATTCGGCACCGCCAGAGCCTTCGATTGCGACAGCAGCTGGCGGCAGCGATGGCTCACGATTGAAGAACCTTCGCTTCGTGATGCCTTTGGCCGCTGCAGCCACCTTGGCGTTGGTGATCGGTGCGTTCCAACTGCAGCAACAGGTTGCCGGCGAGCCCGACAAGGTGGCTCAGCCATCGTCGATGGCAGCAAAGTCGACCTTCGACCGATTCCTCGAAGAGCTGGTGGCGGCTCATGCCACACCGCTGTTCCCCGAGGTGACCAACTTCGATGATCTGCAGCGCTTCGATCCCTATGTGGGTGTGCGCGTTCCGCGGCCGAAGCTGCGCTCCGTCGGAGCCGACTTCAAGGGCGCACGAATGCATCCACGGCGTGCAGCAATGTTGCGCTACCTGTTGCGCAAGCGCCACCGAATGACGCTCTATGTGTTCGATCCGGACAAGGTCGACGTCTCGACCAACAAGCTTCATCCGCGACGCGTCGGCGCAAGCCGTGTGTACGTGGGGCGCGTGCGCGGTTATGCGGTTGCCGCTTCCGAGAAATCGGGTATCGGCTATGCGTTGGCTTCTGATCTGAGCGCCGACGAGAGCGCCCGAATGCTACTGATGGCCGCGCGCTGACGCGGGCCTGGCCAGCAGACGACCTCCGTGGAAGGCTGCTCGGGTGCAACAGCATCGAGCTTGGGGTCTTCTTGCTTGCGGGCTTCTCTTCGTCGCAGGCATCGGAGCGTGCGGCGCGCGCAACTCCCTCGAGGGACCGCCCTACGAAACGGGCACCACCACCACAGGTCAAGGCGGTAGCGGCACACAAACAACCAGCAGCCAAGGCGGCATGGGCGCTCAAGGCGGCATGGGCGCTCAAGGCGGCATGGGTGCTCAAGGCGGCAACCCGATCATCTCCCTTACCGCCGAGTCCTACTTCGAGTCCGAGGCACACCTCGCGGTGGATCCGTCTGGACGTGTAGCGGCCGCCTGGATCGGCGTCGATTTCAACGGTGAGCCGTTCATCGGTTACGCGTTTTCGGCAGATCAGGGCGACAGCTGGGGGCCGCCCCAAACAGCGCTCTCGCCCAATGGTGGCCCCGGCGCTGATCCGGTCCTCGCGGCCGATGAGCAAGGCAACATCTACCTCACCTGGGTCGGCTTTTACTACGGGGCCGACGAACCCTACGACATGCACATCTACGTGGCCCGCGCCAAGCCTGGCGAGCTCAGTTTCGGCAGCCCGGTCGAGGTCACCGATCCCAACGAGGACTTTCGCTACGACAAGCCGTGGATCACCACCACCGCGCAAGGCAGCGTGCTGGTTACTTATGCGCGCGAGTCTGACTTCGAGTTCACCATCATGGCTGGGCGCAGCGTCGATTCGGGCGCGAGCTACCAGCGCAGCCCCGTAGCGCCTGATGTGTTTGCCAACCTCGCTTTTCCTTGCGCGCCGTCGAAAGGCAACCGCGTCTACGCCACCTTCGTGTCCTTCACCATCGACCAGATGCTCATCGAGCTGCGTTACAGTGACGACGATGGTGTGACTTGGCCGCTCGGCAATCAAACGATCGTCTCCAGCTACCCTGACGTTGCCTACACCGATCCCAACTGCGTCGCCGAAGGCAACGACGTTTGGGTCTCCTATGGCTTGACCAACGATGTCCCCGACGGCGAAAACAGTGCCAAGCTCAGCGCTATTCGGATTGGCCACTCCAGCGACTCCGGCCTCTCCTTTCCAAGCACTTTCAACGCCCACGACTTCAACGCACCACCCCTGAACATGCTGCCGCAGATTGCCCGCCACGAAAGCGGCGACATGCACGTGGTGTATTTCAACGGCAACTACAACGAAGACCCGGCTGGCAGCTACCGGCGCGCCCGGGCTCCTGCCGGGACGCAGCTGAGCTTCGAGCCAGCCGTCGTCGTCGAGAGCCCTTTGTTGTTCCTCTCGCAGCGCTCGCACCAGCAGTGGCTTGGCGACTACGTCGGCTTGGCGATTCGGGGCAACCGCTTGTTCACGGTCTACCCCGTCAACACCAGCGGCATGTCACACGTGGCTTTTCATCGCGCCGAGCTGTAAGGCTCAGTTGCCGATATTCAACACTTGCACAGGCGTGCTGCTCTCGTTGTTCGTACCGTCACCGAGCTCTCCGCTGAAGTTCTGGCCCCAACACCACACGGTGTTGTCCGACTTCATCGCGCAGCTGTGCCCAACACCAGTGCCCACTGCGATGGCATCCGTGAGGTTGACCGGATCGGCCCACACTTGGTTTTGCTTGCCCCCATCGCCGAGTTGGCCGGACGTACCCAAACCCCAGCAACGAACCGTTGCGAACTCGAGTAATACGCAGTTGTGTTGTGGTCCCGTCGACAGCTGAACAGCATCTTGCACCGACGCATCAACTGGGGTGGAGCTGTCTCCTTCTGGACTGCCGAGTTGGAACTCCACGTTGGCGCCCCAACATGCAGCGATGCCGCCTTTGCGCAGAGCGCAGCTGTGAGACCATCCCGCCCCGACAGCGACGGCGTCAGTCATACTGACGACTTCAGCGGGCGTGAGAGCAATTGCCGTGGTGCCATTACCGAGCTGCCCCTCCCCATTGGCTCCCCAGCAACGGACTTCGCCGGTCGCGAGCGTCGCGCAGCTGTGCAGCTGGCCAGCGGCAACGTCAATCGCGTTGTCGATTTCCGCTACCTGAACGGGCACCAACACGGCGCCCATGGTGCCATCGCCAAGCTGTCCCGACAGGTTCTGGCCCCAACAATGGACGGAGCCGCTGCCGACCACTGCACAAGCATGCAAATGCCCCACAGACAAACGCGCCGCCGCCGGAATGTCGACGCGCAGTGGCGTCAGGCTCTTGGAGGTCGTGCCAGCGAGACCCCCCATGAATATCTCTCCCCAACAGTAGACCGCTCCGTCCTCGTCGAGCGCGCAGCTGAAGCCCTCGCCGGCGCCGATGGTGACGAGATTGGTCAAGTTGACCACTGCCACAGGCTCGTTCGAATCGAGAACAGCATCGTTGTTGACGCCGAGCTCCCCTTGCATGTTGGTCCCCCAGCAAGCGCCTGTACCGTCGGCCAACACCGCGCAGCTGTGCACTCCTAACCCGAGCCGCGATCCGCTCGGAGCGGCAGCTGGCGGCGTGGTGGCATCGACAAACTCGTCAAAGCCAAAAAGGGCGTCGCAACCACAACACAGGAACAAGGCAGGCGTGAGCCACAACCAAGCGGAGCGCATCACTCACCGATTCCTTTTACCTTCACCGGTGTGGGGCTGTCTTGCTCCGTGCCATCACCCAGCTCACCCATGCTGTTCCACCCCCAACACCACACGGTCTGGTCCGACTTCTTCGCGCACGTGTGAGAGTGACCGGCACCGATGGCGACGGCACTGAGGACATCGACGTTGACCGGAATCCACTCGTTGTCGTAACCGCCGTGGCCGAGCTGGCCGGCGGCGCCTGCGCCCCAACACTGTACTGCACCGTTTTTGAGAATCACGCAGTTGTGGTTCGCGCTCACCGAGAGCTGAGCCACGTTTTCCAAGCCAACGTTGGTTGCAGTCCCGCTGAATGGGGCTTGGCTGCCGAGCTGTGACTCGAGGTTGGTTCCCCAGCAGGCCACACGACCATCGGCTTGCAAGGCGCAGGTGTGTGACCAGCCCGCACCGATCGCGACGATATCATCCAGACCTATGACCTCGGCGGGCGTGGGCGCGGCCACTACGGTGCCGTTGCCAAGCTGTGATTTGAGGTTGTTGCCCCAACACACGGCTTTGCCGGTGGCCAGCAAGGCGCAGCTGTGCGCTTCGCCCGCGGTAACGTCGATCGCGTTGGTGATACCGATTACCTGAACCGTAGCGGACGTGGCGACCCCAACCTCGCCGTTGCCAAGCTGGCCGGAGATGTTCTGACCCCAGCAATGCACAGCACCACTTTGGACCACAGCGCACACGTGGTTCAGTCCGACCGCGAGCCTTGTCGCTGGAGGAATGGCGGCAACCACCGGAGTCGTACTATCCGGGGTCTTGCCGTCGCCCAGTCCCCCTTCGAAGATCATGCCCCAGCAGTAAACGACGCCTGCCTTGTCCAGCGCACAGGTGAGGCCGTCACTTGCGGCGATGGTCACCAAATCCGTCAGACCAGCGACCGAGACAGGGACGTTGGATTGCTCGATTCCGCCATTGCCCAACTGGCTGCTCATGTTCGGGCCCCAGCACTTGGCTGTTTCGTCCACGAGCACAGCGCAGCTGTGCGCTCCGACGCCCAGCACAGAGCCGGCTGGAGATCCGCTCGGCGCGACCACGCTGTCGACAAACTCGTCGAAGCCGAAAATAGCGTCGCAACCGCAGCACATCAGCAGTGCTGGCGCGAGCAGCCACAGGCGTGAACGCCACATCGTCAAAATGCTCCGGCGAACGTAAAGCCCGCGCTTGCCGGCCCGACCTGTGGAACGAGCGTCAGTGAGCCTGCTGTCGGCTCGGGCTCGTTCGGGGGACCGACGATGACGAGCACGATACCCCCTGCGGCCAGCACGGCGCCGCCAATAATCAGCGCACCAAACACGGTCGCCTTGTCCCGTGCAGCTTCCACCTCTACGCGCCCTTCGGGCGTGCAGACCTTGCCGGGGCAGAGGTCTTTGTCAGACTCAGCGTCACTCAGCTGGTCGCTGGCTTGCACCGCAAAATCGACGCTGATCCCCGTGGCGACGCCACCACTGATGGCCATTACGATGCCCGCGATCTTCCAGCGGCTGAACGAACCGCTCGGTTGCTCGGCAGGTGGCGGCGGTGGCGGAGGCGGCAAGGCGGTGCCCGTCGGCGGCGGAGGCGGCGCGACTGCTTTCGGTTTCAATACCGGAACGGTCACGGTCTTGTCGTCCGCGTTATCGTTTACCTTCACGTCGGCCTGCCAGTCTTGACGACCGGGCGCTTTGGCGGCGACACGGTAGCTTCCCGGATCGACGGCGCGTCGCTGGCCATAGTGCGCGGCAGCCACCTCGTGATCGTTCTGCGTCACGGTCTGGCCGGTGATGGGCGTCGTGACCACGATGGTCAGCCACGAAACGCGCGGCGCGAGCTTTTCGACCAGCGCTTTGGCCGCCTCCTCACGCTTGCTCTCCTTGCGTTTGGCGGCCAAGTCCACAGTCTGCTGGTACTGCTTCCAAGCGGTGGCGATCTTGCCTTGCAGCTCGTGGCAGCGCGCCAAATTGAGCAACGTCCCCGACGACTCCTCGATTTGCAGGCTCGCCTTGAACTTGGCGCAAGCCTCTTTGAACTTGCCCTCGGCCATCAGCGCGCGACCCGTCTTGAACAAGGAGTCCGCCAAGGCCGTGTCGGTCTGCGCTCGGCCGAGGCCGGGAGACAAGCTCAACAAGAAGGTGATGGTCAGCAGGCACAACAAGTGCGCTCTGCGGGCTACAAACTCCAATCGCTCACCGCTCATCCCATACGCTCTTTGGTTTCGTATTGCTCTTCGGTGTCTTCGTGGTTGGCGGTGCGGTCTTGACCGTTGGCGCAACCCGCTTGGTCGTGGGGGTCGCTGCGCTAGCAGTCGTGCGCGCTGCGCTAGCGGCAGATGCACTGGCGCTATGGGGACCTGCCGCTGCTGAAGCCGTCGGACTCGACGAACTGGTCGGTGCAGGGGCTGGGCGCGCCGCGCCAGCAGTCGGCGATTTGGCGGCGCTTTGGACAACAGACGTCGACGCTGTTTGGGTGGTGTGCGTGGCAGGCGACGACTCGGCGGTCATCGAACGCAGCAGCAACGCAACTCCGGCCACCGCGGCGAGCACCACCACGGCCGCCAAAGCCCGCACTGCCTGAGAAGACTGCTTGCTCTGCTTTGCCTCCTGGCTGTCCGTTCGCTCCCAACCAGGCGCGGTGCTGCCACTGGGTCCGTCGCCCGGCGCGCTCGCGGCCAGGACGGCGGGCTTGGCGGTGGTCGGCGTCGCATTGGAATCGCTAGCCACCGTGGTCGCATCGCCGCTGACGACGCGCTCGTTCGATGTAGACAGACTGCCACGCTCGGTGACGTGTTGGATCCGTTCAATACGCTCCAGCAACTGCTGGTCAGCAGCAACTCCAAATGGTGCAAGCTCGTCCGCCAGCGCTGCAACTGTTGGGTAGCGGTCGTCGCTGCGCTTTTCCAAGCAACGCAAAATGACCTTCTCCAGACCTTCGGGGACATCTGGGCGCAGCGAGCATGGCGGGACTGGATCTTCCTGCACGACCTCGGCGGCCACGGCTGTGACGGTGTCGCCCGAAAATGGTTTCACGCCCAATAGCAGCTCGTAGAGCATGACGCCCACCGCCCAAATGTCTGCGCGTGCGTCGACGTTGCGGGTCGAACGCATCTGCTCGGGCGACATGTAGTAGGGCGAGCCCAGCATCGCTGCAGTTGCGGTGAGATCGTCGGCCTTCTCAGGTCCCACCAGCTTGGAGATCCCGAAGTCCAAAACCTTCACGCAAGGCATTCCGTCGCTGGTCGTGGTCAAGAACAGGTTGGACGGCTTCAGATCGCGATGCACGATGCCGGCCTCGTGAGCCTCGGCCAAGCCGGCGCATGCTTGCATCACGTAGTGCACAGCATCTTCGATGGCCAATGGCCCCTGCCGATCGACCAGCTCTTTGAGATCCTCGCCTTCGAGGTACTCCATGACCATGTAGGGCTCGCCGCCTTCGAGGTGGCCCACGTCATGCAGCTGCACCACGTGCTCGCTCTTGAGCCGCACGATGGCCTTGGCTTCGCGCATGAAGCGTTCGGCAGCCGTGGCACTCGCTTTGGCTTTGGAGCGCATGAACTTGACGGCGCGCAGCTCGTCGAGGTCCACATGCCGCGCCGCCGCAACAACACCCATACCGCCGATGCCGAGGATGCGCTCGACCCGGTACTTGCCGGCGATGACATCGCCGATTTGAACGGAGCTCTTGCTCATGGGTCTGCTCGGCCAACTGCTCCCCAACCTGCCACAGCCGGCCACCCTGTGTTGTATCACGAAAAACCGCGGTCCACAGGCTGGCAGCGCGCGTCTGCTCAATAACGGGCTAGCACCGAAGCCCCCACCGCGCTCGGGGTGAGCTGCGGGCTCACGACGAGCGGTGGAGCGGCGCCTGCATTGTCGCTCACGAGGCCGACGATAGCGATGGTGACGGCAACTGCAGCTGCTGCCCCAAAACCGATTCCGAGACCAGTATCTCGATCCAAACGCGCGTTGAACGCGTCGACGTCGAAGTCAGCCGCTGGGGCCTTGCAGTCCGCTAGGTCACCACAGCTGTCCTCGCCGCTCGAACGCGTCACCGCATAGTCGATGCTGAAGCCCACCGCGACGCCTCCCATGGCCAGACCAAGGCCCCCAACAATCCAGGGCCAAAGCGGCGGCTGCGCGGCCGGCGTGTCCGCAGGAGGCGGCGGCGGGACCACAGCAGCAGGTGGGATTGAAGGCGCCGTAGGGACGAGGGCAAGCTCGAGCGTCACAGTTCGGCGATCGCCCTCGACGAGCTTCACGCTCTCCGATGCCTCCTTGTTGCCTGCGCGGGCCTCGATTGAGACGACTCCGGGATCCATGGACAGGGCGGTCCCGAGCGCCCCGGGCGGCAGAACCGTACCGTTACGTGTCACCACCAAGTCTGCTGGCGGAACGTCAGCCTGCGGGTCCTTCACGTTGATGGTCAACAGCGGCACGCGCGGTTGTAGCTCTGCCAGACGCTCGGCGATGAATTGCGCCACGGCGTCGCGACGCTGAGGATCGGGCGTCCTGCCGTTCAGGACCCTGGCGTGCTGGTATTCGGACTCGGCCTTCGCCAGCTTGCCCTCTTTGTCGAAGCACTTGGCAACGTTGAGCTGAGCGCCCACCGATGCATCGATCTGCAAGCTGGCCCGGAACTTGACGCATGCCTGTCTCCACTTGCCTGCATCGTCGAGCGCGAGGGCCTCTTTGAAGAGTCGTTCGGCCCCAGCAGCGTCACCCGCCTGAGCGGTCCTCAGCTGGAGGGTAGAAAAAAGAACGCAAAGGCAAACAGCCGGCGCTATCGATCCCCTCATTGCGCCCCCCAACGACTGCGCAACGGGTCGATCTTGGCAGGCGATGACTTGGTTGCAGAAGCGGAAGACGCAGCAGCTGTCTTCGGGCTGCTCTGCGTCGCGGTCGATGCGCCAGTACGGGTCGAAGCTGGCCGAGGGGCAATCGGTTTGGCGGCGACCGGTGGCGCAGCAGCGGGCCTGGCAGATACGTGAGGACCCGCTTTGGGAACCGACACAGCAGCCGGCGGCGAGGCGCTGAGCTGTGAGCTCGTCGGCGCTCCTACCGTGATGGGCTCGCCCCCAAGCGTCGATGCGCTCGCTGGGCCACCGTCGGGTGAAGAGTTGGCCTCGACAAAGAATGCGACCACAGCCGCCATCGTAGCGATTGCGGCGATGGCGGCAAGCCAGCGATGGCTGCTGCCGCCCATCGTTGAGGGTGCGGGCTGCGATAGCGCTGAGGAAGCCTCTGTGCTGGGCTCGGGCTCGGCATCGACTTGTCGCATCGGCGCATCGGCGGGGGGCAAGGCACCGGATTTCGTCGCCGCCACCAAGTCGATCTTGGACGCGCTCAGCGGTTGATCGAAAACCTCTGCGAGCGCGGCCACCATTTCGCTGGCACCCGCAAAGCGAAGCTCAGCATCGCTGTTCGACGCGCGCTCGAACCAAGCATCGAAGCCGTTGGGTAGAGCGACACCGCCGGTCGCGGCCCGCGCGCTCGGCGCCTCGGTTACCCCTTCGATCACACGCGACATGAAGTCGTACGGCGAGCCCGCCTTGTGGTGCTCGACCGTGAAGTATGGCCAGCCCACGAGCAAACAGAAAGCAATGTGGGCGAGCGCGTAGCGATCAGCGCTCGGTCCCAAGCTAACCTCGCCCAACACTTGCTCAGGAGACATGTACATCGGTGTACCGATGCTCTTGGTGCTGGTCGCCGGGCCCGAGCTCTCCCTGACGATACGGGCGATGCCAAAATCGAGGATCTTGACTCGCGGCGATCCGTCGTCAGCATCGGTGACGAACAGGTTACCCGGCTTGAGATCGCGGTGGACGATGCCCGCCGCGTGGGTCTTGTCCAGGGCCAGCGCTACTTGCCGCAATATTTCGATGACGAGCTCGGGTGCCAAGCCGCCCTCTCGCTGGAGCATCGCTTGCAAGTCTTGCCCCTCGAGCAACTCCATCACGAGGAAGGGCATGCCGAGCTCGTCATCCCAACCCGCATCGAAAATCTGAACGATATGGTCACTGCGCACGTCGGCGGTGACGTAAGCCTCTTGCTCGAAGCGCTTCTTCACCCATTCGCTATCAACGGCGGCTTTGAGCACTTTGAGCGCGCAGCGACGGCGCGTCGCACTGTGAACAACCTCGTAGACCTCGCCCATACCGCCGTAGCCAATGAGCTCCACGACGCGATATTTCCCGTGAAAGACGGCGTCAGGCGCTAGACCGATGCGCCTCTCTTCGGGTGTTGAGGGTCGACCGACTCCAGGACTGAGCAACGTCGACGGGCTCGCCGTTGTGGCCACATTGGTCTCTTTTCGAGCAAGCCCGACCATCAGCTCGTGACAGGCCGCGCAGCCGTCGACGTGCTCTTCGAATTGCTGTTGCTCCTGCTCACTCAGCCGCTCGGCGAACAGATCGAGAAACACGTGTGGCTCCGGGCAGTCCATACGCAACTACCAGATATTACACGACCGCATTGGAGGCGCGCAGAAGCGGGCAGCTCTTTTTTTGCAGCACTCCGAGCCGCTCCGTCTCTTCTGCCCTGAAAAGCACGAAGGCAGGTCACACGCCATGTCCAAACCATCCGCAAAACTCCACGTTATCCAAGACTTCGACGACTGGGCGATCGTGTCAGCGCGCCTCATGAAGGTGAACGAGGACGACGCGGCCGGGGTGCTCGACCGGCTCGAAATCACACAGAGTGAGTGGAAAGAGGCGTGCGGGAGCTGGTCTACTGCGCTGACCGCCAACGTGATTTCCGGCGATGGCAAGCTGAGCGGGCGCTACGCAAGCTACTTCTCTGTCGAGCGCAAGCGGCGCGACGAAGGGCAGCCAGATCCGACGGCAGCCGAGCTGCTCAGTTGGAAGAAGCCAGGCCTGACGCCAATCCGATCCGCCAAAGTCGACTTCCGTCATGACGCCATGCACGGAGGTCCGCAGGAGGATCCAGCCGACTCGTCGCTCACGACGCTCGTGCGTGCTGATGGCGACACCCTCGACGAGAGCGCCGCGGCGATTCGAGCTCAGCGCGACGGCTGCTTCATCGAAGACCTGTCGCCAGCGGGTCGCGTGCCGCGGCCGCCTGCCTCGTCTCAGCAAGTGACCACCAAACCGATTGAACCCTGCGTCGTCGAGGACTTGCGACGTGCTGGAGAAACCGCAAGATGGACGGTCCAGCAGTACGCCCAGTACTGCGCCGACTTGGCCACACAGCGCGACAAGACCGAGTTCGTGCGGGCGCGCTACGGCCTGGCCACCGAGAGCTTGCATCGCCACTTGAGCCACGAGTGGAAACAGAAGTTTGCGCAAGACCCAGCCCTTCACACCAAGTGGGCCAAGCTGGTCGCGGCCTACATGAAACGCAGCGGCTGAGGCGACCGAGAAGGAAGGAACAAGACCATGCCAGTACTACCAGTGACAGCTACGGACATGTTTCAATTCGAGTGCGCCGCCCTTTCAGTGGGCAGCACAGTGCTGCATTTCCGCGGCCAAGAGGCCATCTCGGAGCTGTACAGCTTCGCCATCGATTTGCGCATCCGGGACGCCGCTTTCGAGCCGCAACAATTGTCGGGACAGGCCGCCGCGCTGCGTATCGAAGGCGGCAGTGACGGGCACAAAGAAGTCATCCACGGCATGGTGGCGAGTGCCGAGGTCATGCACGCCGTCGAGCGGTACGCCATCGTGCGCGTCGTATTGGTACCCCGCCTCTGGCAGCTTTCCTTGTCGCACCACAGCCGCATCTTCATCGACGACGACGTCGTCAAGATCATCCGTGCCATTCTCGACAATGCCGGCTTCAGCGGCGACGACTACGAGCTGCGTCTGTCGGGCAGCTATCCGCCATTGCCGCACGTCTGCCAATACCAAGAGAGCGATTACGCCTTCATTTGTCGCTGGATGGAGCGGGTGGGCATGGTCTTCAACTTCGAGCACGAAAGCGGTCGCGACAAGCTCATCATCAGCGACCACAAGTCCTTCATCAAGCCGTCGCCGAAGACGCCAGTGCGCTACGTTCCGGGTGCCGAAGACGACATGATGGCCGACGAAGCCCTCGCCGCCTTCAATTGCCGTAGCTCCGTGCTGCCCAAACGCGTCGAGCTGCAAGACTACAACCACCAAAAACCGCAGCTCGACGTCGTGGGCCGCGCCAGCATCTCCGACAAAGGCCAGGCCGAGGTGTGCGTCTACGGTGAAAACTTCGACTCACCCGAGGCCGCCAATCAACTAGCCACCATTCGCGCCGAAGAGTACCGCTGCCGCGAGAAGCTCTATCAAGGCCACGGCCGCGTCTACGGTCTGCGCAGCGGCTTCAGCTTCACGGTGGAGGAGCACCCACTTCGTTCGATGAACGGTGAATTCCTCGTGATCACCTTGGGTCACAGTGGCAACCAAGCGAGCAACGACGAGGAGCTCAAACAACTGCTCGGTATCACCGAGGACGACGAATACCAAGTCCACGTCACCGCAATTCCTCGTGAGGTGCAGTATCGAGCCACGCGCACCACGCCGCGCCCGCGGATCTACGGCATGGAGAACGCCGTCATCGACGGCGAAGCCGACAGTCCTTACGCCCAAATCGACGAAGAAGGCCGCTACCGCGTGCGCATCAACTTCGACGAGAGCGACCTAGAAGACGGCAACGCCTCTGCCCTCGTGCGCATGCTCCAGCCCCACGGCGGCGGCAACGAGGGTTTCCACTTCCCACTCAGGAAGGGCACGGAGGTGTTGTTGACCTTCCAGGGCGGCGACCCCGACCGTCCGATGATCGCCGGCGTATTGCCCAATGCCCACAAGCAGAGCCCGATCAACAAGGACAACCATTCAAAAAACATCATTCAGTCCGGCGGCATGAACCTGCTCGAAATGGAGGACCTAGACGGCAAGCAGCACATGAAAATGTCGTCGCCGACCGAGGGCACCAAGGTCCAACTTGGCCAACCGGCTGAGGATGACGAGCACAGCGCCAACCTCCAGCTGTTCACCACGGGAAGTGGCAACCTCTACGTTGGTGGAGGCTGGTCAAAAATGATCGTTGGCTCGGCCGCCGAGCAGTATCACAGCTCGACGCAGCAGAACTACTTCAGCACAAGAACCCAACTCGTCAAGGGCGACGATATTGAACAATACCTGGCAAACTACACTCGCACTATCGCCGAAACAGACAAGAAGGAGGCAAAGAACATCTTTCACGTAGCGAGCGAGGAGATCAACCTGACCGCGGGACAGGACATTCATTTGAATGCACCGGAAATCGTCCTGTCTACGGGGGGTGCCGAGATCAGGCTTACGGGCGACAAGATCATTATTGCGGGCGACGTGGTTGACGTTCAAGGCGATTCAGTCATCAAACTCAACAGCGACTGAGCCCGTCCGAGACATTCGGCAGGAGGACCCCATGGGAGGAAAGCCGGCAGCGCGAAAAGGCGACAGGACAGTCCATGACGGTTTCATTGTGACAGGTTTCGCTAAGGTCCAAATCGAAGACCAGGACGCCGCGAGGCGAGGAGACGCCCAATTCTGCTTCAGGCGCGATGACAATGGCATCCACCTCACGGGTGTCATCAAGAAAGGTTCGGCAACCGTGAGAATCGGAGGGGAATATGCGGCGCGCGTCGACGACAAGTGCCCTTGTTGCGCCCTAAACGCATCAGCAGAAGCAGAAACAGACTCCGTCCATGGCGGACCGCTCCCAGCGACCCCAAAGAACGCGCGAGCAATTGACATCGAGAAGATGCTCCTCGAGGGAGCAATCGGCGAAGGCATCGGGCTGGGCAGCACCGTGGCACTCAGCGTTCTGGCGGAGCTACTTTTCTGGAAGGCAATTGTCGACTTCACACAAGCCTATGCAGGCTGCGTCGATCATGCATTGGACGCAATGAACGGAAACCGGAGACTCTATCAAGCACTTGGCCGTACCGCCGCACAAGCAGACTTTGTGCTTGGGCTCGACGAAGGTATCCCCAACCTGGGTCTTCTTCATGAAGAACCCTACGAGGCAAGCGGCTCACCAGGCGTGAAGCGGCTGAACGAGAGGTCCCAACGCAGTCGTGCCAAGCACGGGCGCGAGGCAAGCGCTGCCTATATCGATGAAAAGAACCGCATCAAGGAGGCATATGCCAATTTAATAGACCACGGCATCTTCCCCCCGCGGAAAGATGGCGCTCCGACAGCGCTGCTTGCAAGACTGTCCGAGTTAAGGAAGATCAGCGAAGATCGGCGGGACCTCGCAACATACCAGAATGGTACTGACAACGGCGTTGTCCCATCTTACAAGCTCATGAAGGACGTCCAATTGGTAGCCTACCTTGAAAGCAAGAAGAGAGGCCACAGTCCAGACTCCGATCCGAATGAGCTATTTCGCGAGATGATGAGCAAATTGGAGAAGTCCGCCGAAATTCGCCAGATCCTAGATGGCGATATCGTCAACAAGTTTCTTTATTCGAAGCTGAAGGCAGACGTTTATTCGACGGCTCGCAAGAACGAGGGCGAAGTGAAAGATGCCGTGTTTCGGCGGAGTCTAGAGCTTGCGGTCGCACGAGGCGACCTAAGCCACCTGGATGACGTCGGGGAGGGCGACAAAGTCATGAAGCAGGTGCGTGACTTCGAAGGCGCGCTTCTCGAGTACCAGAGACGCCTACTTGAACTTCGTAAGTCCTTTGAGAGCAAGGACAGCTCTGAGCCACCTGAAGGTGGCGGCGTCTCAGGCATGGGTGGGGTCTTTACAACCGGCATCCCCAACAGGATAAGAACTGGCGCCGCGAAGGTCTTGATCGGCTAGCACCCCTGGCCCACGCATTGTCGCTACACCTGGGGGCGTCTCAGGGAGCCCTGGCTCTGGCAGTGAGGGCGTGGATAACGAGATTGCCACTGGCGCGAGCCGCGTGCTCATTGGCTGATCGCGACTGCACGCTGACGATGCTCTTGTGGCTGGCAGCGACGACCATATTCATGCAGCACGTATCCCGCCGCCTCCTCTTCTCAACAAAGGACAGCAGCAACTCATGGCCATAGGTTTCGCAGCAGCACGAAAAGGCGATCAAACCGCTCACGACGGCGAGATAAGTAGTGGTTACGAAAAGGTGACCATCGGCGGGCTGCCGGCAGCTCGCTTTGGTGACAGTCACATCTGC
>CAZRGL010000233.1:0-15520 GCA_964599485.1 uncultured Polyangiaceae bacterium
AAGCACGTAAGCCGCGGTTGATGCGTTCACGAAAGAGCCAGCCGATGCCAGGGCGTCGGTAGTAGTCGATGGGATCGGTAGGTCCGCTCTTGGGGATCCCCGCGACCGTTTCTCTGTTGAGCTCGCCCCACAAAACGCCCGCACTATAGCGCGCGGCGGTGAAACGCAGTCAGAGTGTTTGGGCGAACAGCTCGAGCACGTTCGGCCAGTACTCGTTGCGTATCTCGAAGAAGAGATTGTGGCCGTTGCCTGGAAATGGCGGCAGGACAACGAGCAGGCTGTCCTTGCCCGCTTGTTTGAGCGCTGTATGTACGTCGGTGGCCGTCTGGACGTGATTGGCGGGCGCAGCGATGTCGTTCTCGGCTACGAGAAGCAACGCTTTTGCCGCGAAGGCGGACACATCGGTCAGGGTGTCTTTGAGCTGCCCTGCACCTGGCGCTGGCGCCATGATGATGCAGGCGTCGAGCTGATCGGGGCGCTCCAGAGACGTTTGCAGGGCTAGCAAGGCGCCCCGCGAGAAGCCCATGATCCCGAGCCGCTCCGGATCGACCCGCGGGCTTTCGCGCAAGGTGTCCAGGCCTGCGAGCACGTCATCCAAATGGCCCTCGAGCGGCATGGTTTCGCGGCGTCTTTTCGCAAACCCGACGTACCCGGCAGCGGCCAGGGCGGCGCAGGTGCCGCTCATGTCACCGCCGATCATCGAGCCCATGCCACCGTGGTTGTAGAGCACCCCAGCAAATGGTCCGGCCCCGGGAGGCGTGCAGCGATAAGAACCGTCGTCGAGCTCCTCGATGCTTACTTCGGTCGTCGTGCGGGTATTTCCCCCGAGCGCGCTTGTCGTACTGGCGCTCCCAGTTGCGCCGCCGGAATGGGCTGCGCCCACGTTTGTGCCGCCCGTGTTGGCTCCACCTGTATTTGCGTTGCCGCGCTGGCTCGCCGCGCTGCAACCCATCGATGCGGTCAGTATTCCGACAAAGAAGATCACCCTGCTCATGAACGCTCCGATCGTGACGCTCGAGTGCGTCTCGGATCTACATGCCGCAGCAGAGGGCGTTGTTAGCGAGCTCAGAAAGGATCACAGGGCGGCAGCAGCAGCGGGTCGAGACCGTCGCTGTCCGGCGAATAGCCCTGAGCGAAGAACAAGCATTCGCAGTTGCCCGCGATGCACTCGTAATTCGGCAAGAAACAGAGGTCGCCCTCGTCGGTCTGCCCGTTACAGTTGTTGTCCAAGCCGTCGCAGCTCTCGGCCGCCGCTTGGTTGTCTTGCTGACATTTCACCGAGCCGCCGACGCAATGCTTCGTCCCTGGGGCACAGATCCCCGCCTGTCCCGTGTTGCAAGAGCTGCCGCCGCCGGGGTCGCCCTCGTCGGTTTGCCCGTTACAGTCGTTGTCCTTGTTGTCGCAGATCTCGGACGAGGGCTTCACGTTGGCCACGCATTTGAGCGAGCCGTTCTTGCACTCCAGCACGCCACCCGAGCACACACCAGGCTGCCCGCTGTCGCAGTTGCCGCCGCCGCCCGGATCGTCCTCGTCGGTGCTGCCGTCGCAGTCGTCGTCGGCGTTGTTGCACTTCTCGTTGCTCGGGGTCACTTCCCCTTGGCACTCACTAGACCAGCCACCATTGGCGCACACCTGGGTACCGGCTTTGCAGCTGCCTTGGTTTTTGGTCCCGCTGGGCCCGCTGTAGCAGCTCTTGGTGTCACCATCGATGCAATCACAGCCGTCATCGTCCAGCCCGTTGCAGTCGTTGTCGAGTCCGTCGCAGATTTCGGCCGACGGCGTCGTTTCACCTTCACAAGTGGCTGCCCAAACCCCAGCTTCGCAATGCTGGACGCCGTCGTTGCACACCCCCAAGTTGCGGGTAGGCCCGGGGCCGCTGTAGCAAGGTTGCGAGCTGCCGTCCTCACAGCCGCAGCCCTCGTCGGTCGCTCCGTTGCAATCGTTGTCAGCTCCGTCGCCACATTCTTCCGGCTGCGGCATCACGTAATCGACGCAGGCGCTCCATTCGCCGTTTTCGCACGTCGCGGTACCGTCGCTGCATTCGCCGATCGATTGGGTGGCGGCGCTGGCTGGATAGCAGGAGCGCTCTTCGCCTTCGTTGGCGCAGGCTCCCGTAGGCACTTCACCGAGCAGCTCGTCGACGCCTGGGGTGGAGCCGCCCAGCTCGCCCACGCAGGCCGACCCTGATAAGAGCGCCACGGCTATCCATGGAGCAATTCGTTTTGCTTTGTTCAACAGGATGGTCTTGAAAGAATCCGGGCCCGCTTGGATAGGCTATCGCAGCTCGTGCCCTTGGGCCACCGATTGCAGCTCGAGGCGATCATTCCGGTGGGACTCGCGGCGCCTCGGGCACATCTGGCTCCCCTTGGCCATCCGGCAAAATGGGGAGCTTGGGCAGTTTCGGTAGCTCGAAGGTTGGCAAGCGCAGGCCGCAGCCAATACCGATCTCGTGACCAATCTTGGCCTGGGCGAGCTTGCGGCTGTCGGCCTCGACGGTGACGACCACGGTAACGTTGCCTTGGATCATGCCGCGGGCCATCGAGCCGACGATTCGACCTAGCTCGCCGCCCACTTTCGATCCCATCACAAAAGGCGCGATATCGACGCAGCGAAGGCTGCCTTGGAGGCGCACACGCACCACCGCGTGCTCAGCCATGCGTTGCAGCCGCGCCTCGCCGTGAAGGGAGATCGCGCCATGGTAGACCCGCAGATCGCGCAAGCTGACCGTGCGGCGGTCGGCCGTGACGTTGATCACTGCGCTGAGATCGGTGGTGTTGGAGCGCACCAGGGCCTTGGCTTCTGCGGGGACTGGAAGCGGCAGGTCGCGCAAACGAACGACCGCGACTCCGTTGATGGGACCGCTCAGCAGCTGACTGAAATACAGCTCGACGAAACCCGAAGCGGATCCTTGGAGGCTCAAAGGCAAGCTCAAGAGCGTCATGAGCCGCTTCATCGTCGTTCGCCGCAAGGAGATGGCTGCCGCCGGTCGCGAAAGCGTCGAAAAGACCTCGATGTGTAATGGTGAAGCGTCGAGGGTCGCTGCGCCGATGCCCAACATCACGCGCAACGAGTCGCCGCGCCATATCGCCCCCACTTGACCAAGCTGATATCCGAACAGCTCAGCCGACTCGGCCCGAAGCGAGGCGCCGAGCGGGTGCGGTACGACCGTAGCCTTTTCGACAACTAGCGATGGCCTGCTGTTGGCATCGAGACGCCAGCGTACATCCAAGCCGCGGCCCTCAGCGGGAATGCTCAACAGCTGAGCGTAGCGGGCGATCCAAGCGGTGACCCCGACGGCCAGCGACGGGGCCGATCCGGTGAGCGTCAGCTCTGCGCCGTCGACGAGCAGAGCCCGCGGCTCGAAGCCGCTGAGGGTGACGTCGAGCTGCTCGACTTTGCCCTTCACGCCTTCCACCCCGAGCAAGCCGAAGCCCGTGTTGCGCAATCGTGCTTGGGACCAGCCCGCCTTCACCGAGCCCAAACTGAGCAGCACGCCGCGCTCCCGGGCGTGCGTGATGGTCAAATGTCGTACGAGCGGCGGGAAGCCAAACCACCAAGCCGCTGCCAGCACCGCCGACAACAGCAGCAAAGCGACGAGCAAGCGGCGTACGCGAGACTTGCGCCTAGGCGGTGCCGTCGGCTGCTCTGCTGGCGCTGCAGGCTGCTCTGCTGGCGCCGATTCGTCGTTGCTCATGGCGAATTTGATGCGCGCTCATCCACTTCGAAAACAGCTACGTCGAGATCGTCGCGGTCTCGGAATGTCACGCGGTCACCGATGAGCACGTCGCAGCGGTTGTTCCCGAGTGGGTTGGTGACGTGTACGGCTGTGCGTGGACCCTCGTCTAGATCGACCAGCGCAATGACGAAAGGCACCCGCTGAGCGAAGCGTCCAACACCGACTTCTACGCGGGTATACGAGTAGACCGTGCCAAGTCCGCTGAGCGCCTTGGGCTCGAGCTTGGTCGAGCCGCAGCTCGGACAGCGACACAGCGGGGGAACGTAGGCCTTGCTGTCAGCGCACTTTGGGCAGCTCAATCCTGCTAGCTCGGCCATGGGTTGTTCTCCTCGTCTTTCGTCCTCACCGACACCATCGCCATTGTCATCATCATCACCAGGCTTTGCCGAACAGGTGCACGACCGCCAACGATCCTGGTCCGCCGATCACATGTGTCAGGGCTGTTGTTGCGCCATGCACTTGCCGTGGTCCGGCCTGGCCGCGTAGTTGCTTGGTGACCTCGACCGCCTGGGCCACACCGGTGCAGCCCACTGGATGCCCTTTGGACTTGAGACCACCGCTCATGTTGACCGGGATCTGCCCTCCCAAGTCGGTCTTACCCTCGGCCGTCGCCGGCCCGCCCTCGCCTTTTGCAAAGAAACCGAGATCCTCGATGTTGATGATTTCGGTGGCCGTAAAGCAGTCGTGGCATTCGCAACAATGCACGTCCTTGGGTGTGAGCCCGGCTTGCTCGAAGGCCTCGGCGGCGGCTTTCTTGGTCGCGGCAAAAGTCGCCAGGTGGTCCTTGCCCGAAAAAGAAAACGTGCTCATGCCCATACCGGAGCCCAAAATGCGAACCGGCTCGGCGTTGTAGCGGCTCGCCACATCGGCCGGACCCAGCACCACTGCGGCGGCGCCATCAGTCACCAGCGAGCAGTCGTGCAGCGTGAAGGGCCAGGAAATCATCCGCGCGTTGAGGATCTTGTCCAAGCTCACATCTTTTCGCAGATGGGCCACGGGATTGTCCAAGCCGCGTCGGTAGTTCTTGGCCGCCACATGTGCGAATTGCTCTCGGGTGGTGCCGTACTCGTGCATGTGTCGGCAAGCGGCCAATGCGAAACCCTGTGGTCCGCCTATGCCCACGCTCTGCTCGACCTCGAGATCGTTGCCCCGACCGATGATGGCCATCGTCTCGGCCGCGGACCCCTTGGTGTTCATCTTCTCTACGCCGAGCACCAGCTCGAAGTCGTGCCTGCCGTGGGCAATCGAAAAAGCCGCCTCTCGCAGCGCTGCTCCCCCCGAAGCGCAAGCGCCTTCAACGCGAAGAGCGGGCACGTTGGGCAGCCCGATGGCGGTGCCTACGAAGGCGCCCAGCATGTTCTGATCGGCAAAGTCCGAGGCGGCGAAGTTGGCCACGCGAATGAAGTCGATGGCTTTGTCCTCGATGCCAGCGTCAGCAATGGCTCCCGCCGCTGCCTCGCAGACCATCTGCCGCAAGCTCTGCTCTTGGAGCACGCCGAAGGGGATCTCACAGGCGCCCACGATGGCAACGTTTCTCATGACCTACTTCCTACGGCTGCTCGTCCAAATCCAACAGGGTTCTAGCGCGTTCTTCCATTTGCTCGAAGGGGGCCTCAGCACGTATTTGCATGATTTGTGCTTGGGGCTAGCCGGCGCCATGCACTGACTCGGCCAGGTAACAGACGCCGCCGGTTCCGAGCGCGATGTTCTCGATGAAGCGCAACAGCTTGCGGCGCTGCTCCACCGAATAGCCTTCGGCGGCCTTGAGGTACTTGCGGACCATGGGTCCGATCTCCTCGCTCTCGAAGTCGGCGGCCGAGGGCAACGTCACGGCAATGCCGCCGGCGATGTCGGTGGCGAGTCGCGCGATCTGAAATGGATTGCGGGTGACGTTGAGCTTGCACACGTTGGAGAGCAAAAAGTCCGAGCACCACGCTCCCGAGGGCGTGCCGAAGCCGCGATGGCTGGCTGCTAGTCCGCAGGCGTAGAGCACCTCGTTGAGCTGCACCATTTCGCTCAGCTTCTCTTGGATGTGTCCGGCATGCCGCGCGCCATTGGCTCGGGCCACGAGCGAGCTAGCCCCGATGAGCGCATCGCCCATACCCGCTTTGCAGCCGCCATAGCTGGCCCTATGAAATGAGCCGAAGTAGCTGATGGTTCGGTCCATGTGCTCGACCTCGCCGTTCATGAAGATCTGCTCGCTCGGCACGAACACGTCGTCGAAGATGACCAAGGCCTCGTGGCCGCTGTACTTGAGGTTGCCACAGTCGGCGCCGCCGGGCTCGGTCTTGCGCATGTCGCCGGGCTGCCGCCCTAGCACGAAGCTAACGCCCGGTGCGTCCGCCGCCACCACGAAGGAAATGGCCCAATCGCCCTCGTCGTCACGAAGCCTGCGTGTGGGCAGCACCAACAGATGATGAGCGTTCAGGGCGCCGGTGATGTGGCACTTGGCGCCGCGGACCACCACGCCGTCGTCGCGGCGCTCGATCACGCGCAAGTACATGTCCGGATCGGGCTGTGCGCTCGGGCGGAGGCGGCGGTCGCCTTTCGGATCGGTCATGCAAGCGGCCACCACTTCGTCGCGGTCTTGCAGGCCGCTCAAGAACTCGAGGAAGCGGCTGTGATAGCTGGTGTCGTTGGCTCGGTCGATCTCGTGGGTCACTGCATAGGTGGTGTTGATAGCGTCCAGTCCCGCGCAGCGCTGAAAGCAGGTCGCCGTCCGGCGCCCTTGTGCCCGCAGCATGTCGACCTTGCGCACCAAGTCGTCGGTGCTGTGCTGGATGTGCGTGAAACGATTGATCGTCTCGCCGCTCAGGTGCGAGCGCGCCGTGAACAACTCGCGATGCTCGTCCGAATCCGCCATGGCGTAGGACTCAGCCAGCGCGTGGGTACTGGCCTGCACGAGCGGATGCTCGTTGGGCTGCTCGATCTTCTCACCCATGATGAACACCTGGCGCTGCAGCTTACCCAGGCTCTCGAGATACTCGTCGCGTGTCTTCATATGTCACTCCGCCCCATTTGCGCCCCATTCGCACTGGCTCTAGCCGATCTACGCTACATCGCAGCGCGCCCAAAGCCTCAGCCGCGAGTGTCCGCGCTCGCGTGATCGGTTTCGAGTCGGCATGACGGTAGCCGTGCTGGGCCGAGCAGGGCTGTCAGCCGGCTGCGTCTGGCGTAACTCGGACGGCACAGCGGTACTGATATACTGGCGACATGCGGACCAGCGTCTTGCTCTTGGGTTTGCTCGTTGCGGCGTGCTCGTCGACTGAGGATCCAGTCTCCATCGGGCCCGACGCTGGAGTCGCTGGAGGCGCTGGAGCTCCAACGCTCGACCCAGAGGATGAGGCTAGGTTGAAGGAGACCGTTGCCGAGCCGCTGCTGGGGGGGTGCGGGGCCCTCGCTGGCATGGAAGTAGCCGCCGACGACCAGATATACGGTGTCGCGCTGGTTACCGGACGCCTCTATCACGTGGACGGTAACAGTGGCGAGATACGGATCGCGGCAAAGGGCCTGAGGACCCCGCACGGTGTTGCCTTGGCTGATGGCACTGCCGGCTCGGCGCCCACCGTTGCCTACGTTACGGAATTACTCGCTGGGCGTGTGGTTCGAGTGAATCTGACGACGCGCCAACACCGCACGGTATGTGACGGCTTCAAGCTGCCGGCTCGGCTCGCGCTCTTCAAGAAGGCTGGCAAAGTAGCGGGGGCTTATGTGACTGAGCTGGCCTCGGGCAAGCTCTACAAGGCCACGTTCGGCCTCACCGCTGCTCAATGCGAGCGTGAGCTCATAGCAGAGGGCCTGGGGCGGGCGGACGGCGTGACGATTTTGCCCAAGGGCGACAGCGCCCTCGTAGCGTCGTTCCAGCCAAGCAAGCTGGGCGGCGTCCACCACGTCGATCTGAGCAGTGGCCAAATCAAGGCGACGCTGGGTGACGGCGAGCTCACGTACCCTGCCAAGGCTGTGCTGGCTCCTGACTACATAAAAACCGGCGTCTTCGCAGTGCCTGAAGTGCTCGGCAACGAAGTCTCCTGGTTCGAAGGCGATAGCCTGACGCGCTCGTTCGGCGGAATCTTGGGACCTTCTGGCGTTGGCTGGGATAGCTCCGAGAGCAGCCTCATAGTCGCAGAAGCGCTACGTCAACGCATTGTCCTGGTGGATCTAAACAGCGGCGACTTGGAACCGCTGGCGACCTTCACCTGTCAGCAGGACCCCTAACATCGCCAAGAGCGAACCTCGGGGCTCAACTCACCGCGGGGACATCCCGACACAGTCTCGACCAGGCGCGCGGGTGTGCTATCGTCGACCCATCCATGAGCTCAGTGCGTCCATCGGACCCACGCCGCTGGTGCTTCGGGTGGTTTCTCGTGGCGTTGGCGCTGTTGGTCGCTCCGACCGGCCTCGGCCGCGGCACGCTTCTCCTGTTGCTCGAGGGGCCGTGTCCGCCTGACTGCATGAGCATGGATGATCATGACGAAGTCGAGCAGAGGCGCTCGCGAGCTGCTACGTCGTCCCATCTTGCAGCTGAGGAAGATGACGGCGCCGAGCATGCGCACGCATGGCAGGCCGAGAGCGAGCAGGATTCGCCTGACTGCGACGACTGCAGCTGCTGTGGCCCTCCAACGGTGGCAGTGTTCGACTTCCCAATTCTTGCGTTCGGTATGCTCGAGGCCTTCCAAATCGATTGGCAGGTTGCGCTTGGCCCCGTGCGCAAGACCGCATGGCCCGGTTTGTATCGACCACCAAAACCGTTGCCGTCCAGATTCATCAGTCGCCTTGGATGAGTCGGAGTCGGCGCGCTATCGCCGACGGCGACGTGTATTTGTGACGAGCGGGCTCTGAGGCCCGTAAGCGTGGCTCGATCTGTTGTCGAATCAGGTCGAGCCCGCCGCCGCCGCGTGGGCGCGATCGAGCCCGCCCGTGGCGCTGAATGCTCCTGCCGGGAGCGCGGGTTGGGCGAAGGACGCGTCGTTGGCGCGCTCCTCAGCCTATCCGTTCGATCAAACCCCCTCATTTAGAAAGAGAGACTACCCATGCGTATTTCGCTGACCACTCTAGTTGCGCTTCTGCTCTTCGTTCTTGGAGCCTGCGACAACAAAGACCAAGGCTCGTCAAAAACGACGCCGAGCTCGACGGCCGCCGCTGCTGCGACTCAAAAGACACATGCTCACACGGGCCACGCCAAGCCGGGTGTGAAGGCCGGCTCGCACGAGGATTGGTGCGGCGAGCATGCCGTGCCTGAGTCGATGTGCACGCGCTGCAATGCATCATTGATCCCCGCGTTCAAGGCCACGGGAGATTGGTGCAAGGAGCACAATCTGCCTGAGTCGCAGTGTCTCATCTGCAACCCCGGTTTGAAGATCGTTCGGCCGCCGAAGACGGCAGGGAAGTGACCATGAGCTGTCAGCGCGGCCGCGTCGCTCTCGTCGTTGCCGTGACGCTGCTCGTTGCGCTCGGCGGCTGCGAACGCGGTGGCAGCAAGGGCGACTCGGCGCAGACGTCTGCATCGGCGTCTGCAAAGAACATGTGTTCTGAGCACGGCATACCGAAAGCACTTTGCACCAAGTGCAATCCCGCTCTTGCCCAGGTCTTCAAGGCGAAAGGCGATTGGTGTGAGGAGCACGGTTTCCCCGAGTCCTTTTGCCCCATCTGCAAACCCAACGCGCGCTTTCCTGATGTTGGGGCGGCTCCTGCGGTTGCCGACTGGTGCGGCGGCCACGGCTTGCCGGAGTCGAAGTGCACGAAATGCAATCCGGCGCTGACCGCCAAGTTCAAGGCTGCTGGTGACTGGTGCGAAACGCACGGTTTTCCTGAGTCGGTGTGCCCCGTGTGCAACCCGCAAACTCCTCCGAGCGCAGCCGCTGTAGTCGACTGGTGCAACGAGCATCGAGTTCCGGAGTCCAAGTGCACCAAGTGCAACACCGGCCTCGTGGCGCAGTACAAGAAGAGTGGCGACTATTGCGAGGAGCATGGCTTTCCCAAGTCGATCTGCCCTGTGTGCAATCCACAGCCTCTGCCCGCTGGTGCGCCGGGAAGCGGCAGCATCGCCCCAGGTACGAAGATCAGGTTTCGTTCGCCGGAGATCGAGAAGGCCGCGGGCATCGAGACCGTAGCTGCGCGAGAAGCAAGCGTGGGTGACGGCGTCAGCTGCACCGCGCGCATCGACTACAATCGCAACAAGCTCGCGGACATTCGCGCCCTAGTGCCTGGAGTCGTTCGGAAGCTGCGCGCGGATCTCGGGCAGAAGGTCAAGAGAGGTGCGGCCCTGTTCGTGCTTCAGAGCACCCATGTCGGCGAGTTGCAGGCTCGCTTGCCGGGTCTCGAGCAGCGGGTTGTCACGGCGCGCGCCAATCAAAAACGGAAGAAGGAGCTCAGCGCCACTGGTCTGATATCGAAGCGGGCTGTCGAGGTGGCGAAACAAGAGCTCGCGGTAGCGGTGGCGGACCGCGCCTCGGCTCGGTCGGCCTTGCGACTGGCTGGCGCCTCAGCAGGCGGCGCTGGCAGCTATGTGCTCACCTCGCCTCTGACGGGCACCATCGTTCGTCGACCGGCCGTGATCGGGGCTTATGCCACCGCCGACACCTCGCTAGCAACGGTGGCCGATACCTCGACGATGTGGGCGCTGCTCGATGTACCGGAGGCCTCGGCGGGCCTCGTCCAGGTTGGCCGCTCGGTGAGCGTCATGATCGACGGCGCCGGCGCGCTGCGCCTTCGTGGCGAGATCACCTGGATTGCATCGGAGGTCGATCCGAAGACCCGCATGGTAGCGGTGAGAGCCCAGATCCAGAACCAAGCCGGCAACGTTCGCGCGAACCAGTTCGCCCGTGCAGTGATTGAGACCAGCACTTCTTCAAAAGTGCTGGTGGTGCCTCGCGCTGCGCTTCAACGCTTCGGTGACAAGACACTCGTGTTCGTCCGCCTCAGCGCCGGCCTGTACGAGCCACGCATCGTCGTGCCGGGCTCTGGTGACGCCAAGGAAGTTCAGGTCCGAGGCAACGTGAAAACCAAGGAAGCGGTCGTGACCACGGGCGCGTACTTGCTCAAGACCGAGCTCTCGCCCGAGAGCATCGGCGCCGGCTGTTGTGACGTCGAAGCCCCTGGGGGCGGCTAGCGGTGCTGACCAAGCTCATCGATCTGTGTTTGCGCCGGCGCGCCATCGTGCTCGTCGCTGTCGTGTTGCTCGCCGCTGGCGGGGTCACTAGCTTTCGAAAGCTATCGTTTGATGCATTTCCTGACACGACCCCAGTGCAAGTGAGCATCAACACGACAGCGCCTGCGCTGTCTCCGCTCGAGGTCGAAAGGCAGATTACATCGGTCGTCGAGCAGTCGATTGGAGGCCTCACGGGCTTGACCGAAGTCCGCTCGATCTCGAAGTTCGGTTTCTCGCAGGTGACGGCCATCTTCACCGACGGCACCGACATCTACTTGGCGCGCCAGGTGATCAGTGAGCGCCTTGGTACGGTCGAGTTGCCCAGTGACGTCAGCCGACCATCACTCGGCCCCGTCTCTACAGGCCTCGGAGAGGTCTTCCAGTACTTGGTCAAGAGCGACTCCCTGTCTCCCCAGGAGCTTCGCACGCTTCACCACTGGGTCGTGCGCCCGCAGATGTTGCAGGTGCCTGGCGTGGCCGAGATCAACACCTGGGGAGGATACGAAAAGCAGTTTCACGTCGTCGTCGACCCCAATCGGCTCGTGAAACATGACCTGACGCTCGATGACATCGCCAGCGCATTGCGCCGCAACAACCGTAACGCGGCGGGCGGTACGCTCAACGAGGGTGGCGAGGCACGGCTCATCCAAGGCCAAGGTCTGGTGTCGGGGGTCGCGGACATCGAGCGCATCGTGATCGCGGCAGTAAAAGGCGCACCCATCCACGTGCGTGACGTTGCATCGGTTGTCGAAGGCTACGAGATTCGCCGCGGCGCGGTGACGGCCGATGGCAAGGGCGAAGCCGTTCTCGGCCTGGGTTTCATGCTGGCCGGGGAAAACAGCCGCGCGCTGACGAAGCGCCTCGAAACGCGTCTCGCCGAAGTGCAGAAGAGCGTTCCCAAAGGGGTCCACCTCGAGCCCGTCTACAGCCGAACAACCTTGGTCGACAAGGTGCTGCGAACGGTGCGGAACAACTTGCTCGAAGGCGCGCTGCTCGTAATTGCCGTGCTGTTCATTTTTCTGGGGGCGTTTCGGGCAGGTTTGATCGTGGCCTTGGTCATACCGCTGTCGTTGCTGTTCGCCTTCAATGCAATGCTGTTGTTCGGGATCACCGGGAGCTTGATGAGCCTTGGCGCGATCGACTTCGGTTTGGTGGTCGACAGCTCGGTGATCATGGTCGAAAACGCTGCGCGGCGACTCGAGCAAGACAGCTCCGATCGGAGCTTGATAGACATTGTTCGCGACGCCGCCGTGGAGGTACGCAAGCCGACGCTGTTCGGCGAGCTCATCATCATCGTCGTGTACTTGCCGATCCTCGCGCTCGAGGGCGTTGAAGGAAAACTGTTTCGCCCCATGGCACTCACGGTGGTGTTCGCGCTCGTTGGCTCCATGTTGCTGTCGCTGACGGTCATGCCCGTGCTCGCCAGTTTCGTCTTGAAAAAGGGCCACGGAAAGAGCGACAGCCGACTCGTTCGCTGCTTGAAGAGCTGTTATCGGCCCATATTGGCATGGGCGCTGCGTCAGCGTGCGCTCGTCCTCGGCTTGGCCATCGTGCTCGTTGGTAATGCCGCGTTCCTAGCAACACGGCTCGGCTCCGAGTTCGTTCCCCGCCTGAGAGAACAGGCCATCGTGATCAACACGGTCCGTCTAGCGGGCGTGTCACTCGACGAATCGGTGCGATACGGCGCGCAGATTGAGAAACACCTACGCGCTCGCTACCCCGATGAGATCGCTCACATCTGGACCCGAACGGGTAGCGCAGAAGTGGCGACCGATCCCATGGGGCTCGAGGTGTCAGATGTGTTCATTACGCTGACCTCCCGCGACAAGTGGAAGCGTGGCGCGACCCAGGATGAGCTCACGCGGGCCATGACGGCGGATCTCGAGGATATGCCAGGCATGCGGAGCGTCTTCACGCAGCCCATCGAAATGCGCATGAACGAAATGATCGCCGGTCTTCGCGCAGATGTCGGCATCAAGCTCTATGGGGATGATTTCGCCGTCCTGCGCGCCAAAGCGAACGAAATCCGTGCGCTGGTCGAGAACATTGCCGGCGCGGCCGATGTGTCGGTCGATCAGCTCACCGGTCTTCCGATGCTGGCCATCGAGGTGGATCGTGAGGCGGCGGGGCGACACGGTATTGCGGTCGGACGTGTCCTGGACGTCGTGGACGCGCTCGGTACGCGCAAGGTCGGCGAAGTCATCGAGGGGCAACGCCGGTTCGATCTCGTGCTCCGTCTGAACGAGGCCTCGCGCCAGTCGGCGGAGCGCATCGGACAGATCCTCGTCGCTACGCCGGACGGTAAGCGTTTACCGCTCCGTGCTCTGGCGAAGATCGAGGTGGTAGAAGGCCCGTCGACCATCAACCGGGAGTGGGCGCGGCGACGGATCAGCGTGCAGGCAAACGTACGGGACAGGGATGTCGGTTCGTTCGTTGCCGACGTGCGTCGCGCGCTCGAGCAGGTCGACTTGCCAGCTGGGTATTACACGAGGCTGGGCGGACAATTCGAGAACCTCGAGCGGGCGCAGCAGCGGCTGCTGATCGTGGTGCCGATTGCGTTGCTGCTCATTCTCTCGCTTTTGTACATCACCTATGGTCGGCTGGCCGACGCGCTGCGCGTCTTTACGGGCGTGCCGTTCGCAGCTGTCGGTGGTGTGGTGGCGCTGTGGCTCCGAGGAATGCCGTTTTCCATCTCGGCAGGAGTAGGTTTCATCGCGCTCTCAGGTGTGGCGGTTCTCGGCGACATGGTCTTGGTTTCGCAGGTGCGACGACTGCTGGCCATGGGAAGAGATCCGGACGAGGCCATTCGCGAGGCCGCTGAGACACGGCTTCGCCCCGTGCTGATGACCGGTCTCGTTGCTGCCGTCGGGTTCATTCCGATGGCCCTCAATACCGGCGTTGGTGCAGAAGTGCAGCGGCCTCTCGCAACCGTGGTCATTGGGGGGATCATCACCGCGACGTTTGCGACGCTGGTGGTTCTCCCGGTGCTCTACTCCACCTTTGGGGCACGGCGCAAGACGGTGCCGTCATGAAGAAGCTCCTGCGCGCCGGCGCCGTGCTCGTGGCGCTGCAGGCTGTGCTCATTGGAGGCTATCTGTTGCTCGAGGGGGCAAGAGAAGACAAGTCGGGCGCGCTCACATCTGCGCCGCCCGAGCGCATTGCTTCGCCGATGCCGAGCCTCGCCGTGCGCTATGGGGATGGATCGGCGGGCAACTTGGCGCGCCATCGCGGCCAGCCGCTGTTGCTCCACTTCTGGGCAACGTGGTGCCCGCCGTGCCGACAGGAGCTACCTGGGCTGCTTGCACTTGCGGAGCGAAGCAACGGCAAAGTTCTCTTGATTGCTCTCGACGACGATTGGACGCGCGTTCGCCGTTTTCTCGACGCTGCCGTGCCCGCTCATGTAGCGCTTGCTGACAGCAGCCAAGTGGAGCGCTTCTTCGGTGTGCGCACGCTGCCCGAGACCTTCGTGGTCGACGCAGCCGGCAACATGATGCTGCGATTTCGAGGCGCCCGAGACTGGACCGTCGCAGCGACGCTCGACCAGTTGCCACAGCAGTTGAGATGAGCAGCGCGAGACGACTGATGGTGCGCCAGCGCAGACTCGCAATTGTTCGTCCCCGTCTGCCGTCCGGTGGTCGGCTTCCGCAGGTGCAGGTTGTGTCATGGCAGGTAGCCAGCGGCGCGACCGTGTGACTCAGGGAGACGTGGCGCGGCACGGGTGTCTTTCGGGAGTCGGCTGACGGGCCACGCGGCCGTCCTGCCAGATCGTGTCGACTTCGCTCCAAACAGCCTTGACGATCTTGCAATAGGGATCTGTCAGGAGGCTCAGATCCCAAAGGACCGCTTGGCCGAGCTCAGAGGCCGCGACGACCTGGCGAGGTGTTGCAGACAAATGGACGATGGGGCCATGGAGCTGAGTCATCGCCAGCAAGCGACCTTCCTTCAGGCTCCATATGCCGAATGCACCACTGGCATAACCGACTGCGATTGTGTTGGCCGGTCCTGTCACGATGCGAAGCGGTGCACCGACCGGGGTCCGCTCGAAACCCTGCGCAAACGAGCGACCACCGGCCTGATCATGGAGCACTGTGAAACTGCCATCGCGATAGCCCACCGCCACTGCGTCGCCGGGCAGTGGTTGCACGGCGGTTGCGCCCGCATCGCCAGGAAATGAAGCCAGCTTCGCGCCGTTGGTGTCCAGCAACTCGACTACCTGCGCTCGGGCCAACGCGATTCGCTGGTCAGCTACCGCAACCGCGCTCACTCCTTTGGCCAAAAGCCTTCGCTTGCCACTCGGTGATAACCAAATTGCGTTGCCGTCAGCGATTACGGCGCAACCAGATGCGGATCCAGCGATCGCCGACGCGCCCCCGAGCGGCTCGTGCAGTGGGTTCCCATCGGCGCCAATCAGGATGGCCTGACCATCATGGCGCAACATGCAGAGCGCCGGTCCGACTTCGACCGCGATGCGGGCTTGTTTCTCGACCGATTTCTTCCATGCTGTGGCTGGCTTGGAGGGCTTGCCGAGCCCCAAAGGTGTCACTTCGCGCCAGCCACGATGGGACAACAACACCGGCACTGCGCCACTGGTCAGCAACATCGGAGCGTGCCAATAGGGGCGCCCACTGTCGGCGTTC
>CAZRGL010000234.1:0-13563 GCA_964599485.1 uncultured Polyangiaceae bacterium
CGTCGGGGTTTTGCTCAGCCGCATTTGGTCCGTTTCGGCGCTGCTGTCTGAAAGGTAAGGATCAATCGAGTGGTTGGTGATTTCGGCGATGGGCCGGGCAGCCAGCCACATCTTGTCGCTGGTGCACGCTCTTAGGCCCGAATACCGTAGTGGAGGTGTTCCGCTTCTGTTTGCTCCTGCTTGGACTGCTCGCTGCGTTACCGACATGCAGCCCAACTCCGCCTGGCCCGGTTGCGCCGGTGGCGACTGCGCCCGTGCCCGACTACCTCGTTGTCGCGCCGCAGGCGTATGTCCAGGCGCTCGAGCCTCTGTTGCGACACCGTCGCGCTGGTGGCCACATCGCCGAGCTGTTGGTGTCCAACGATATCCAGGCCCGTTTCGCCTCCGGACAAAACCCCGTCCGCGCACTGGCGCAGGCCATCAACCAGCGCTTTGGAAAATCAACCGACCAGCTGCGCTATTTGCTGATTGTCGGCGACATCATTCGCCACGGCGAGCCAGCCGTCGATCGGGTGGCGTCGTTCTACCTGCCCAAGCTCGACTACACCACGCACCGCCACCGCGATCGCCACCTGTTCCACCGCAGCCTCTTGCGGGTCGACCACGATCACCACGCTTATCCGAGTGATCATCCATTCTCCATGCCGCGTGCCGATGGCAGCGCGACGATTGCGGTTGGGCGCGTGCCAGCCCGCAGCGCTGCCGAGGTACGTGCGTTCGTCAGCAAGCTGATTCGCTACGAGACCAGCCCGCTGAAGGGCGAGTGGCCCCGGCGTGTCCTGTTGCGAGCCGGTCCAGCCAATTTCGGTCGAGCCATCGATGCTTTGCTCGAGAGCGTAGCGATGCTCACGCTCGATGAGCAGGTGCCCTATGAGTACGATCTCGCGGTCACGTTTGCCAAGCCGGGCTCGCGCTACGCGGATCGTTTCGATCGCTTGGGCCAAACGCTCACGACGGAGGCCAACCAGGGCGCGTTCTTGATGGCCTACGTGGGGCATAGCTCCCCTGCTTACTTCGGCACGGTGACTTTTCGCGATAGCAGCTATAGCGTCGGCTCGCGTCGCGACTTCGAGCGCATGCGGATTTCCAAAGGAGCGCCGATTTTCGTTTCGTTGTCTTGCGACGTGGGCGCCTTCGACATGAGCAAAGGCCGCCGCAGCATCGCCGAAGAGGCGGTGCTGAATCCGGCCGGCGCCATCGCCGCTTTTGCTGCTTCACGGGTCAGTCATCCTTACCCGAACTTGCTTTATGGCGAGGCTTTGGTCGAAGCACTGCTCAAAGGACGGCCGCGCACCTTGGGCGAGGGAATCCTGGCGGTAAAACGGGCGATGATCGAGGGAAGCAATTTTGCCGGCGAGCTGCTCCTGGACATCGACACTGACTTGCTCAAACGCGAGCACGAATCGCTCTACAACTTGTTTGGCGATCCAGCTACGCGTCTGCGCTATCCCAAGGCCCTCAGCATTGCTTTGGCGGGCAAAGCGAAAGCGGGCCAGCCTTTGACCATTCAGGTGCGCTCCGCTGACATCTCCAGCGGCAAGCTGACGATCACGCTCGAGACCCGCCGCAAAGTGATAAGCAAGCCGTTGGTCGGTCAAGAAGCAATCGAAGAAATGCCCACTGAAGAAGCGCTGGCCGCGATCGCTGAAAACCACGCGCGCGCTAGCGACAAGGTGCTGGTGAGGCAGCAGACCCCGCTTCGAAAAGGCGCAGCGGATGTCGCGCTGCCGGCGCCGGCCAAGCCCGGCAATTACGTGATAAAAACGTATCTGCAAGCCACTGGCGATGCTGCTTGGGGACACATCCGGATTTCCGTCGAGTAGAGAATTGCCGGCGCGATCACAGGACCCAGCCGACACCATCGGACAGCGCTTGTCGCACGAAGATCAGGCGCAGCGAATGCAAGCGCTCGCCATGCTCGAGGCATTGAATGACCGCGCGTTGTGGCGGGCTGCTCTTGCTGACCGTGTCCAATTGGTGGTCGATTCGAGGGATGCAGGGCGCCATTGCGTGCAACCTGCCAAAGGTGTCGCACTGACCGCCGAGCTGCTCGCTGCTTTCTTCGGACAACCCAATCGCAGCTTCGCGGGGGTCCGGGATCTGACGATCAGGAATCAGCGCCAACTGACTCGGCTCCCGCGCTTGTCACAATTGAGCGGTCTGGAGCGGCTCGTTCTCTACAGTTGCCGCGGCCTGTGCGACTTGAGCGGACTCTCATCATTGCGCAATTTGCGTCATCTCCTTGTTCAGCACTGTAGGGCGCTGTCGAGTCTCGAAGCGCTGAACGCAGTTGCCGCTCTGGAGACCTTCGAGCTGAAGTACTGCGATTCGGTCGACAGCTTGGTCGGGCTTGCTTCGTCGCGTTCGTTGAAAGCGCTGTCGGTATACGGCTGCGATGGACTGACCCATTTGCAGGACTTGAGCGCGCTTCATCAGCTCGAGACCCTCGACCTGGTCGGTTGCTGCGGGCTCGAGAGCTTGGACGGTTTGTCAAGCCTTGGCGCTTTGCGGGCTGTTTGCTTGTCGGGTTGCTCATCGCTCGAACAAGTCGACGAGCTTTCAGGGTTGCCTCAGTTGCGTCATTTGGCCTTGCCGGACCATCTCCTCGTGCCCTTGCGTATGCCGCAGCTCGAGTCGCTGGCGGTCCGCACTACCGCAGCCCTCGCCCAGGTAGAGCTGCCCGCCCTCAAAGAGCTGACCATACGGCGAGACATCGAGCCCGATCTGTCCAATCTGTCGCGTTTTGGACAGCTCGAGCGCTTGCATCTCGGCGGGTGCAAGAAGCTCGCTGTGTTGCCTTCACTAGGCAAGTTGCGGGCGCTCAGCCTCTGTGACGGCAGATTCCCCACGCTCCGCTTGCTCGATTGCACCGCGCTCGAGACGGTTGAGCTGATGGGATGCATCCCACTGAAGGAGGTTGCGATCGTCGACTGTCCCGCTCTGACCACGCTGACGCTCGGCAGCGGCACGAAGCCGACGAGCATCAACTTGCACGGATGCTCGAGTCTGGTCGACCTCGGGCCGTTGGCGTATCACCGCCAATTGAAAAGCCTTGCTCTCGTTGGCTGTGAGTCACTTGCCCGCTTGCACCTCGAAGGCTGTTGCTCGCTCGTCGAGCTCGAAGGCGCAGCCACGTGGCGCAGTCTCGAGACGCTCGATGTGCGCGGTTGCATTCGGTTGAAGTCCGTGGCCGGTCTGGGCTCGCTGTCGGCCTTGCGCATGCTCGATCTGAGTGATTGTGTTGCGCTGGATGGTTTTGAGCAGCTCGCTGGATTGGGCCAGCTTCAGCGTCTGAGTCTCCGCGGCTGCCAGCTGCGATCCACTACCCACCTGGCGTCGCTGCCGGCGCTCATCGCCCTAGACTTGAGCCGCTGTCACGAGCTCGAGGCCCTCGACGGCTTGGCTTCGTTGCCTCGTCTCGAAGCGCTCGGTCTTCGCGAGTGCACCGCGCTGCCCAGTCTTGTGGGCTTGGCCAACGCCCCCAGCTTGCGTGCGCTGGACATCGAGCACTGCAGCCGGATTCGAGAGCTACAACCGCTCACGACATTGGCAACGCTCGAGTCACTGCGTTTGAGCCATTGTCGCGCTCTCGACGACCTGCCGAGCCTGCTTCATCTCGGTCAGCGTGACGGTCTGAAGATCATCGGCTGCCGCAGCTTGCCGCTGGCTGCCGCGTTGCGGGCGCAGCCAGAGCGTTCGAAGCGACTCTTGCCGCCTTGGTCCTTTCCGTCGCCGCTGCCGTTGGAGCGGCAAGCCGCCGAGAACACGTTCATTGCGGCGCTGCTCGCCTCCAGCCCCATCGCCCAAGAGGCGCTCAGCGACGTCGACGCCGCGATCGCGTCAATCGACCGCCGCGTGCATCGGCAGACCGACGAGATTGTCAACCACCGCCAGATGAGACAGCTCGAGGCAAGGTGGCGTGGCTTGTGGTGGCTCGTTTGCCAATGGCCTCCAGACGGCCAATTGCACCTGCTGAATTGCTCCTACGACGACTTGCTCCTGGACTTCGAGGATTCGCCTGAGATCATCAAATCGGGGTTGTACAAGCACCTCTATTCGGACGAGTACGGCGGCTTCGGTGGCAGACCCTATGGTCTCGTCGTTGGAGATTACGGTTTTGGCCCTAGCGCCGAGCACATGGATGTTCTGTCGTCCTGCGCCGAGGTTGCCCGCCGGTCTCACCTCGTTTTCGTCGCCGCCGCAGCGCCGGCACTTCTCGGGGTCAGCTCGCTCGCGCATCGTGGACAAGCCCACCTCAGCGAGCCACTGTTCTTCGGAGTCGCCGACTTTGGCTCTCGATTCCAAGGATCGCGCAAGCCACGCGAGCAGGATTACCGACGCAGCCTCGATGCCAAGCACGTGGCACTCGTCGCTGGGCGACTGATGGTCCGCGGCTCCTATGCCGCTGCCGACGCGTATCCTCAGGCTACCCCTGACGCCGATCCCGACTCGCTGGGGCAGGGCAAGCTCTGGGCAACCGGCGCGCTCGTATTTGCGGCTCGTTATGCGAGCAGCTGCACCCATTTCGGTTGGGCCACTCGAATCGAGGGCTGCGTCCCCGGTCTGATGGCTCACACGCAGCTCGAGGTGGAATGGACAGACGCTCAGCGCCGCCACTTGATCGAAAGCGGTATCGTCAGCTTGTCTCGTGGCGGCGCCGGCGAAGTTGCGATCGAACCGGCACCGAGCTGCCATCGCCTCCCCCCCGGTGCGCCCTACCATCCGCTAGGGGAGACCTTCATGTTCACTCGTTTGATCCAGTGCATGAAGCTGCAGCATCGTGAGCAAATCGGTCGCTGGGGGCGCGACGTCGAAGAGGCCGAGAGGGCATTGCAGGAATGGCTCGACGGTTACGCGGGTAGGGCATTCGCTTCAGCCGAGCTGCGCTTCTTACGCAAGGAACGCCAGCGCGTTTTCGGGCTGACCCTGACGCCGCTCGGACCGGGCGGCCAATCGCTGACTGTCGAGATCGGATTCGATGCAGAGTGATGCCAGCGGCTCCTTGGCCGGCCTGGGACAGTGAGACGTCCCCGCGGGGACAGCTGTCGCAATGTCACTGCTCGCGTCGCCATTTCGGGCACTTGGATGTTGGCACGGTCGCTGCAGTTGGGAGCATCGAACGATCGACGCCCCAACTTTGGAGGAGCCCATGAAGACCAGAACCCAACCATTGATCGCCGCCGGACTCTTGCTTGCCACCGCAGTGGCAGGCTGCGCGACCGAGGATCGCAACGTTGACTACAGCCAGTTGCCGCCCGGCAGTACTGCTCCTCCGGTCGATCCCGAGCCCAGGCCCGAGCCCGAGCCCGAGCCCGAGGTCGTTTCCCACACCACCCATTGGACCCAAACGATTGCTGATGACGCGCTCCGCATTCGCGACACCAAGATCGACGCTTACTTCTCCAAGGAGGTGGTCATCGTAGGCGAGCTCGACGGGGCTATCGATCTCGGTGGCGGCATGCTCGATGGCGAAGGTGACATGGTGATTGCCAGTCTTTCGCTCGATGGCGAGCACCTGTGGAGCAAGCAACTCGGTGGCAGCGGCGTGGTTCGGGTCGCCGCGGTGGATACCGATGGCAAAGGACAGCTCGTCGTAGTCGGCTCATTCGAGGGAACCGTAGATCTTGGGGGAGGCCTCCTGTCGAGCGCCGGCGGTAGCGACATCTTCGTGGCCGCTTACGATCATCTCAGCGGCGGCCATCTTTGGAGCAAGCGGCTTGGTGATGGCGCCAACCAGAGCGCGCTCGACGTTGACTTTGCAGGCAAGACCATCGTCCTAGCCGGTCGCTTCGGCGGCGAGATTGACTTCGGCAAACCCGCCGGCGAGGACGCGTCCAACATCGTCATCAGTGGCGGAGGCAACGACTTGTTCGTGGCGACCATGGACGCAAGTGGTCTCGAGCCGCAGCTGCTTTGGGCCCGTGGCTACGGTGGCGCCGTGTCTGAAGTCGCGCTAGCCGACACCGAGATGGGCGTCGGAATCGCTGTTGCTGGGACCTTCGATGGGGCGCTCGACTTCTCGGGAGGCGAGGGCAATGGTCAGGTGCTGCAAGGCGATCACGACATCTTCGTAGCGATGATGGACTTGGGCGGGCAGACCCTGTTCAGCCATCGTCTCGGCGGCGAAAGCCCTGACTGGTGCAGCTCGGTTGTCATCGACGAGTCAACCGGCGACGTGGTCCTGGGCGGTCTGCTGACCGTCGACGACGACGGACAGCCCGTGCTTGCGAGTGAGCAGGTCTTCGTCGATCGCTACAACAAGGGTGGCAAGCGCCAATGGCGACAGCGCGCAAAGGTTGAAAACAACGCCGGGCAAACAGCGAAGGTGACCCATCTGTTGATCACACCGCAAGCCGACGTGGTCGCCCTCGGTCCGTTCGCTGGCGAGCTCGACTTTGGTGGCCCAGTGTTGAAGACGCCCGGCACCGACACCTTCGTGGCGCTGCTCTCGGATTCTGGCGAGCATCTCTACAGCGGCAAGTTGGATCGACAAAACGCGCGGACGACTGCTGCCACGGCCCGCGCTGGAAGCCGTCTGCTCATCGCCGGCCACGGGGACCCATACAGCGAAGACGATGAGGGGTTCTTGACCTATCTCGAGCTTCCCTCAGCTGCTGACGCCGAGTGAGGCCAGCTGCGAACCAATGCTCGTTTTCTTCCTCGAGCCCGGTCGCCACAGGCGCGACCGGGCTTCGGCTCGTGGGGTTCACTGCCAGGAAGGACTCTTCTGTCGATGGCCCTATTTGCTAGGTGCGTCGACGCTCAGGTTCTTCAAGCCGTCTTCGAGCTTGATCTTGATCTGCAAGCGTTCGCGGTTGAGCTTGGCGATATCCAAGCTGACCTTGTCACCTGCTTTGGTGAACTCGTCGAGCCGCTTCTGCAAGTCACGTCGCAGCTTTCCTGCCGCGCCGCTCTTGTCGCCTTCTATGGCGTAGAGGTTCTCGCGCGTCTCGTCGGCGCGCTGGTCGTACTGTCTCTTCTCGCGCTTGAGCCCGTTGATGGTCGTGTCGATTTTACCGATGTTCTGCCGGAGCTTGACCAAGGGCTCGAGCTTGGCGCGCTCTACCGCGCCCAGCGTCGTTGCAACGAGCAGTTTCTGTAGGAGCTTGACCGCACGCCCGTCCCATATCGATAGCGTCGTGCGCACCGGGGTCTGCTCCACCAGCTCGATCTGGTGCTTGAGCTTGCCGGCGGCCACGGCGACCGGAATGAGGTACGCGCCGGGCAAGTCCTCGGTGCCTTCCGGGCGCAGCTTCAGCTTGTACCTGCTGCCCATGCTGGTGTGTCGAATCAATACGGTGAAGCCGTTCTTCTTGGTCTGTGCCTGCACCTTCCAGGTGGTCTTGTGCTGATAGAAACGCTGCACATGAATGACGCCTCGTACGATCTTGATGAGCTTGAGCTCTTCGGGTAGCCCTTTGCTCTCTCGCTGAACCATGATCCCGGTCTCGACCGCGAATGGTACGGTGGCGCTGCTGGCTGCGCCGACCGTCTCACTGATCCCCTCGCCGACGAAGCTGCCGCCGGCGTAGATGCTGATGGGGCCAGGCTCCAAGACGAAAGGCGTCGAGTTCTTGAATCGCACGACGCGATAGGGGTTCGTTTCATAGCCGATCCCGGCGCCGCCTGGCTTGAACAGGAAGGTCTCTTCGCCCTGGACGAGCTCGTTGATCACCGCGACCATGGTCGAGCTGCTGTCGGGCACGGTGACACGAGTACCCAAGTCGAAGCTCGTCAGGCCACTGACCTGGCTAGCCTTGGCGCGTGCGGCCGTGCTCCGCTTTAGATTGTCGAGGCCGAAGGCCGGCGGTAGCTCCGCGGGTGGCGGCGCATCGAGGTCGGAAGGGTAATAGCCGCGCTTTCCGGTTCCCTTGCCGCCCCGCTTGCGCCGCCGCTTCTTGGACTTGTATTTGCGTGCTCTCTCGGCACTTCGAGGTTTGGGTGTCGCGGCTGCTTTGGCCCCGTAAGGCCGGCCGTCGAACAGGTCGCCTGCAGGCTCGTTGGCAGGTTTGGTCACCGTGTTGGGGTCCTCATCATCGTCGTCGACGTAGCTGGTCTCGCCCATGGCCACCCGGGCGCGCTTTCGATGAACACGGTGGGAGAGGTCCTCGCGGTAGACATTGCGTGGGGTGTGCATGTCGTAGCGGAAGGCGATGGGCGCCCCGGCGGTCAGCGACATTTTGACCTGCTTCCAGTCCTCGCCGCTGGTGTTGTCGACCACCGCCCAGGCTTGCAGCAGCGCGTCACCCTTGCCGCCCTCAGGAAGGACGATGCGGTAGGTCGGCTTCCACATCGGCGCTTCGACCACGTAGCTGACGACCAGATCATGGGCGTCTTTGCCAGCCAGTCTAATGGCCACCTCGACCTGTTGGAACATCCCTTCGCCAGCGGTGGCATCGAGCCGCCGATGAAACTGCATCGCCAAGTCGCCGTCTTGTAGGGTGACGCCCTGCACCTTCGAAAGGCGCACCACACGCAGCTGTTTGTCCTGCATCAGGGTGACTTTGTGGTCGCTACCCAATGCTGGTGCTGGGCCCGCTCCCCGCATCTTGCCGGAAGTGGTCGGATCGGGCTCCTGCTCGATACGCTCGACCAAAACGATGCGGCCCTCGATGCTCCCTAGCGTCGTTGCCAGCACGACCTCGGCGCCGCGCAACGAATCGAGCACCTCGGCGAGGCTGCCGTTGCCGGGCGAGAGCGAAGCCAATGCGGCGTTCGCCCAGGTTTGCGGATCGAGGGGCATCGAAACGCTGACCGCTTTGCCAGTCTTGCGATCGACGATGGTCAGGCTCTTGAGCAGATCGTTGATCTGATCCTTTCGTACCTTGATGCGCAGCGAGTGGCTGTCCACTTGTCCGCGTCGCTCGAAGTAGCCGACGCCATTTCGGTAGAGCACGACACGGTCGAGCTCGAGGCTGGCTGTTGTCGGGAAACGACCGCGCAAGCCTTGGGGCTCGCAGCCTGTGGCCAGCGAAGCGGCGGCGATCAGAATAGCGAAACAAAGCGCTCTCATGATGTCTTCCTCGTATTGGTGGGCAGTTGCAGACTCCCTTGTCGGCACGGCCGGCTGAGCGTGTCAACTCTCGACGGCGTAGCCAGTTCGCTTGGCGCATGCACTTTCGCCGCTGCGTGGTGTCCCCCTGCGCAGCAGTGCGTCGACATCAATCTGAAAGGCCTGCCGGACATCGGCCTGTGCCAACCGTCCTGATGATGCAGGCGGTGGTCATGGCCACCGCACAGTCGGTCGTCGGCTGTGGTTCGGGGTAGGGTGGTGCCATGGGGAATTGGCTAGGGGTTGTCTTGCTCGTTGTTGCTTGTCTCGGCTGTCACAAGCCGAGGCCATCTCCTGCGCGTGACGTGCAACCATCGCCCACTGCACTCGCTCCTGTAGCAGATCGAGCGACCGACACTTCCTCAGCCGCAGCAGTCGCCCCACCTCCGCCCGCAAAGCTGCTGGTTCCCTCGGTCACACCAGCTCCGCTGCCGCGACTGCCCGGCGCTCATCCTGCGAACAGTGACGCGGTTCCGGGTGGTCGTCTGCGGATGAACCGCGACGAACGGCCGGTGCGGGTGGGCTCGGCGTTGGCGTTTTCTCAAGGCGGTGAGTCGTTTTGGGTGAGTTTTCGCAGCGGACGGGACAGGTGCGCAGCGCTCGATGCGAATCGGGGCGGGGAGGTTGCCAGCGTGCTCGTTGGCCCTACGTTTCGTTCGGACGGAAGGCAGCGTTGGGATGTGCTCGACGGCACGATGTCGGGTCGCAGCCGCGTTCGCGGGAGCGGCTCGGTTCAGGTGAAGGCAGGCGATCGAAAGAATGTCCGGCTCCATTTGGACGCGACGCTGCAGGCGGCTGGGACCGACCTCCTCGACATGGGATCGGAGGGGCGCGTGCGCGGCGCCCTCTCGGCACGCTGGTGTGGTAGTAGGCCGCGTCATGAATTGCCTACGCCGCTTGGGCTGACCTCGACGGTGGGCGGAAAGCAGCCTGACTCACAACACGTGTTCCCCGTTCGCGAAGCGACGATCTACGCCCACCTGAAGGACCACGTCATCGTGCTGTCGAGTGAAGGACATCGCTGTTCTACTGGTGCGGCGCGCAACTCTGACATTGCCATCGAGCTCCGCGTCAGCAACACCACTCGTAAGGTGAAGTCAGCAGATCTCTACGGTCGACTCATGCCGACCCGAGACCGCGATGAAACGGTCTCGGGCTTGGAATTCGCGATCGAAGGCGCCCTTCCCGGTGGCGATGCGGTCACCATCGTGGTCGGTGGCCAACTCGTGTTTGGCGGAATCGTCGTGCGCCTTCAGGGCGGCGCCATCGTCCAGCGCTGCTGACGACCGTCGGTACTGAGCCAACCAGCTACTGCAGCTCGATGAGGTAGGTGTGCATCGGCTTGGTTTCGAGCTTGGTCTGTGTCGCCTTACTGCCAGCGGTCAGATCTTCGACTGAAGCCGGCCCGTCGAGCTGGTAGCTGAAGGACTCGAAGGCGAAGACGACGACCTGTTTGGGCTTGTCGCTGCGCCATTCGACGCCTTGCCACGTGTCGCCTGAAGCGAGCAAACGCCGTCGCTTCATCTTGTCCGAGACGCGGTTGAAGTCGCGGTTGGCTTGCACGATGCGGCTGCGCGTTGCCGCCTCAGCCGTCTCGAGATCTTTGATGGTCCAGAGCGCCAGAGCGCCCTTCGACGCGAGCGTCCGATAATAACTATCAGGCTCTGGGATGGTGTCCACGAGGTAACGGTAATGACCGTATTCGTGGTGCTCTTGCCGGTCGAAGATTGCCTTGACCATTGCCTTGGCCTCAGGCGGCCCGTGCTTGTAGGCCTCGCCGGCGTAGGCGCCGCTCGAGATCCCGAAGGGGCCGCAGCCCTCGATCACGATGTTGCTCAGGCCGGCCGCGTGAAGCTTGGTCTGCAATTCGATGGCCCGGTCGAGTTGAGGAATGGGCTGGGCCTCGCTGAAGTCGGCATACATCGCGAAGGTCAGCCAAGAGTCGATGTTGACTCCCTGGAACTTGGTAGCGGCGGCCACCTTGGCGAAGCGGTCGGTTGCATAATCGAACCAGCCGCCATTGAGGCTGGTGCCGCTGATGTCGCCGTAGCCGGCGTCCTCGGGCGTACCGTTGATGCGCCACTTGAGCCAGCCGGGGTTGTCGCGCAAGAGCGTCGAGGAATTGGACAAGTGCGCGGGCGGGATCCACATGATCACCGTCACGCCGAGCTTGGCCGCTTGGTCGGCAATCTCGCGCATGCCCTTTTCGCCGCCGATGGCCGCGTTGACGTCGAGCTTCCAAGGCGCGTTGCCCGAAAAGCCGGACTCTGCGCCTGGCAGTTTTTCACTTTCGGCGTGCACGGCGTCGGTGTCCCAATGCTGATCGAAATGGACCAGTTTGAAGCCATTGTTGGCTATGCGGACCAGCTCGTCGTGGGCGAACTTGTAGGCCCACGATTGCTCCAATTTGGGGGGGCCTTGGGTAAGGTAACTCTGCAGCACCTCCTCGGGCGCGAAGGCTGCCCAAACAGTGGGCACAGGGGTCGGGGCGGGCAGGCCGGTTGCAGTGCGGTAGTGATCGCCTACGGCGTCGTAGGCCCGGGTCCACTCGTCGATTGCGGCCCATTTCGAGTCGAAGCTCCCGGCAGCAAACAGCCACTGTTTGCGCGGCGTCTCGCGAATCGAGCCCGTGGTCAGCGGCAGCTCGAGTCGATTGAGCAGCCGGCCCGCATCGGAGGAGCGTGAGCCTCGGGCGCCGACTGGCTTGTCGAAGAAACTCACTGTGGACCCGCGGCTGCCGGCGGTGAACAGCAGTGGCTGGGCGTCGCCAAAGAGCCATTTCTTGCCGACCTGGAACGGGACTGTGAAGTCGAGGTCGTTCTCGTAGAACCTTCCCCAAGTTTGCCAGAAGGTTCGGTCCTGCCACCACACCCGAACAGGCTCGATCAGGTGGATTCGTTCGGCCCCTGGCAGTTCGCTGATGCGGATCCGGTAGCTGAGCCCTTGGTAGGCGCGACCTGCGATCGTTTTGCTCGCAGGCTCTACAATCCATTCGAGCGAGGCGGTCTTGTCGCCGTCCTTCACCCTTGTGTGGAGGGTCACGACGCTGCCACTGATTTTTGTCTCGAGGTACGCACCGGCGGCGCTGAGGCTGCGCCGCTTGCGCTGCCCTTTGGCAGGCCACTTGCCAAGCGTCTTGCGCTCTGCGAGGTAATTGGGCCAGTCGGCGACTCCGCCGACCGTGCCGTCGTCCAAAATGTCGATGCGCGGCGGCGCGATAGCGACATCTGGCAAAGACAAGACCTCGGCCTGGTCAACCACCAGACTGCTCACACCCGTGACGTTGCCGTCCGCATCGCGCCTGAAGCTTATGGAGGACTTGTTGGGAAAGCTGACCACGATGGCGCTCTTCGATTCGTTCACTTCGGGAGCAGCACTCGGATAGTCATGCGCGGTCGTTTGGCCAAGCCTGACCGCGGCGTCATCCCAGTAGATGATGGCTTGGTGGCTCGATGTCTCGGCATCGGTGTATTGCAGTGTGCTCGCACCTTGGGCGATCTTCAGAGCAGGCAGCAGCGCCGTAGCGTCGAGCTCGGCGGACAAGTGAAGTGCGTGTAGAGGGTTCTCGCCGAGCGCACGCACACGCAGATAGATTGTCGTTGAGCCAACCAGTGTTTTGGGCAGCGAGGCGTCGACCGACAACACGTCGTGGTCGCCGCTCGACTCCCACATGTCGGTCCACTGCTGGTCGTCTGCCGATGCAGCGATTTGAATCTTGCGGCCGCCCCAGGCGCCTATGGAGGTCTTGTGCTGACCGTCACGGCTGCCGAGCGTCAGCGCACGCACCGGCATGCCGAAGTCGAGCTTGTAGACTATCTCGCCGGTAATCCACAGGTCATCCATCTCGCCCAAGAAGCGCAGGAAGTCAGCTTCGTAACGGTATGCGTCGGTCATGAACTTCGGCTTGGCTGCCTGGGGCGGCAGCACGAGCAGATCTTCGACGTCTGTCTGCGGATCCTCTTGCATCGGAACGCCGAAGCGCGGCCGGCCGCGGTAGTCGCCGTCGAACTCGTCTGAGTAGGAGAACCATGCGGTGCCGTCGGACTCGAACTCGAGGCTGGCGCCAGGAAGCAACGCGTTGGCCAGCTTCTTCCCCGCCAAGGCCGGAGCCACGAGCTTGTCCACCGCGTGGATGCCCAGCGCGATGGTGATGGGCTTGTCGGCCTGCAGGGCGATTGTGGTCGGGGAGGCCACGATGTCGATCTGGCTCACCCTCGCTGTGGCAACAGTCGTCGGTGTAGGGGTTTGGTTGGCACCGCAGCCGGAGCAGCTCGCCGTCAGGCAAAGGGCACCAATTATCAGCGCCGCGTGCGCTTGATTCTGAGTGGATTTGGTCATGAGGAACTGAGCTGCAACGGTCGTGCCGTTGACCAACGCCACGCTCCGAGCCAGCTGCCCTTGGAGATCATTGGACAAATCAACCCCGCCCAGACTGCTGGGCCCAAGGGCGCGTCTGGGCTGGGGGTTGCGGCAAGCATCCTGCAGGCCCGCCCCCTCAAAAACGCCGGCCA
>CAZRGL010000234.1:13573-13959 GCA_964599485.1 uncultured Polyangiaceae bacterium
CCCCTGGGGGGGGGGGGGGGGGGGGGGGGCCCACCCCCCCCCCCCGCCGGCCCCCCACACCCGCCCCCCCCAGACCGCGGGCTGGTAGAATCGCGCGGCAGTGTCTACACCTCGAAGCCGCCTGGCGAGGCGCGTTGCGTCTCGCTCGCCTTGGATAGTCGCGCTCTTGTTGCTAGCAGGTTGCGGCGACGGCACCATTGGCGGGCAAGCCACCTCGACCCACACCCAAACAGGCAGCGGGGCGAGCGGTGCTGGCGGGCAGGGTGGGGGCGTCTCGACGAGCGGCTCGAGCGGCGGCAGTGGCGGCGCGGGAGGCGGTCAGGTCGTGCCGCCGTTCGACTGCGAGCCGGTGGTGACCAGCTCGCCGGCGCTCGCTGCGATGATGT
>CAZRGL010000234.1:13969-15509 GCA_964599485.1 uncultured Polyangiaceae bacterium
GCTCAGCCACACCGGGGCGACAGGCTCACCGTGATTGTGCGTTCGACAAACAACACAAAGCCGAGCGAGGCGCCCTCGCTTCAGATGCAAGTCACCGGGGCGATCGGAATGAGCTTGGAGTCGCCGACCTTGAAGGTGGGCGGCGGCGACACCCTCTACTACTTCGCCATTCCCGACGTGCAGCTCGGCGACATTTGTTTGCTGGGTCTGATCGACGGAACGACCGAAGAGATCTCGGGCAAGGTCACGGTGACCGAGCGACCAGCTGGCCCGCCGTTGACCAATGGGGTGTTCAAGGTGGTGACCAACCACCAATGGTCTTGCGCCGAGCAGCCGACCAACGGCAACGAGATTCACATCTACGTCCTCGACGAAAACGACGTCGGCGTTCCTAACGCCGTCATCGACGTCAAGTACGCCGACTCGACCGATCCGGCTACCATTCACAATGGTGGTGGCGACATCCCCCAATCCGTGACGACTAACGGCGAAGGCTATTTCAAGAGCTACAACTATTGGCCGATCAGCGATAACGGCTTGTTGGTCTTTCAGCTGTCGGTGCAGGGTGCCCCGTCGGATATCGCCACCGAGCTGACCACAGGTTGGTGGGAGACCAACGACGTTGGCTGCAACTACTGCAACCAAACCGCCAAGAACGTCTGGGGCCATTGGTCGCACACCATCGTCTTCAAACGCGACCCCGCCGCCACCGAGATCTGCGCAGTCGAAACGGATCACGCCGGCCAGAGCGCCTGCGCGTTACCAGGCCACCTGCACCACCACCCGACCCATCGAGCCTGCTGGCCTGTTCCGTAGCTGTCGTCTCCGGCGCGCTGCTTCGGCACGCAATCTGCATGGTTGGTTGCTTGACGTGATCCCCACTGCTGGCGCGGTTCCGCGTGGATTCCCGACGTCGGCAAGAAGCACGTTTTCAACGACCCAACAGGAGGATCAGAAATGAGTCATTCGCTTCGGCCGTATCAGCTATTTGCGGCCTGCCTCTTTGCTTTGTGGCTTACTGGTTGCGGCTCCCGCGTTTATGGCGCCGCATACGTAGCCACCCCCGACGTTTACTACACCGAGCCAGAGCTCGTCATCATCGAGCCGGGCATCTCCGTCGTGACCAACCATGACGTGGCTGTCTACCACTGCGATGGGTTCTATTGGCACTTCGAAAGTGGCATCTGGTACCGGTCGACCATTTTTGGTGGAGCCCGCGTGCACGTGCATAGCAGCATCGTGCCGGTTCGATTGCTGCATCGCGATCACCATCAATACGTGCGATATCGTGCACGTGCTCACGCCCGCCGGGCTCGTCGGCAGTCGCAGCACACCGCCTCTCATCGTCGGCATCGCCGTCGCCACCATAGGCAAGCGACCCACAAGAGCCGCCGCCCGCGCAAGCCCCGCTTCGATCATCCGCGCGCCAAACGCGAGCGCCGCCGCCACCGCAAGCCCCGCATCGAGCACCCTCGGGCCAAACGTGAGCGCCGCCGCCACCGCAAGCCCCGCATCGAGCACCCTCGGGCCAAACGTGAGC